>CAZKGD010000018.1:0-43198 GCA_964552215.1 uncultured Caldimonas sp.
TGAACTCCTTGAGGATGTCGTTCTGGATGGTCCCGCTGAGCTGGTCCTGCGCCACGCCCTGCTCTTCGGCCGCGATCACGTAGCCCGCCAGCACCGGCAGCACGGCCCCGTTCATCGTCATGGACACGCTCACCTTGTCCAGCGGAATCCCGTCGAACAGGATCTTCATGTCCTCGACCGAGTCGATGGCCACCCCCGCCTTGCCCACGTCGCCGGTCACACGCGGATGGTCGCTGTCGTAGCCGCGATGCGTGGCCAGGTCAAAAGCGACCGACACCCCCTGCCCGCCCGCGGCGAGGGCCTTCCGGTAAAAGGCGTTGGACTCCTCGGCCGTGGAGAAGCCGGCGTACTGGCGGATCGTCCAGGGGCGCGAGGCGTACATCGTGGCCTGGGGCCCGCGCACAAAGGGGGGAAACCCCGGCAGCGTGTTGGTGTGCGGCAGGCCAGCCAGGTCTTCGGCGGTGTAGAGCGGCTTGACCGTGAGCCCCTCGGGCGTCACCCAGTTCAGCGCATCGAGCTGACCACCCGGTGCGGCCTTGGCAGCAGCCTTCTTCCAGGCGTCGATGTCGGCGGGCGGGTAAGCGTTTGGTTCAGCCATGGGGGACTCTCATGTCGAGGTGTCAGCGGGGCGGCACGGCCCGCACGGTGCAGCATAAGCCGGCGCCGCGCGGCGATCCATGTCTGGCATGGATCGCCGCTTGCGTTTGCATCATAATTCAAAATTGAATTATAGACACAAAGCCATCGTTTAGGCGACACTACGCATCATGAACGCGCCCCCTTCCCTGCAGGATCGCCCGCTCTACGAACAAGTGGCTGAGCGCCTGCGCGAGCGCATCCTGGCCCACACCCTGCCTCCCGGGAGCTGGATCGACGAACAGGCACTGGTGCGGGATTACGGCATCAGCCGGACCCCGTTGCGCGAAGCCTTGAAGGTGCTGGCTTCCGAGGGCCTGGTGACGATACGGCCGCGGCGCGGCGCCTATGTGACCGAGGTCTCCGAGCGGGACACGCGCGAGGTCTATCACCTGCTGATGCTGCTGGAAAGCGATGCCGCCGCGGAGGTGGCGGTCAAGGCTTCACCTCAGGAAATGGCCGAACTGGAAGCCTTGCATGCGCGCCTGGAGGCGGCCGCCCAGGACCGAGAAACCTTCTTCGCCCTGAACGAAGCCTTCCACATGCGCCTGCTGGAACTGGCGGACAACCGCTGGCGCGTGCAGATCGTGGCCGATCTGCGCAAGGTGATGAAACTCAATCGGCACAACTCGCTGCTCAGCGAAGGCCGACTGGCGCAGTCGCTGCAGGAGCACCGCGAGGTGCTGGCCGCTTTGCGCCGGCGTGACGCAGACGCAGCCCGGGCGCTGACCCAGGCGCATTTCCGCCAGGGCTTGCAAGCGGCCCGGGCGGTGGGCACCCGCGCAGCGGGCACTGCGGCGGCTCAGACGGCGCCGGAGTCGTCCTCGACTGCCGGTTCGCCGTCGATCGCATCGTCGTAGGCAGCCAGGTCCTGGCTCACGCGACCCAGCAGCGGCTTGTCCAGCGGGCGGCAGACGCGGCTGTGCAGGCGCTTGAGGCGATCCGACCGTTCCATGGCGTCGATGACGGACTGCGGATCCATCATCAGGGCGAAGGGATGGGCGGCGGTGTGCAGGCTGGCCATGGTGCGGCTCCTTGTGCGTTGAACCATGGGTGCACTGTAGGCAGGCCACGGTCATGTCGACAGTGGACGCCTGGCCAAAGCGTTTGTCAGCGTGATTCCGACACGCTGTCGGGCCTTGCTGCTCGCATGGACGCCAGACGCTCGATTTCCGTGGCCAAGTTCACACGCTCCACCGACCGGGCGAAGTCGGCGGCCGTCAGACCGTCGCGATTGCGCAACCCCGGGTGGGCGCCGGCCTTCAGCAGGATCCAGGCCCCCGCCTCGCTGCCGTGGCGCGCCGCCATCATCAGGGGGGTGTTGCCGTTGGGCGCAAGGGCGTCCAGCGGTGCTCCGTGTCCG
Source organism: uncultured Caldimonas sp. (assembly GCA_964552215.1). Classification (GTDB taxonomy): domain Bacteria; phylum Pseudomonadota; class Gammaproteobacteria; order Burkholderiales; family Burkholderiaceae_C; genus Caldimonas. The sequence continues at coordinate 2,000 of CAZKGD010000018.1, forward strand.
ATCAGCATGTCCACCAGCCGGGGCTCGCTGCCCGAGGCGGCGTAGTGCAAGGGTGTCCAGCCCGGACGGTCCAGCTGCGCGCCGCGCACCAGCAACTCGCGGCTGAGCGCCACCTGTCCGCGCAGGGCCGCCAGCATCAGCGGGGTTTCGCCGGCGGCGTTGGGCTGGTCGAAACGAAACTCCGGATGCCTCACCAGCGCCTGCGCAGCAGCATAAGCCTCGTAGTGGAAGGCCAGACTCAGGGGGCTTCGGCCTTCGGGATCGACGGTGTTCGGATCGAACCCGCGGGCGAAGAGGCTCTCCAGTGCCCTGGGATTGTCGCTTCGAATGGCACGGAAGAAGTCGTTGTACGAACTCGCTTGAGCAAGAGAAATACAAAATACGACAATGAGATAGACTGATTTTCTAATGTAATTTCTCATTGCTCCGGGTCTCCGTTCAGCCCGACGACGGCATCTTGAACAACTGCTCCGCATTGCGCGTGGTGACCCGGGCCACGTCCTCGATACTGCAGCCCTTCAGGCGTGCGAGTTCGGCCGCCACATGGGGCACGTAGGAGGGGTTGTTGAGCTTGCCGCGGTGAGGCACAGGCGCCAGGTAGGGGCTGTCGGTCTCGATCAGGCATCGCTCCAGCGGCACCTCGGCCGCCACGGCCTTCAACTCGGTGGCGTTCTTGAACGTCAGGATGCCCGAGAAGGAGATGTAGAAGCCTCGCGCCAGCGCGGCCCGGGCCACTTCGCGGCTTTCCGTGAAGCAATGGAAGACACCACCGACGGCCTCGCCCCCCTCTTCGTCGATCAACCTCAGGGTGTCTTCAGAGGCAGCGCGTGTGTGGATCACGAGCGGCTTGCCCGCTGCCCGGGCGGCCCGGATGTGCACGCGGAAGCGTTCGCGCTGCCACTCCATGTCGGCGACGCTGCGCTCACCCAGGCGGTAGTAGTCAAGACCCGTCTCGCCAATGGCCAGCACCTTGGGCTGTGCCGCCAGGGCCACGAGGTCGTCCACGGTGGGCTCGCGCACGCCTTCGTTGTCGGGGTGCACGCCGGCGGTGGCCCAGAAGTTGGCGTGTTCACGGGCCAGCGCATGCACGTCCTCGAACTCTTCCAGCGTGGTGCAGATGCACAGGGCCCGGTCGACCTGGGCCTCGGCCATGGCGGTGCGAATGGCCGGCAACTGCTCACGCAGCTCCGGGAAACTCAGATGGCAATGGGAATCGATGAACATCGCGAGGCGCAGCGCGGCAGGAACTCAAACCGCAAGTGTGCCGCAGGCGCCCGGCCTGTGTGCCCTAGAGGGTCTGCGTGGGCTTGGCCGACTGGATGGAGGTGCCGAGCACTTCTTCGATCTTGACCTTGAGCAGCCGCGACTTCTCGTCGTTGGGGAACCGCACTCCGACACCCTGGGTGCGCCCGCCCGATGCATTGGCCGGAGTGATCCAGGCGACCTTGCCGGCCACCGGGTAACGCTGGGGATCGTCGGGCAGGGACAGCAGCAGGTAGATGTCTTCGCCCAGCTTGTACTCGCGCGTCGTGGGCACGAAGAGCCCGCCGTCGGCAAAGACCGAGATGTAAGCCGCGTACAGCGCCCCCTTCTCCCGGAACACCAGCTGGATCACGCTGGGCCGCGCGGCCGTACCGCCCACGGCAGCGGGGTTCAGAATGTTGGGTGGGCGGCTGTTGACGTCACTCATTCGGCGGAGTGTAAGGCGCGGCTCGCGCCACTCACAAGGGATTCGGCGGTCAAGGCCGCCTGCCAGGGATGCTCGGCGTGACGTGCGACACGCTGCAGATCCAGGCGCCAGGCCAGCAATGGCGCGAGCTGCGGGCGCAGGCCCTTCCATGCGGCCCGCGGAAAATAGCGTGGCGCACCGCCCACAGCCAGCCGCAGACCGTCCTCACAGCACTTGCCAAGTGCATCCACCACCTGGGACACCGACCACCCAGCGACGGCCCCCGCCTGCCCCGCGGCGAGAGCCGCAGGGAGCGCCTGCCAGGCCTTGGCGGTCAGCCCTTGTTGGTGCAATTCGAGCGCCGCGAGCGGCGCCCCCCCTGCGGCATCAAGCAGCACCTCGGCGTCATCGATCCCCTGGCTTTCCAGCCAGGCGAGGCTTTCGGCGCGGGCCGGGGTCGGCAACTGCACCAGCTGGCAACGGCTTCGAATGGTCGGAAGCAGCTGGTCAAGCGCACCGGTGCACAGCACGAAACGCGCAAGCCCCGGGGGCTCCTCCAGGGTCTTGAGCAGGGTGTTGGCCGACACGGCGTTCATGCGCTCGGCAGGATGGATCAGCACGACCTTGGCCCGGGCCCGCGACGAGGTCTGCTGTGCAAACTCGACGGCCGCACGCAAAGCCTCGACCTTCACGTCCTTGCTCGGTTTGGCCTTGCCGGACTTTCCACCGCCCTCGGCCGGTTCGCCCCACCCCAGTTCCTCGACAAGCGCTTCGGGGACCAGCACCTGGAGGTCGGGGTGGGTGTGCGCCGCGACGAGGGCACAACTGGCACAGTGGCCGCAAGCGCGCCCATCGGAGGCCGGCGATTCGCACAGCCAGGACCTCGCCAGGGCCAGGCCCAGCTCGAACTGGCCGGCGTTGGCCGGCCCGGCCAACAGCAAGGCATGCCCGCGCTGGGCGGCCAGGGTCTGGCGCCACAGCGTGTCCAGCCACGGGAGCAGGCTCACAAGCCACGCGCGGCCAAAGCCGCCTCGACCTGCCGCCAGACTTCTTCGCGCGGCCCTTCCGCCCGGATCACGGCAAAGCGTTCCGGGTGGGCCTGCGCGCGCGCGCGGTAGCCATCGGCCACCTGCTCGAAGAAGCGTTGCGGTTGCTGCTCGAAACGGTCCGGCACGCGCGCACCGGCCAGCCTCTGCGCGGCCACGGCGGCCGGAAGATCAAACCACAGCGTCAAGTCGGGCTGCCGGCCTTGTTGCACCCAGGCCTCCAGCTGGGCGAGCACCGCAGTGTCGAACCCGCGTCCCGCCCCCTGGTAGGCAAAGGTTGCATCGGTGAAGCGGTCGCAGACCACGATGGCACCATGTGCGAGTGCCGGTTCGATCACCTCATGCAGGTGATCACGGCGCGCCGCAAAGATCAGCAAGGCCTCGGTGAGCGCATCCATCGGACGGTGCAGCACCAGCTCGCGCAGAGACTCGGCCAAGGGCGTGCCGCCGGGCTCGCGCGTGTGCACCACCTCATGCCCCTGGCTGCGCAGCCGTTCCACCAGGGCCGTCACGTGCGTCGTCTTGCCTGCGCCATCGATGCCCTCGATGGTGATGAAACGGCAGCTCGGTCCTGGGGCCATGGTCATTTGCCGCCGCGCTGGTAGCGGTTCACCGCCCGGTTGTGGTCGGCGAGGTTCTCGCTGAACACGCTGGTCCCATCACCGCGCGCCACAAAATACAGCGCCCTGGTGGCCTCGGGGTTCACCGCCGCCAGCAAGGAGCGCTTGCCAGGCATCGCGATCGGCGTGGGGGGCAGGCCGGCGCGCGTGTAGGTGTTGTAGGGTGTGTCGGTTTCCAGATCGCGCCGACGCAGGTTGCCGTCGAAGGCCTCGCCCAGGCCGTAGATCACCGTCGGGTCGGTCTGCAATCGCATGCCGATGCGCAGCCGGTTGGCGAAGACGCCGGCCACCTGGCCCCGGTCGGACTCCAGCCCGGTTTCCTTCTCGACGATCGAAGCCAGGATCAGGGCCTCGTCGGGGTTGCGCAAGGGCACTCCCTCGGCGCGTTGTTCCCACGCGGTTGCCAGGCGCCGGTCCATCGCACGGAGCGCACGGCGCAGGACGGCCAGGTCGCTGCTGCCCTTGCTGTAGGCATAGGTGTCGGGAAAGAAGCGGCCCTCGGGGTGCATGCCGGGCCGTCCCAGGGCTTCCATGATCTGTTCGTCGCTCATGGCTGCGGTGTCGGGCCGCAGGCCCTGGGCCCTGGCCAGCTCGGCACGGAACTGGCGGAAGGTCCAGCCCTCGATCAGCCGTACCGTCACCAGGGTCTCATCGCCCAGCACCATCTTCTCGAGCAGGTCCCGAGGTGTGGTGCCCGCCGTGATTTCATAGCTGCCCGCCCGGATGCGCCGGGCATCGCCCGACCAGCGGAACCATTCATAGAGCCAGCGCGGCGAGGTCTGAACCCCCGCGGCCACCCAGGCCTCGGCGATCGTGCGGGGCGTCATGCCCGGCTCCACCGACAACTCCACGGCCGGGGCCGCCAGCCGCAGCGGCTGATGCAGCCACCACGCCACGGCACCGGCCACCCCCATGGCGGCAAGCAAGCCAAGCAGGAACAGGCGTCGCAGGAATTTCATCGTCACAAGGCCCCGCGGGGCAAACCCCCGCATGGGGGGACGGGCATGGGGCGCTGATGATAATAGACGCATGAGCAGCCCCAACCCCGACACCCCTCTCGCGGCCCTTGCGTCAACCCTGCAAGGCACCACCCCCCTGCCCCACCTCGGCGTGATCTCCGTCGGCGGGGAGGATGCCGCCAGTTTCCTGCATGGCCAGCTCACCCAGGACATCAGCGGCCTGCCACTGGGCGAAGCCCGGCTGGCTGGCTACTGTTCGCCCAAGGGTCGGTTGCTGGCGAGCTTCATGGTCTGGCGCGAGTCGCCGGACCGTTTGCTGCTGCTGTGCAGCGCCGACCTGCTGAGCGCGACCCTGAAGCGCCTGTCCATGTTCGTGCTGCGCGCCAAGGCGCGGCTGAGCGACGCCAGCGCCGAACTCGCCGTGATGGGCCTGGTCGGCGCCGCCGGCCTGCCTCCTGAAGCACAGCGCCGTGCCGGGGCCTGCGCCAGCCACGAGGGGGGCACGCTGATCCGCCTGGACGACGTGGGTGGCCAGCCCCGCCACCTGTGGGTCGGCGCAGCCGCCCAGGCGGCGTCCGTGGCCGCGCGTTGGCCCGCCTTGGACCTGAACACCTGGCTCTGGCTGGAAGCCGAAAGCGGCGTGCCGCGCATCGTGGCGGCCACGGCCGACCAGTTCGTGCCCCAGATGGTGAACCTGGAGAGCGTGGGCGGCGTCAACTTCAAGAAGGGCTGCTACCCCGGCCAGGAGGTGGTCGCTCGCAGCCAGTTCCGGGGTACGCTCAAGCGACGGGCCTTCGTGGTGCACGGGCCGGCTGCGCTGGCTGCCGGGCAGGAGCTCTTCCACAGTGAGGATGCGGCCCAGCCCTGCGGCATGGTGGTGCTAGCCGCACCTGATCCGCGCGGCGGCTGGGCGGGACTGGCTGAACTCAAGCTGTCGGCTGCCGAGGGCGGCACCGTGCATGCCGGCGCAGCCGACGGGCCCGTGTTGCAGTGCACACCCCCGCCCTATCCCTGGTTGACAGACATCTGAACGGTCGTGCCGTGACTTCCTCCACACCGGGTGACTTGGCCCCGTCCGACAGTACGGGCGAAGCGCGCCATCTTTTCATCTACTATCGAGTGGCTTCAAGCCGGGCCGCCGCCGCGCGCCAGGCGGTCGAAGCGCTGCAGGCCCATCTGCGCGAAGTGCTGCCGGGGCTGCAGACTCAGCTGCTCCGACGCCCCGAGGAAAAGGACGGGCAGCAGACCTGGATGGAGATCTACAGCCACCCGCAGGGCGTGAGCCCGCAGGCCCAGGACCATATCGAAGCCGCGGCGCGCGAACTCCAGGCCCTGTGCCCGGGGCCTCGCCATGTGGAGGTGTTTGTCGCATGTGCCTCGTAGGCCTGGCCATCGACGCGAGCCGGCGTTTCCCCTTCGTGGTGGCTGCCAACCGTGACGAGTACTTCGACCGGCCCGCTTCCCGACTGGGCTGGTGGGACCCGGGCCACGGTGGACCGGAAATCCTGGCCGGCCGAGACCTGAAGGCCGGTGGCACCTGGATGGGGCTCACCGCCGAGGGGCGCTTTGCTTTGGTCACCAATGTCCGCAATCCGCAGGACATGGACCCCGCGGCCCCCTCGCGTGGAGAGATCGTCCCCCTGTGGTTGCGCGGTGACCTGTCGATGGACCGCTTCTGGATGCAGGTGGGCCTGTCGGGCTACAACGGCTTCAATCTGATCGCAGCCGACCTCGCCGAGGGCGATTGCTTCTGGGGCTCGAATCGAGCGCGTTTTCCCCAGCGCCTCGAAAAAGGGGTCTACGGCGTCTCGAACGCCCTGCTCGACACACCGTGGCCCAAGGTGGAACGACTCAAGCAGCGGCTGCGCGCGGCCGTGCGGGAATGCGACTCGACCGATACCCTGGCTGATGCCCTCTTTGCCGCACTGGCCGACCGCACGGTGATGCCCGACGAGTTCCTGCCCAGCACCGGCGTGCCGCTCGATTGGGAGCGCTGGCTGTCGCCCGCCTTCATCAGAACGCCCGATGCCCGCTACGGAACGCGCACCTCGACCGTCCTGATCACCGAGCGTGTCGGCCGGCGCCTCGTTACCCACGTGATCGAGCGCAGCTTCAGCAGCGCACGTGGCCCGGGCGTGGCGTTGCTCAGGCGCTCGACGCTCAAGGCCTGGCCGCCCAAGGGGCGCGCTCGGTCGGCGGCTTCCACGCCCTCCCCGCAAGTCAGCGGTCGCGCCGGCGGCCACACCACGGGCCAGAAGGCGCTGGAAGCCGGCTGAAGGATGGCGGGCCCTACAGGGCCTTCACCATCTCCACGTGGGGAATCCCCACCTCATCGAACTCCGGCCCACGCGGCACGAAGCCCGAACGCGCATAGAAGGCCGAGGCCGACGTCTGCGCATGCAGCACCGCCTCTCGGTAACCTCGCTCCCGCGCCGCCTGCATCAGTCCGTCAAGCACCGCCCGACCAACACCGCCGCCGCGCATGGTGCGCAGCGCGGCCATGCGACCGATCTTGGCCACACCGGGCACATGCTCCAGCAGGCGGCCCGTGGCCAAAGGCATGCCAAAGCGGTTGTAGGCCACGGCGTGCAGGCTGGTCGCATCGGCCTCGTCCCATTCCATCTCGGCCGGGATGCGCTGCTCCTCCACGAAGACCGTCTGGCGGATGGCGTGGGCGTCGCGGCCCAGTTCATCCCAGCTCCCCACCTTCACCTGCACCATCGGCAGGCCCTCCTCGTAGGCCAGCAGCACCTCGCGCAGCGGCTGGGGCACGGGCACCGACGTCTGCGTCTGCGGATTGGCATGGACATAGACCAGCTCGCCGCTGATGAGGTGCTCATCCTGCCGGAAGATGGCCAGCGTGAAGAGGATGGAGGAGTTGCCCACCCGGGTGCAGCGGATGCCGACCTCCAGCAGGTCGTCATAGCGGGCCGAGGCGTGGTATTCCACCGTGGCCTTCTTCACATACAGATCGCCACCGAACTGCTCCACCGCCTCCGGGTACGGCAGGGCGAGCGCCCGCCAGTAGTCGGCGATGGCGGTGTCGAAATACATCAGGTAGTGCCCGTTGAAGACGATCTTCTGGGCATCGATCTCCGCCCACCGCACCCGCAAGCGATGGAGGAAGCGGAAGTCACTGCGTTTCATGGTCGGTCCCGAATGCGGCGCGCAGCCGTGCAGCGATGGCAGCGTGGGCCTGTCCGGCCTCGGGCAGGGCACGCCCCATCTTGATGAAATCATGTGTCACGCCCCGATAGACCTCCAGGTCCACCGGCACGTGGGCCATGCGCAGCCGATCGGCATAGGCCACGCCTTCGTCCACCAGCGGGTCCGCCTCGGCCAGCCCCACCCAGGCCGGTGCCACACCCTCGAGGTCATCCGCCAGCAGGGGAGCAAAGCGCCAATCGCTGCGGTGAGCGTGGTCGATGTAGTGGTTGAAGAACCAGTCGATGGCCGGCTGCTCCAGGATGTAGCCATGGGCGAAGCGGCGGTGTGAGTCGGTGTCCTGATGCGCCGTGGTGCCCGGGGTGATGAGCACCTGCAAGGCGAGGTCGAGACCGGCATCGCGGGCCAGCAGTGCGCACACAGCCGCAAGCGTTCCGCCAGCACTGTCACCGCCCACGGCCAGGCGCTGGCCGTCCAGCCCCCAGGCCGGTGCCTGGCGCCCCAGGTCCTGCAGTGCGGCCCAGGCATCGTCCACGGCCGTCGGGAAGCGGTGTTCGGGCGCAAGCCGGTACTCGACGGAAACCACCGCAGCCCCGCTGAGCTTCGCGATCTGGCGGCACAGGCTGTCATGGGTCTCGATGCCGCCGATGGTGAAGCCGCCGCCGTGAAGGTAGAGCATCACCGGCAGGGTTTCGTTGGACGGTGCGTACAGGCGCGCCGGCAGCCGGGCGCCGCCATGGCCGGCGAGGTGGCGGTCTTCCACCCGGGCCAGCGGGGCGCGTGGCAGGTCGAGAATCTCGGCCGCCGCAACGTAGGCCTCGCGGGCCTGGGCCACGTCGAGCTGGTGGAAGGGGGTGAAATTGGCGCGACGGATGCGATCGATCACGTCACGCATGCGCGGGGTCAGCAGGTGGGCGTCGGTGGGTGAGGTCACGGGGTTGATGGCAGATGACGCACAGGTGTCATGGTGCACCCGGATGGCTCCGGGACAATCCGGCAAGGATACTGATTCTTTCCCCAGTTCGCTGCGTCGGGGACGGCGTGGCACTCGAACCATGGCCCTGATCTACTACGTCACCCAGATCCAGTTCGATTTTGGCGCGGTGCGCCTGTTGCCAACTGAATGCGAGCGCATCGGCATCCGCCGTCCGCTGGTGGTCACCGACGCCGGCGTGAAGGCGGCCGGCGTGCTGCAACGGGCCCTGGACGCCTTGAAGGACGTTCCCGTCGCGGTGTTCGACCAGACCCCGTCCAACCCCACCGAGGCCGCCGTGCGCGCCGCGCAGGCGATCTACCAGGCCCAGGGCTGCGACGGCCTGATCGCCGTGGGCGGCGGTTCCAGCATCGACCTGGCCAAGGGCGTGGCCATTGCTGCCACACATGAAGGCCCGCTCAAGACCTACGCCACCATCGAAGGCGGCAGCCCGCGCATCACCGAACGCACCGCGCCGCTGATCGCCGTGCCCACCACCGCCGGCACCGGCAGCGAGGTGGCGCGTGGCGCCATCGTGATCGTCGAAGATGGCCGCAAGCTGGGGTTCCACTCCTGGCACCTGGTGCCGCGCACGGCCATCTGCGACCCCGAACTGACGCTGGGCCTGCCCCCCATGCTCACGGCCGCCACAGGCATGGATGCCATCGCCCACTGCATGGAGACCTTCATGGCGGCGGCCTTCAACCCGCCGGCCGACGGGATTGCGCTGGACGGTCTGACCCGCGGGTGGGCCCACATCGAACGGGCCACGCGCGACGGCAGCGACCGCGAGGCGCGGCGACAGATGATGAGTGCCTCGATGCAGGGGGCGCTGGCCTTCCAGAAGGGCCTGGGCTGCGTGCATTCGCTCAGCCACAGCCTGGGCGGCGTCAACCCGAAGCTGCACCATGGCACGCTCAACGCCGTCTTCCTGCCGGCGGTGGTCAACTTCAACGCCCGGGCCGAGTCGGTGCGCAACGAGGCGCGGCTGGAGCGCATGGCCCACGCCATGGGCCTGCGCTCACCGGGCGACATTACCGAGGCCATCCGCGAGATGAACGCCCGCCTGGGCCTGCCCACCGGGCTGGCCGCGATGGGTGTCACCGGTGAACTGTATGACCGCGTGATCCGGGGGGCACTGGCCGATCATTGCCACAAGACCAACCCGCGCGAAGCCAGTGCGGAGGACTACCGGGCCATGCTCGACGCCTCGATGTAGGGCCGCTGCGCCGGCCGATCACACCACCCGCGTGATCATCACCTGGTCGATGCGATAGCTGTCAACGTCCATCACCTCGAAGCGCCACCCGCCCCAGGTAACGGCGTCGGTGCGCTTGGGAATGCGTCGCAGCATGACCATCAGGAAGCCCGCCAGGGTGTCGTACTGGCCCTGATTGGGCAACTCGTCGATGTCGAGCGCGCGCAGCAGGTCGGGGATGGGCGTGACACCGTCCGCCAGCCAGGAACCATCCTCCCGGCGCACGATCTGCTCCTCGTCATGGTGCCCGACCAGGCTGCCCATGACCGTGCTCATCACGTCGTTGAGCGTGATCACTCCCACCACCAGGCTGTATTCGTTCACGATGACTGCGAAGTCCTCGTGAGCCTGCCGGAACTGCGCCAGCATCTCCGACAAGGTGATCCGATCGGGCACGATCAGCACCTTCTTCAACAGACTCTGCCCGGCTTCCCCGCGCAGCGAAATGGGCTCGTTGCCCAGCACCTTCAGAAAAAGGTCGGTTGCGTCCACATACCCGACCACCTGATCGATGTGGCCGTCGCACACGAGGTAGGTGGAGTGCGGCTGATCGGCCACCCGGGTGCGGATGAGTGCGTCGTCGTCGTCCAGCAGGAAATAGACGATGCGCTCGCGCGTCGTCATCGCGCTTTCCACGGTACGGGTGTCGAGTTCGAAGACGTTCTCGATCACCTGCTGCTCGGGCGCGGCCAGCAGACCTGCCGCAGCCCCGGCGGCCGTCATTGCCAGCAGATCGTCATGGGTGATGCGATTGTCACGGGCGGCTGGCAATCCGAACAAGCGGATCAGCCCACTGGCCAGTGAGTCGAACACCCAGACCAGCGGCTTGAGCAATCGCACGCACCAGCGCATCGGCCCCACCACCCGCATCGCTGCCAGTTCGGGTTCGCTCATGCCCAGACGCTTCGGAAAAAGGTCGGCAAAGACCACGAACAGGCCGGTGACCACCAGGAAGGACAGCGCGAACCCCACCGTGGAGGCCGTGGCCGGGTCCACCACCCAGGACAGGGCCGCCGCAATGTAGGGCGTGAGCGCCCCCTCCCCCACGATCCCGCCCAGAATGGCCACGGCGTTGAGGCCAATCTGCACCACGGTGAAATAGCTGCCCGGGTGGTCCTGCACGGCCATGACCTGGGCGGCGCGGGCATCCCCCTCGTCGGCCATCTGGCTCAGGCGCAGCCGCCGGGAGGCGGCCAGGGAAATCTCGGCGATGGAGAAGAAGGCGCTGACGCCGATCAGCAGCGCGATGACGATCAGGCTCGCGGTCAGGCCCATCGAGTGTCCTCACGTTTCACGATGTGGTGTAGTGTACGGGCGCTCGCCGCGCCACGCGTGTGAAAGGCTATAGCGGGCGCAACGCCGCAGCCGGCGCACCGTCGGCCAGCCATCCGGCCCACTCGTCCGCCAGGCGTTCGCTCTCGTCCACGGCGGCTTGCCAAGCCCTGGCGCGTGCTGCGGTATCGGTGCCATAGCGCTTGAAGTCGGTGCGGTCGGGCAGCTTGCCGTCGGGCAGCGAGGCCACCCAGGACGGGTCGGGCGCCAGCACCAGCACATTGTCCAATGCCGGGGTCGCGCGGTGGCGATGACGCAGCGGCTTGTCCAGCCAGCCCGGCACGATGGCCTGCTGGAAATGCGGATAGAGCACCAGCCCCTCGCCCATGCTGGGGTAGTTCCAGTGCAGGTGGTAGTCGGTGATGCCGCCATCCCAGTAAGCGCCCGGCGGGGCCCCGGCGATGTCGTGCACGGCCTGCAGCACGAAGGGGATGGAACACGAGGCCAGCAGGGCCGACTCGAAGTTCGTTGCGTCGAGCATCACCCGGCGATGGCGCAGGTCGCTCAGGTCGATGGGCAGAGGCTCGCCGGGGGCGGAAAAGAGCACCCGTTCCAGCCACAGGCTCAGGCCCTGGCGCGACACGGCATTGCTGAGTGCGGCACCCAGGTAGCCCAGGGGCGTGCGCACCCGGCCTTCACGGCCCAGGACGTGGCGGCCGCGGGACACCACGATGTGCAGTCGGTAGCGCGGATGCCGCACCAGGCCGTCGATGCGTCCGGCGAAGAAGCCGGCCAGCTCCTGGGCAAACACGCGGCTGACTTCCTGGGCGGTGGGATAGGTCTTGCCGGGCGGCACGTCATAGCTCTGGTGGATGTAGTCGTGCGCCAGCGTGGCGAATTTGGCCACGCTGTCATCGAGCATGCCGGTGGCCATGCGCCACGCGCCGATCGAGGCTCCCAGCAGGTGCACGGGCTGGCTGGACTTCGGCAGCCATTGGCCGAAGATGTGGCGATCGAGGTGGTTCAGGATGAGTCCCTTGGGCCCCCCCGCCGCACCGGCGACCACCCGCACCGCGTTCGGCTCCAGGCCGTGCGACTCGATGTGGCGCCGGGCGGCGGGCCCGGCGTACAGGCGCAGTGCTTTCATGGATCATCCAGGCAAAAAAAAGGAAGGGCGCGATCGACGCGCCCTGTTGCAGTGAGCAGGCCGATTATCGCCGGTACGCCTCGATGACACCACAGGCCAGACGCGCGCCGGAATTGCCCGTGGGCTGGGTCTTGTAGTCATCCGGGTCGGCATGCACGATCAATCCCCGCCCGACGATGTCGGCCGGGCCGCTGCCGATGCTCAGCCCCGACACGGTGAAGCGCACGTCGACCCGGCCGCTTCCATCACTGCGAAGATTGGGCAGATCACCCGCGTGCCGCGCCCGTCTGGGGGCCGTGGGGTTGGCCGGTCGGGTTGAAGTGCCCGCCCGCACTCGTGCCATCGGCGGCAGAACAATCGCCCTTTTCGTGGATGTGGAAGCCGTGCTCGGCGTTGGGCTTGAGCCCTTGCATCCGCGCATGGACCCACACCTGATCACCCTGTTGGTGGAACATCACCCGGCCCTGGACCGTGTTGCCAGCCGTGGGCTGCACGGCTGCCGCCGCTGTCGGTCCGGCCATCATCTGTCGGTGACTCATCCCGCCGTAGTCCTGGCCGTGATGGCGCGGCCCGGCACAGCCGGTCAGCCAGACGGCCGCTGCCACGGATGCAAGCATGGCGGCCCGGTGCGAGTTGAGCAACATCATGGTCTCCTTGTGGTGAGGACAATCCTTACAAGATAGACCCGCAACCGCCGGCTTGCCAGCCCAGGCGGCCGGGCAGAGTCGCCCGGCTTGCCCTGGATCAACGCTTGGTCTGCAGCTTGGCAAAGGCGGCTGCCATGGCCGACTGGGCCGGGGTGGCTGCGGGGCGCCCGCCGCCCTGCCGCTCCTGTCGGGCGGGTGCGCGGAAGCTGTTGTCACCGCGTTCGGCGCGTCCGCCCGCCGGGGCATCCAGCTTCATGGTCAGCGAGATGCGCCTGCGGGCCAGATCGACCTCCAGCACCTTGACCTTGACGATGTCACCAGTCTTGACCACTTCGCGGGCGTCGTTGACGAACTTGTTCGACAACTGGCTCACATGCACCAGACCGTCCTGGTGCACCCCCAGGTCCACGAACGCGCCGAACTGGGCGACGTTGCTGACGGTTCCCTCCAGCACCATCCCGGGCTGAAGGTCCTTGAGGTCTTCCACCCCCTCATTGAAGCGTGCCACCTTGAAATCAGGGCGCGGGTCACGTCCCGGCTTTTCGAGCTCCGCAAGGATGTCCCGGACCGTGATCGCCCCGAACTTCTCGTCGGCAAAGGCCTCGGGCTTGAGCGTCCTGAGCACATCGGAGCGACCCATCAGCTCGGTGATGGGCTTGCCGGTGGCGGCCAGCATCTTCTGCACCACCGGGTAGGTTTCTGGGTGCACGCCGGACAGGTCCAGCGGGTTGTCGCCGTCGCGGATGCGCAGGAAGCCCGCCGCCTGCTCGAAGGTCTTGGCGCCGAGCCCTGCCACCTCCAGCAGCTGCTGGCGGTTGCGGAAGGCGCCGTGTGCGTCACGCCAGCGCACGATGCTGCTGGCCACGGCAACGCTCAACCCCGACACCCGTGAGAGCAGCGGCGCGGATGCGGTGTTCAGGTCCACGCCCACTGAGTTCACGCAGTCCTCCACCACGGCGTTCAGGCTGCGTGCCAGTTCACTCTGGTTCACATCGTGCTGGTACTGCCCGACCCCGATGCTCTTGGGTTCGATCTTCACCAGCTCGGCCAGTGGGTCCTGAACACGCCTGGCGATCGACACCGCACCACGCAGGCTCACGTCCAGATCGGGCAACTCCTTGCTGGCGTACTCCGAAGCCGAGTAGACCGAAGCCCCCGCTTCGCTCACCACCACCTTGTCGATCTGGGTGCCGGGCGCCATCTGCTGGATGCGCTTGATGAGGTCCCCAGCCAGCTTGTCGGTTTCCCGGCTGGCCGTGCCGTTGCCGATGGCGATCAGGTTGACCCCATGGGTGGCGCACAAACGGCCCAGCGCATGGATGGCCCCTTCCCAATCGTTGCGGGGTTCATGCGGGTACACCGTGGCAGTATCCAGGACCTTGCCGGTGTCGCTGACCACCGCCACCTTCACGCCCGTGCGGATGCCCGGATCCAGCCCCATCACCACGCGCTTGCCGGCAGGTGCAGCCAGCAACAGGTCTCTCAGGTTCTCGGCAAAGACCTTGATGGCCACCTTTTCCGCCTCTTCGCGCAGGCGCGAGAACAGATCGCGCTCCAGGCTGAGGCTGAGCTTGACTTTCCAGGTCCAGGCGATGGTCTTGCGGATCAGATCGTCGCTGGGCCGCTTGGCGTGGCTCCAGCCCAGGTGGCGCGCGATGCGCCCTTCCGCCAGGGTGGGTTGCCCGGGCACCACCTCCTCGTCAAGCACCAGCTTGGCATCGAGGATGTCCTGCGTGCGCCCGCGGAAGACGGCCAGCGCACGGTGCGAAGGCACGGTGCGGATGGGCTCGTCATAGTCGAAGTAGTCGCGGAACTTGGCGACATCGGGATGGTTCTCGTCCTTGCCGGCCATCAGGCGTGACTGGAAGAGACCCTCCTCCCACAGCCATTCGCGCAACTTGCCCACCAGCGCGGCGTCCTCGGCCCAGCGCTCGGACAGCAGGTCTCGCACGCCATCGAGCACCGCATGGGCATCGGCAAAGCCTGCCTCGGCGTTGACGAAGGCCGCCGCCTCGGCCAGCGGCTCCAGCGAGGGATCACCGAACAGTCGGTCGGCCAGCGGCTCCAGACCGGCCTCGCGAGCGATCATGCCCTTGGTGCGACGCCTGGGCTTGTAGGGCAGGTAAAGGTCCTCCAGTTCCTGCTTTGTGGGCGCGGCCTCGATGGCGGCCTGCAGTTCCGGCGTGAGCTTGCCCTGCTCGGCAATGCTCTTGAGCACGGCAGCACGACGCTCTTCCAGTTCGCGCAGGTAGGCCAGGCGCACCTCGAGTTCACGAAGCTGGGCGTCGTCGAGGCCCTCGGTGGCCTCCTTGCGGTAACGGGCGATGAAGGGAACCGTGGCCCCGCCGTCGAGCAGTTCGACGGCCGCGCGGACCTGGGACGGCCGCACCTTCAGTTCGGCGGCAATCTGTTGGAGGATCTTGTCCAAGGCAGTACTGGCTGTCAAAAGGAAAACCCAGCAGTTTGCCATAGGCGTACCGGACGAAATGGAACGGCCCGCCGAAGCGGGCCGCGGGGGAACTCACCGTGCCGGGTTCAGGTGGACTGGGTCGCGGCAGAGGTGCCCGCGTCTTCCTCGGCGCGCTCCCGCGCCGTGCGCTTGACGACACCCCAGATGCTCCAGACCAGCAAGCCGACACCGCAGGCCAAGAGCGTGGCGCTGATGGGACGCTCGACGAACACCATCGGATCTCCCCGGGACAGCAGCAAGGCGCGGCGCAGGTACTCCTCCATCATGGGCCCCAGGATGAAGCCCAGCAGCAATGGCGCCGCTTCGAACCGCAGCACGCTCATCGCGTAGCCGATGGCGCCGATGATCGCCACCAGGACGATGTCGAAGGTGTTGTTGTTGACGCTGTACACCCCCAGGCTGATGAATACCAGGATGGCGGGATACAACACACGGTAGGGAATGCGCAGGATGCTGACCCACACCCCGATCAGCGGGATGTTGAGGATGAGCAGCATGATGTTGCCGATGATGAAACTGACGATCAGCCCCCAGTACAGCACCGGCTGTTCCGAGATCATCAGCGGCCCCGGCTGGATGCCGTGGATGATCAGCGCCCCCAGCATCAGGGCCATCACCGCATCACCGGGGATCCCCAGCGAGAGCGTAGGCACGAAGGCGGTCTGCACGGCCGCATTGTTGGCCGACTCGGGGGCCGTCACCCCCTCGATGGCGCCCTTGCCGAAGCGGTCCGGATCCTTGGCCACCTTCTTCTCCATGGCATAGGACATGAAGGACGCAATGGAGGAACCTGTACCCGGCAGAGCACCGAAGAAGCTGCCCACGCCGGACCCACGCAGCATGGGCGCGATCGAGCGCTTCCAGTCTTCCTTGGTGGGCATCATCGAACGCATCGTGATGCGCTCGGCCTTGCCTTCGCGACGGATGTTGTTGATGCTGGCAATCACCTCGGACACGCCGAACACGCCCATGGCCAGCGCCACGAGGTTGATGCCGTCCATCAGCTCGGGAATGTCGAAGTCGAAGCGCGGCACACCCGAATTCACGTCGGTGCCCACCATGCCCAGCAGCAGGCCCAGCACCACCATCGAGATGCCCTTGGCCGGCGACCCCGAGGCGAGTGTCGATGCCGCAATCAGGCCCAGCAGCATCATCGAGAAGTATTCGGCCGGCCCGAACTTGAGGCCCAGCTCGGAAATCGAGGGGGTGAACAGCGCCAGGATCACGAGGCCGATGAACGCGCCCACGAAGGAGGCGATGGTCGTCATGAAGAGGGCCACCCCGGCCCGCCCCTGCTTGGACATGGGATAACCGTCCAGGCAGGCCACTGCAGCCGACGGGGTGCCCGGCAGGTTCAGCAGGATGGAGGCCGTGGAGCCGCCATAGCAGGCACCGTAGTAGACGCCCGCCAGCATGATGATGGCCGCCCCGGGAGGGATGTGGTAGGTGATGGGCAGCAGCAGCGAGATGGTCGCCAGCGCGCCGATGCCCGGCAGGACGCCCACCAGGGTGCCCAGCAGCACCCCAATGAAACAGTACATGAGCGTGACGGGTGCGACGGCTGCGTCGAAGCCTGCCGCGAGGTTTGCAAAGATCTCCATGGTGTCCTCTCCGTTGGCTTCAGGCGTTCCACCACCACAGCGGCAGGACCATGTTCAGTCCCACGCTGAAGACCAACACCGTGAGCGCCGTGACCCCGGCGCTCACCAGGACGCGGCCCTTCCATGTGATGTCACGGTCGGCCAGACTGGCCACGAAGGATGCGAGGAAGGTGGCCGCGACCATTCCCAGCGTGCGCAAGCTGAACGCGAACAGCAGCAGCGCGGCCATGACGAAAAGAAAGTTGCCCAACTGGACCTTGACCGGCGGCCCTTTGCGAAAGAGCGCCGGCAGAGCCACGAGCACACCGAGCACGGCGAGCGTCCAGCCCAGCACCGTCGGGAAATACCCCGGCCCCATGCGCGCTGCCGTGCCGAAGCCGTAGCGCTGCGAGTACAGCGCGAAGAACAGGCCGACAGCCGTCAGCAGCACGCCGCCGATCAGATCCTGGAGGTCTTTGTGTTTCATACCGATTCCGTTGCAAAGCGGAGGGTGGGAACACAACGCACTCTGTTGTTATGGGATCTGAACGTTGTCCGAAGCCTCGATTACAGCCGGCAAAAACACATTTGGACCTACGTAGAAGCTCTTACCCCGGCAGGTTCACCCCATCGCGTCCCGCAGTGCGGCACGCAACTTGTCACCAATGTCGGGGCGCGCTTCGAAAGGATCGCTGGGGTTGCGTCCGAGCATGACGTCCTCGAGACGTTTCTGCACCATGCCCAGGGCTTGCGGGTGGCTGTAGATGTAGAACTGGCGTTCCCGCACGGCTGCCAGCACCTTGGCCGCAACGTCGGCAGCCGTGACCTTGCCGGACGTGACTGCCTTCTCGCTCATCGCACGCGCAATCATCTGGCTCGGCGTGGGCTTGTCCCGGCGGGCCTCGGGCGGGCGGTTGCGGTCGGACAGGTGGATGCCGGTGGGCACGAAGTACGGGCACAGCACCGAGGCCGTCACCTGGTCGGTGACGAGGCGCAAGTCCTGGTAGAGCGTTTCCGACAGGCTCACCACGGCATGCTTGGTGACGTTGTAGACGCCCATGTTCGGCGCGTTGAGCAGCCCCGCCATCGACGCCGTGTTGATGATGTGTCCCTCGTAGCGCGCGTCCGTGCGCGCCGCCTCCAGCATCATGGGGGTGAAGACTCGCACGCCATGCGCCACACCCATGAGGTTCACGCCCACCACCCATTCCCAGTCCCGGACACTGTGCTCCCAGATCAGCCCACCCGCGCCCACACCGGCGTTGTTGAACACCACGTGGGGGGTCCCGAAGCGATCGAACGTGGCAGCCGCCAGCGCCTCCACCTGGTCCGCCTTGGACACGTCGACCCGGTGCGCGAGCACCTGGGCGCCCAGCGCCTGCACCTCGGCGGCGGCCAGTTCCAGGGCGTCGGGCTGCACATCGGCCATCACGACATTCATGCCCTCGCGTGCCGCCAGGCGGGCCAGTTCCAGTCCGAAGCCCGATGCAGCGCCGGTCAGCACCGCAGTCTTGCCCTTGAGTTCTTTCATGGGGTCTCCTCGCTTGTGTCGTTCAGGTCCGGCTCACACCGGTGCTGCACGCTGCAGCAGCCGGTCAAAATCAGTGCGGGGGCTCAAGCCCCCATAGGTCAGCGCGGGTGCCATGCCCAGGCGCGAGGCCACGAAGGCCTCGAAGGCAAAGTCAGGTGCATGACGGCGCAACAGCGCAGCCTGTACGGCCAACGCCACGTCCTGCGCCAGCCGGCGGCCATCGTGCTCGTCCGCCACCGATTGCAGCCGTCCGAGCACCGCGGCGCGCGCGGCGTCGCACGTTGGATTCACGCCGGCCAGGGGTTCCAGCTCCTCGGCCAGGGCGTCCACCAAGTCCCGGCCAGCCCGTTGCAGCACGCGCAGCAGGTCCAGCGCCATGATGTTGCCGGCCCCCTCCCAGATCGAGTTGACCGGCATCTCGCGGTAGATGCGCGCCATCACGCCCTCGCCGCCCTCCTCCACGTAGCCGTTGCCGCCCAGGCACTCCATGGCCTCCTGGGCGAACCCGCTGCCTCGCTTGCAGATCCAGAACTTGGCCACCGGCGTGAGGACACGCCGCATCAGGGCCTCGAAGGGATCCCCCTGGCGGTCGAAGGCCCGCGCCAAGCGCAGGCTCAGGGCCGTGGCGGCTTCGCTCTCGAGGGCCAGGTCTGCCAGGACATTGCTCATCAGAGGGTGCGCGACCAGCGGACGCCCGAAGGCCTGCCGCTGGCGCGCATGGTGCAGCGCAAGCGAGAGCGCCTGACGCATCAATCCGGAGGTGCCGAGTGCGCAGTCCAGGCGGGTGCGCGTGCCCATCTCGAGAATCTGCGGCACACCGCGCCCTTCCTCGCCCACCAGCCAGGCTAGGGCCCCGGTGAATTCGACTTCGGAGCTGGCGTTGGCCTTGTTGCCCAGCTTGTCCTTCAGGCGCTGGATGTGCAGGGCATTGCGATTGCCGTCAGGCAGCACACGCGGCAGGAAGAAGCAGCTCAATCCCGCCTCGGCCTGGGCCAGCACCAGGAAGGCGTCGCACATGGGCGCCGAGAAGAACCACTTGTGCCCCACCAGTCGGTAGCTGCGGCCCCACGGGGTGTCCGCCTCGAAGCGGGCCTGGGTGGTGTTGGCGCGTACATCCGAGCCGCCCTGCTTCTCGGTCATGCCCATGCCCATGGTCACGCCGGCCTTGTCCGCAAGCGGAGCGAGCCTCGGGTCGTAAGCGGCGCTGGTCAGCTTGGGGAACCAGTCCGACAGCAAGGCCGCGTTGGCGCCCAGCGCCGGTGCAGCGGCATAGGTCATCGAGACAGGGCACAGCACCGAGGGCTCGAGTTCGGTGAAGAGCATGAAGCCCGCCGCCCGCTCCACATGGGCCCCAGGGCCCAGGGCCCAGGGCCGGGCATGCAGGCCATGCTCGACGGCCGCCGTCATCAGCGCGTGGTAGCTGGGGTGGAACTCGACCTCGTCGATGCGCCGCCCCTGGCGGTCGTGACTGCGCAGCTGGGGGGTATGGACATTGGCCAGGCGCGCATGCTGCTGCATCGCAGCCGAGCCAGCCAGCGCGCCCAGGCGGTGCAACCGCTGCTGCGCGCCAGCCAACGCGTCCGGCGGCAGATGGGCGATCAGCCCTTCGCGCAGCGGCCGGTTGCCTTCGAAGAGGTTCACGTCGGCCAGCGGCGTGCTCTGGTTGAACACCTCATGGGTGGCGGTCGCGGTGTCCATCTCGCTCCCCGGTAACGACGCCGGTCGACTCAGACGAGCTTCACCAGCTGCTTGCCGAAGTTGCGGCCCTTGAGCAGGCCGATGAAAGCCTCAGGCGCGCTGGCCAGGCCCTGCGCGACGCTCTCACGGTACTTCAGGCGACCGGTCGCCACCAGTGTGCCGAGCTCCTTCAGCGCCTCAGGCCAGACCTCCATGTGTTCGCTGACGATGAATCCTTCCACGAGCAGGCGTGAGGTGAGGATCATCTGCGGGTGGCGCAGCGGGATGGGCTCGCCGTTGTAGCCTGCGATCATGCCGCACACCGCAATGCGGCCGAAGGCATTCATCTGCAGCAAGACGGCGTCGAGCACCATGCCACCCACGTTCTCGAAATGGCCATCGATGCCCTGGGGCGCAGCCTCCCTCAGGGCGGCTGCCAAGGAATCGAGCGTGGCGTGCTGGCGGTAGTCGATGCAGGCGTCAAAACCCAGCTCCTCCACGACGTAGCGGCACTTGTCGGGTCCGCCGGCAAAACCCACGACGCGGCATCCGCGGCTCTTGGCCAGCTGGCCCACGGCACTGCCGACCGCGCCGCTGGCGGCACTCACCGAGATCGTGCCGCCCGCCTTGGGCTCGCAGATCTTCATCAGGC
This sequence comes from uncultured Caldimonas sp., assembly GCA_964552215.1. Lineage (GTDB taxonomy): Bacteria > Pseudomonadota > Gammaproteobacteria > Burkholderiales > Burkholderiaceae_C > Caldimonas. The sequence goes on from CAZKGD010000018.1 coordinate 22,666, forward strand.
CATACCAGGCCGTGACCCCGGGCATGCCCACGGCGCCCAGATAGGCCGACAGCGGGATGTGAGTGATGTCCACCTTGCGCAAGAGGCCCGGCTGGGCCGCGTTGACCACGCCGTACTCCTGCCAGCCCCCCATGCCCACCACCTTGTCGCCCGCGGCGTACTGCGGATGGCGGGAGGCGACCACTTCGCCCACCGTGCCGCCGATCATCACCTCGTTGAGCGGTTGGGGTTGGGCGTAGCTCTTGCCCTCGCTCATGCGCCCGCGCATGTAGGGGTCGAGCGAGAGGAAATGGTGCCTCACCAGCACCTGGCCGTCGGCCAGTTGCTCCGGCGCCGGCAGCGGAGATTCGACAAGGCGGAAGTTGTCCACACTGGGCTCGCCCTGGGGGCGGGAGGCCAGCACGATCTGATGGTTGATGCTCATGGAAACTCCGGAAGCGGTGTCAATCGGATCCATCGCCGTCGAGACGCTGCTGCAGAGGCTTGGCCTCACGCGCACTCACGGGCAGGGCCCTCACGTACTTGAAGGTGCCGGTGGCGTGAGCCGCCAGCGTGCCATCTCCACGATAGACGCTGCCCTCGCAAAAGGCCAGCGTCGCGGTACGGTGCAGCAGCTTGCCCAGGGCCTTCAGGCGGCCTTCCCCCGGGCGCATGAAGCTGGTCTTCATCTCGATCGTGACCACGCCCGGGCCGTAGTTGGCGGCCGGGTCGTTCACGCTGCGTGCCGCATGGGCCATGACCACGTCGAGCAAGGTCATCACCGCGCCACCATGCGCAACATGGAAGGAGTTGCAGTGCTCGTCGCGCAGGGCAAAGCCGATCTCGGCCTCGCCGCCTTCCATGCGCACGAGTTCGAAGCCCAGGGCCTCGACGAAGGGAATGCGAACAGGAAAGGGCTTCGTCACGCGCTCAGCCCCCCGTAAGCGCCGTCACACCCCCATCCACCGCCAGGATCTGGCCGGTGATGTGCTTGCCAGCCCGGGTCGCGAACAACAGCGCCGCGCCTTTGAGGTCCTCATCATCGCCCAGGCGCTGCAGGGGGGCGTGTGCCGCGAGCGCGTCCACGCCGACCGCTTCGAGCGTGCCGCGGGTCATCTTGCTCGGGAAGAAGCCCGGGGCGATCGCGTTCACCGTGATGCCATGGCGCCCCCATTCGCAGGCCAGTGCGCGGGTGAAGTTGATCACGGCGCCCTTGCTGGTGTTGTAGGCGATGGTGCTCATCATCGTGGGCAGGTGGCCGCCCAGGCCGGCGATCGACGCAATGTTGATGATGCGGCCCTGCTTGCGCGGGATCATGCAGCGCTTGCCGATCGCCTGGGTGAGGAGGAAGACGCCGCGGATGTTGAGGTTCATCACCTTGTCCCAGGCCTCGACCGGGTGGTCCTCGGCCGGTGCGCCCCAGGTGGCGCCGGCATTGTTGACCAGCACGTCCACGGGGCCCAGGCGTTGGAGGGTTTCATCCACGAGGCGCTGGATATCCGCTTCCTTCGCGCCGTCGGCCGCGATCCAGCGGGCATCGATGCCGCGGTCCTGCAGGTGAGCCACGGCTTCCTCGAGCTCGGGCGCCTTGCGGGCGCTGAGCATGATCTTGGCGCCGGCTTCGCCGAGGGCCTCGGCGATCTGCAGGCCCAGGCCGCGCGATCCGCCGGTGATGAGGGCCGTGCGGCCAGTGAGGTCGAACAGGGGGGACAGGCTCATGGGTGCTTGCTCGGTCGGGAAAAAAATCAGAGTGCGCCAGGCGCCGTAGGGGCGAAGGAAAGGTCCTGGGCCAGGTCGACGTCGGCGAGACCTGGCGCCAGCGAGGGGTAGTCGAGCACCACCCGATGCGAACGCATCGCACCCAGCTGCGCTCCGACGGCCTTGTGATGCGGATGATGCTGGTAGGCGTCGAGCGCGTCCTTGTCGGCAAAGGCCGACACCAGCACCACGTCCATCGAAGCCTCCAACCGCGGAGTACGGATGCCCACTTCCCATTCCAGGATGCCAGGCACCACGGATTTGCAGGAGTCCAGCAATTCCTTGAATTTCGGGGCGTCGGCGGGGTCGTGCAGTTGCCACATCACGATGTGTCGGATCATCGGTCTTGCTCCTGGGTTGGATCCTTCATCCGGGCGCGGACGGCAATCAACGCGAAGCCGATCACCGTGGATGCCGCGCCCCCCAGCATAAACCCAAGACCCAGCACGGAGGATCCTGCCAACACGAACCAGCCCAGCACGGCTGCCAACAATCCCGCATAGATGAGCACCCAGCTGAGCGCCTCGACCCGGGCAGCCCGCATCACAACGCCTCGGGCGCCAGATCCAGGCAGGTGCGGTCACGCGATTCGACCACCGACAGCCAGGCACCGATGCGTGGCAGTTCGTAGCGCTGAAAGTAGCGCGCAGCCGCAAGCTTGCCGGCCACGAAGGACGGGTCGAGCCGGTCACGCGCTGCCAACACGCTGCGCGCCACATCGAGCCAGATCCAGCCCAGCGCCACATGGCCGAAGGCCTGCAGGTAGGGTGTCGCGTTGGCCAGGGCCTCGGCCGGCTGGCCATTCGCCCAGGCGGCCCGGGTGGCGCGGCCGACGTCGTCGAGGGCGCGGCCCAGGGCCTGGGCGTGTTCGGCGAGTTCCGCATGGGCCGCAGCAGCCGCAATGCTGGCCTGCATCCGGGTGGCGAGCAACTGCAGTCCCCGGCCCTCCTCCATCAGCACCTTGCGGCCCAGCAGGTCCATGCCCTGGATGCCATGGGCCCCTTCGTGGATCATGTTCAGGCGGTTGTCGCGCCAGTACTGCTCCACCGGGAAGTCTCGCGTATAGCCATAGCCGCCCAGCACCTGGATGGCCAGGCTGTTGGCTTCCAGGCACCATTCGCTCGGCCAGCTCTTGGCGATGGGGGTGAGCACTTCCAGCAGCAGGCGCGCCTCCTCTGCCGCCACGGGATCGCCGGTTTGCTGCTCGTCCACCAGTCGCGCGCAGTACAGCTCCATGGCCAGCGCCCCCTCACAGTAGGACTTCTGGGCCAGCAGCATCCGCTTCACGTCGGCATGCTCGATGATGGGCACCGGCGGCGAGGACGGGTCCTTGCCCGCCGGGCCCACCGGCCGGCCCTGGGTGCGCTGACGCGCATACTCCAGCGAGGCCTGATACCCCGCATAGCCCAGCATCGTGGCGCCCAGGCCCACGCCGATGCGGGCCTCGTTCATCATGTGAAACATGCAGGCCAGCCCTCGCCCGGGTTCCCCCACGAGGTAGCCGATCGCACCGGCGCCGCCGCGCACCGGGAAGCGCCCTTCACCGAAGTTCAGCAACGTGTTGGTCGTGCCTCGGTAGCCGCACTTGTGGTTCAGGCCCGCCAGCGCCACGTCGTTGCGCTCGCCGGTGAGATTGCCGTCGGCGTCGACGAGTCGCTTGGGCACGATGAAGAGCGAGATGCCCTTGACGCCGGGAATGGGTTTGCCGTCCGGCCCGGGAATCTTGGCCAGCACCAGGTGGACGATGTTCTCGGTGATCTCGTGCTCGCCGCCCGAGATCCACATCTTGTTGCCCTTGAGGCGGTAGCGCGGGCCCAGCGGATCGTTCTCGAACCCTTCGCCGTCCGGCACGGCCCGGGTGGCGATGTCCGAGAGACTGGACCCCGCCTGGGGTTCGCTCAGGCACATGGTGCCGAACCAGCGACCGGCGAACTCGTTGCGAGCGAAGACCTCTTTCTGTCGCGGCGAGCCATGCGCCATCAGCAGGCTGGCATTGCCGCTGGTGAGCATGGCGTAGGCGCCCATGGACACGCTGGACATCGAGAAGAAGCAATTGGCCGCCATCTCCACGACACAGGGCAGTTGCATCCCGCCCACGTCGTAATCCTGCGCTGCGGCCAGCATGCCCGACTCGACATAGGCCTTCGTGGCGTCATGCGTGGCCTGGGGCAGGTGCACACGCTCTCCGTCGAAATGAGGCTCCTCGGTGTCTGCCAGGCGGTTGTGGGGGGCGAACTTCTCGCGGGCGATGCGTTCGCAGGTGTCGAGCACCGAGTCGAAGGTCTCTCGGCTGTGGTCCGAGAAGCGCGGCCGGCTGGCCAGTGCGGCCACATCGATCCAGTCGTACAGCAGGAAATCGAGCGTGGCTCGCATGGTCATGGCCGCCCCACCTTCCTTCGGACTCAGAGCACTTCGAACACGCCAGCAGCACCCATGCCGCCGCCGATGCACATCGTCACGCACACCCGCTTGGCGCCCCGGCGCTTGCCCTCGATGAGCGCATGGCCAGTCAGGCGCTGGCCGCTCACGCCGTAGGGGTGGCCCACCGCGATCGCGCCGCCGTTCACGTTCAGGCGATCCATCGGGATGCCCAGCGTGTCGGCGCAGTAGAGCACCTGCACGGCAAAGGCTTCGTTGAGTTCCCACAGGTCGATGTCGGCCACCGTCAGGCCCAGGCGCTTGAGCACCTTGGGCACGGCAAACACCGGGCCGATGCCCATCTCATCAGGCTCGCAACCCGCCACGGCAAAGCCGAGGAAACGCCCCAGGGGCTTGAGCCCGCGCTGCTCGGCCAGCTTCGCGTTCATCACCACGCAGGCGCCTGCGCCGTCCGAGAACTGGCTCGCATTGCCCGCCGCGATCACCCCACCGGGCAGGGCCGGGCGGATGCCGGCCACGGCCTCGTAGGTGGTACCCGGGCGCAGGCCTTCATCGGCGCTCACAGTGACTTCCTTGGTGCGCAGGCCCATGACCGGGTCGGCCACGCCGGCCGTCACGGTGATGGACACCATCTCGTCATTGAACTTGCCCGCTTCCTGCGCTGCGCAGGCCTTCTGCTGGCTGGCCGCGCCGTATTCGTCCATCCGTTCACGCGGGATCTTGTAGCGCTTGGCCACCTGCTCGGCCGTCTGCAGCATGCTCCAGTAGATCTCGGGCTTGTTCTGCATCAGCCAGGCATCGCGGATCATGTGCGTGTTGGCCTCGTTCTGCACGCAGGAGATGCTCTCCACGCCACCGGCCACGTACACATCGCCCTCGCCAGCGATGATGCGCTGGGCCGCCGTGGCGATGGTCTGCAGGCCGCTGGAGCAGAAGCGGTTGATGGTCATGCCGCTGGTGGTGATGGGCAGGCCGGCGCGCAGGGCGATCTGGCGCGCGATGTTGCTGCCGGTGGCCCCTTCGGGGGTGGCGCAGCCCATGATGACGTCATCGACCTCGGCCGGGTCGATGCCGGCGCGCTCGACGGCGGCTTTCACGGCGTGCCCGCCCAGGGTGGCGCCGTGGGTCATGTTGAAGGCGCCCTTCCAGCTCTTGGCCAGCGGCGTGCGGGCGGTGGAGACGATCACTGCATCAGTCATGTCGATTCCTCGGAATGTGGGTGTCGGTGCGCAGGCGCCTTCAGTTGAAGGTCTTGCCCTCGGCGGCCAGGCGGGCCAGCAGCGGCGCGGGCTGCCAGAACTGGGCATCGTCGTTGGGGTTCTTCGCGAAGCGCTTCATGGCCTGCACCACGTTGAACAGGCCCTGCGAGTCGGCATAGCACATCGGGCCGCCGCGGAAGAGCGGGAAACCATAGCCGGTGAGATAGACCATGTCGATGTCGGAGGCGCGCAGCGCAATGCCCTCTTCCAGGATCTTGGCCCCTTCGTTCACCAGGGCGTACACGAGACGACCGATGATCTCCTCGTCGCTGATCTTGCGGGGCTTGAGGCCCATTTCTGCGCGGTGCTTCTCGATCATCTCGTTGACCACCGGCGACGGGATGGCATCGCGCTTGCCCGGCTTGTAGTCGTACCAGCCGGCACCCGTCTTCTGGCCAAAGCGACCCATCTCGCACAGAAGGTCAGCGGTCTTGCTGTAGCGCATCTCGGGCTTTTCGACGTAGCGACGCTTGCGGATGTACCAGCCCACGTCGTTGCCGGCAAGGTCGCCCATGCGGAAGGGGCCCATCGCAAAGCCGAAGCGCTCGATGGCCTTGTCCACCTGCTCCGGCGTGCAGCCCTCTTCCAGCAGGAAGCCGGCTTGGCGGCTGTACTGTTCGATCATGCGGTTGCCGATGAATCCATCGCACACGCCGGACACCACCGCCGTCTTCTTGATCTTCTTGGCCAGCTGCATCACCGTGGCCAGCACGTCCTTGGCGGTCTTCTCACCACGGATCACTTCCAGCAGCTTCATCACGTTGGCCGGGCTGAAGAAGTGCATGCCGATCACATCCTGCGGCCGCTTGGTGAAGGCAGCGATCTTGTTCACATCCAGCGTCGAGGTGTTCGACGCCAGGATGGCCCCGGACTTCATCACCTCGTCGAGTTGCTTGAACACCTGCTCCTTCACGCCGATGTCCTCGAACACCGCCTCGATCACGAGATCCGCATCGCCGATGGCGCTGTAGTCGAGCGTGGTGGACAGCAGGGCCATGCGCTGCTCCAGCTTGTCCTGCTTGAGCTTGCCCTTCTTGACCTGCGCCTCGTAGTTCTTGCGCATCACGCCCACACCACGGTCCAGCGCCTCCTGCTTCATCTCGAGGATGACCACCGGGATGCCGGCGTTCAGGAAGTTCATGCTGATGCCGCCGCCCATCGTGCCCGCACCGATGACGGCCACCTTCTGGATGGCACGCACCGGCGTGCCTTCCGGCACATCGGGGATCTTGCTGGCCGCCCGCTCAGCGAAGAAGGCATGACGCAGTGCCGCGCACTCCGGCGTGAGCATCAGGTTGATGAACTGCTCGCGCTCGAAGGCCAGGCCGTCGTCGAAGCGCTTGGTGGTGGCAGCTTCGACACAGTCCACGCACTTGGCCGGCGCCGGGAAGTTGCGCGCCATGGCCTTGACCGTGTTGCGGGCAAACTGGAAGTAGCCCGGCCCCTGCACATGCTCGGCCTTCAGGTCCCGCACGCGCGGCAGCGGGCGCTGTCCGGCAACCTCGCGGGCAAAGGCCAGCGCACCGGCCAGCAGGTCACCCTCGATGATGCGGTCGAACAGCTTCTGGCCCGGGATGCCGGCCAATACCTCGCTCTTGACCGGGTCACCGCTCACGATCATGTTCAGCGCGTTCTCGACACCGATCACGCGCGGCAGGCGCTGGGTGCCGCCGGCACCGGGCACGAGGCCGATCTTCACTTCCGGCAACGCCACCTGCGTGCCGGGCGCCGCCACGCGGTAGTGGCAGCCCAGGGCCAGTTCCAGCCCACCGCCCATGCACACGCTGTGGATGGCGGCCACGACGGGCTTGCTGGTGTTCTCGGCCACCTTGATGACGCTCAGCAGGTTCGGTTCCTGTGTCGCCTTCGGCGAGCCAAACTCGCGGATGTCCGCGCCGCCGCTGAAGGCCTTGCCAGCCCCCGTGATGACCACGGCCTTGACGGCAGCGTCATTCTCGGCACGCTCGAGGCCGTCAGTGATGCCCTTGCGGGTGTCATAGCCCAGGCCGTTGACCGGGGGGTTGTTCAGGGTGATCACGGCGACGTCGCCGTGGAGCTCATAGCTGGCACTCATGGGTGGGCCCCTCTGCAGTGAAGAACTGGCAAATCGAACGATCGTTCGAGTTTAAGAAACAACAACGCCGGCGCTTTGTCGCCGGCGTGACAGAACAGAACAAATGTGCCGTCGCGGCGCGCGGCAGCCGAAGGAACTACACCTCCAGCCACTCCTTGCGAATATAGGCGTTCGCACGCAGGTCGTCAGGCGTTCCCTCGAAGACGATGCGGCCATGGCCCATGACGTAGCAGCGGGTGGAAATCTCCAGCGCGATGGTGAGCTTCTGCTCCACCAGCAACACACTCACGCCACGACGCTTCAGCTCCTTGAGATACTCCGCTACCTGCTCCACGATCTTCGGCGCCAAGCCTTCCGTGGGCTCATCGATCATGATGAGGTCGGGGTCCCCCATCAGGGTCCGGCACAGGGTGAGCATCTGCTGCTCGCCCCCCGACAGCACACCCGCCTCGGTGTGCTGGCGCTCCTTGAGTCGGGGAAAGAGCTGGTACATGTCGTCGAAGCTCCATCGCCCCGACTGCCCTTGCTTCTTCTGCCCCAGCATCAGGTTCTGGTGTACCGTCAACTTCGGAAAGATGTCGCGGTTCTCTGGCACATAGCCAATGCCGCGATGGGCGATGTCGAAGGCATGGTGGCCCAGGACCTCGTCGCCCTTCCACTTGATGGACCCCTGGCCATCGACCAGTCCCATCACGGTCTTGACGGTGGTGGACCGCCCCGAGCCGTTGCGCCCCAGCAGGCTGACGATCTCGCCGGGCCTCACGTCCATGTGAACGCCGTGCAGCACGTGGCTCTTGCCATAGAAGGCGTGCAGGTTCTCGATATGCAGCATGGTCAGGCTCCCGCAGTGGCGGCGGCGGCCTGCTGCTCGGCCAGCACCGATCCCAGATAGGCTTCCTGCACGCGCTGGTTCGCACGCACAGCTTCGGGTTCGTCGTAGGCAATGACCTCGCCATAGACGAGTACGGCGATCTTGTCGGCCAGCCCGAACACCACCCCCATGTCGTGTTCCACCGTGAGCAGCGTCTTGCCTTCCGTGACCTCACGGATGAGCTGGATGAAGCGCTTGGTCTCAGACTTGCTCATCCCTGCCGTCGGTTCGTCCAGCAGGATGACGTTGCTCCCGCCCGCGATCGTCAGGCCGATCTCCAGGGCACGCTGTTCCGCATAGGTGAGGTTCATCACCTGCGTGTCGCGCTTGCGGTCGAGCTTGAGCATCTCCAGCACTTCATCGGCGCGATCGTTGGCGTCATCCAGGTCGGCCAGGAATTTCCAGAAGGCGTACTTGTAGCCCATCGACCAGAGCACGGCGCATCGCACGTTCTCGAACACCGTGAGCCGGTGAAAGAGGTTGGACACCTGGAAGCTGCGGGCCAGCCCCCTGCGGTTCACCTCGTAAGGCTTGAGCCCGTCGATGCGCTCCCCATTGAGCAGGATCTCGCCGCTGGTGGGCGCAAACCGCCCGCTGATGAGGTTGAACAGCGTCGACTTGCCGGCTCCGTTCGGCCCGATGATGGCCACACGTTCGCCGGACTTCACCTGCAGGCTCGCACCGCGGATGATCTCGGTCTTTCCGAAGCTCTTGCGAACGTCCTTGAGTTCGACTGCAAAGCTCATAGGGCCTCCCGGCGACGGATTTCCAACTCGATTTCCTCCTGGATCTGACTCCATTCCCGAATGAATGCCCGCCGCGAGACCTCGAAGAGCGCCACGCCGGTGACGAGGACGAAGACGGCGCCAAACCAGCTGTCCAGGCTCTGGGCGTTCAGTGTGGCCCCCATGAACTTGAGCTCGGGGCCCAGTGCGACGTTGAGCTGCATGTGGTAGAGCATCTCGATCATGGCGGCAGCGCCGACGACGGCCACCGCACCGGTTCCGCCCAGGGCCAGGTAGGACGTCCAGAGCCTTCGCAGCTTGCCGAAGGCCGCCACGCGCAGGTTCATCATGATGAGGCTCGCGATACCCCCCGGGGCATACATCACCATGAAGAGGAAGATCAGGCCCAGGTAGAGCAGCCAGGCGGCTGTCATCTCGGACAGCAGCACGAAGGCCACGACCATGAGGATGGCGCCGATGATGGGGCCGAAGAAGAAGGTGGCGCCGCCCAGGAAGACGAAGAGCAGGTAGGCGCCCGAGCGGGCCGCACCCACCACCTCGGCGGTGACGATCTCGAAGTTCAGGGCTCCCAGACCCCCGGCGATGCCAGCGAAGAAGCCGGAGGCGCAGAAGGACAGGTAACGCACCATCTGGGTGTTGTAGCCCACGAACTCGACACGCTCGGGGTTGTCCCGCACCGCGTTGAGCATGCGTCCGAGCGGCGTGCGCGTGAAGGCGTACATTGCTGCCGTACAGACGAAGGTGTAGACGGCAATCAGGTAGTACAGCTGCACCTGCGGGCCGAAGCTGATGCCGAAGGGGCGTGCACCCGTGACGCGATCGCCGGTGATGCCCCCCTCGCCGCCGAAGAACTCCGGGAACATCAGCGACATCGACCACACCAGCTCGCCGATGCCCAGCGTGATCATCGCGAACGGGGTGCCGGCCTTCTTGGTGGTCACCCAACCCAGCAGCACGGCGAAGAACAGTCCCGAGATCCCGCCGATCAGGGGCAGCAGGCTCACCGGAAAGCCCTGCAGCGTGCCGCCGGTGATCATGTTGAGGGTGTGGATGGTCAGGAAGGAGCCCAGACCGGAATACACCGCGTGCCCGAAGCTGAGCATGCCCCCCTGCCCGAGCAGCATGTTGTAGGCCAGGCAGGCAATGATGGCGATGCCCATCTGGGAGAGCATGGTCATCGACAGGCCGCTCGTGAAGATCAGCGGACTGACAAGCAGCACGAGGGCATACAGCGCCCAGATGATCCAGCGGCCGACGTTGTAGGGCTTGAAATGGTAGGCAGGCCGGGCTGCGCCCGCGGCCTGAGAAGGCGGAACATTGGCCTTGATGGAATGCGCTTGCATGGGTCAGCCCTCCCGGGTGCCAAGGAGGCCCTTGGGGCGGAAAATGAGGATCAGCACGAGGAAGAGGTAGGGCAGGATCGGTGCCACTTGCGAGATCGTGAGCTTGAGCACCGGGTACCCGAAGGTCTCGGGCGTGATGGCCCAGCCGAACTTGGCGAAGAAATTGATGAAGGAGTAATCGATCGCCACGGCAAAGGTCTGGATGACGCCGATCAGGATGGAGGCCAGGAAGGCGCCAGCAAGCGAGCCCATGCCCCCCACCACCACGACCACGAAAATGATGGCCCCGACCGTGAAGGCCATGCCGGGCTCGGTGACGAAGGCGTTGCCGCCGATCACGCCAGCGAGGCCCGCCAACGCGGCGCCCCCCCCGAAGACCAGCATGAACACCCGCGGCACGTTGTGGCCCAGGGCTTCCACCATCTCCGGATGCGTCAGCGCGGCCTGGATGACCAGGCCCACACGGGTGCGGGTCAGCATCAGCCAGATCGAGGCCAGCATCAGCAGGGCCACCAGCATCATGAAACCACGGTACTTGGGAAACTGCGTGCAGACGATGCGCACGCCTTCCACGGCGGATCGGCACATCTCCTGAGGTGCCAGCCCCCAGACGAAGTCGAGGGCGCCATCGGTGGAGCCCACGATCGTGAACAGCGGTCCCTGGAGTGCTTCTGGCACGCGGTAGTCGACTGCCGATCGCCCCCAGACGAGCTGGACCAGTTCCAGGATCACATAGCTCAGGCCGAAGGTGATCAGCAGTTCGGGCACGTGGCCGAACTTGTGCACCCGGCGCAGGCAGTACTTCTCGAACATGGCGCCGGCGAGCCCGACCAGCAGTGGCGCCACGACGAGGGCGGGCCAGTAGCCCACCACCTGCATCGTCGTGTAGGCGATGTACGCCCCCAGCATGTAAAAGCTGGCGTGGGCAAAGTTGAGCACGCCCATCATGCTGAAGATCAGCGTGAGGCCCGAACTGAGCATGAACAGCAAGAGCCCGTAGCTCAAGCCGTTCAGCATCGAGATCGTGAAGAACTGGAGATCCATCGCCGGTCAGCGCCGCGAGGCGCACAGGTCAGAGAAGCAAATCAAAGAAAAGGGCCCGACAGGAAGATGCCATCGGGCCCCGGGAGCGCGAGACTGCCCTGCAGGATGATCAGGGACGCTTCATCTGGCAGGACGTCGGCGTGCTCGACACATACGGCTCGTAGTACTTGACCGGCACGAAGGTGTAGCCGGTGTTTTCCGGGCTGTAGGTGTTCTTGGCATCTGTCTTCTGCCAGCGCGAAATGTACAGGCCCTGCTGGAGCTGATGGTCGGTACGGCGCATCTCGACATCGCCATTGAAGCTCTTGAACTTCAGTCCGCTCATCGCCGCAGCCACCTTGACCGGATCGGTGGACTTGGCCCTCGCCATCGCGTTACTCAGCAGTGCGAAGGCATGGTAGGTGGCGCCGGTGTACCAATCGTCGTTGAAGCGCTTGCGGAACTCGTCCTGGATCTTGGCAACATCGCCACCCATGTTGTAGTGGTTGTAGGACACCTGGTAGACACGGCCTTCACCGGCTGCGCCCATGGCGGTGGGCGTGCCGCTCACGCCGCCGTAGTAGACATAGAACTTGGCATTCAGGCCGGCGTCGTTGGCCGCCTTGATCAGCAGCGTCAGATCAGAACCCCAGTTGCCGGTGATCACCGTGTCGGCGCCCGAAGCCTTGATCTTGGCGATGTAGGGCGCGAAGTCGCGAACCTGGGCCAGCGGGTGCAGGTCTTCGCCAGCGATCTTGATGTCGGGACGCTTGCGCGACAGGTTTTCCTTCGCGTACTTGGCCACCTGATGCCCGTGGGCATAGTTCTGGTTGATCAGGTAGACGCTCTTGATGTCGGCCTGGTCCTTCATGAAGGTGGTCAGTGCTTCCATCTTCATGGAAGTGTCGGCATCCAGACGGAAGTGCCAGTAGCTGCACTTGCTGTTGGTCAGGTCCGGGTCGACCGCGGCATAGTTCAGGAAGACAACTTCCTTGCCGGGATTGCGCTCGTTGTGCTTGGTCACGGCGTCCGAGAGCGCCAGGGCAGCGCCGGATCCGTTGCCCTGCACGATGTAGCGCACGCCCTGGTCGATGGCCGACTTCAGCGCGTTCAGGCTTTCCTGGGGGCTGAGCTTGTTGTCGATGCCGATGACTTCGAACTTCACGCCGGCCGGGTTGTTGCGGCTGAAATACTCGGCCATGAACTGGAAGCTCTTGAGCTGGTTCTGGCCGACCGTGGCCATCAGGCCGGTCAGGGGATCGATCCAGGCAACCCGAACCGTCTCGCCCTTCTGGGCAAATGCAGTGCCGCAACACAGCGCGGCCGCGGCAAGAATCGAGAGTTTCATGTGGGTGCGGCGAGTGAGCATTGAATGTCTCCTTGAGCTGTTGGCGGCGGGTGTCGAGAGGCTACAGAACTTCGTTTGCGGCTCGTACAGGGAATGCCCGTAGCGGGTGTCTCGCTGGCGACAGGCTTCCCCGCACAGCCCTTCGATCAGGTTGGCAATACGTGGTGAGCGAACTGCTCGCGCAGCTTGAGTTTTTGCATCTTGCCGGTGGCGGTGTGTGGGATCTCGTCCACGAAGACCACGTCATCGGGGATCTGCCACTTGGCGATCTTGCCCTCGTAGAAGGCCAGCATCTCTTCGCGCGTGAGCGACGCATCGGGCTTGCGCACCACCACCAGCAGCGGTCGCTCGTCCCACTTCGGATGCCGGCACGCGATCGCTGCGGCTTCATGCACGGCCGGGTGAGCCATGGCGATGTTCTCGAGATCGATGGAGCTGATCCACTCGCCGCCAGACTTGATCACGTCCTTGGAACGATCGGTGATCTGCATGAAGCCGTCAGGGTCGATGGTGGCCACGTCCCCGGTGGGAAACCATCCGTCCTGCAGCGGGGAGCCCTCACGCTTGAAGTAGCTGCGGATGACCCAGGGTCCCCGCACGACGAGGTTGCCGGACGCCTGGCCGTCCCATGGCAGAGCCTGCCCGTCGTCCCCGGTGATCTGCATGTCGATGCCATAGATCACCTTGCCCTGCTTCTCCAGCAGGCGGCGCTGAGCCTGCGGCGGGAGGTCCAGGTGTTTGCCCTTGAGCTTGGCCAAGGTGCCCAGCGGCGACAACTCGGTCATGCCCCAGGCGTGGATCACCTGCACGCCGAAGTCGTCTTCCAGGGTGCGGATCATGGCCGGCGGGCAGGCCGAGCCGCCGATCACCGTGCGCTTGAAGGTGCTGAACTTCAGCTGGTTCTGCTTGGCGTAGGTGATGAGCCCCAGCCAGACCGTGGGCACACCGGCGCTGAAGGTCACCTTCTCCGATTCGAACAGTTCGTAGAGCGACTTGCCGTCCAGGTGCGGCCCCGGCAGGACCAGCTTGGCGCCGACCAGTGCACCGGAATAGGGCAGGCCCCAGGCGTTGACGTGGAACATCGGCACCACCGGCAGGATCACGTCCTGGGCCGAACAGCCCATCGCATCGGGCAAGGCCGATGCATAGGCATGCAGCACGGTCGAGCGATGGCTGTAGACGGCCCCCTTGGGATGGCCCGTGGTCCCCGACGTGTAGCAGATGCTGGAAGCCGTGTTTTCGTCAAACTCCGGCCAGCTGTAGTTCCCGTCCTCGGCTTCCACCAGCTCCTCGTAGCACAGCAGGCCGGGGATGCCGGTCTGTGCCGGCATGTGGGCCCGGTCCGTCATCAACACGAAATGCTTCACGCTGGACAGCCCCGGCGCAAGCTTCTCGACCAGCGGGAGAAAGTTCAGGTCGAAGCACAGTACGCGGTCTTCCGCGTCGTTGATGATCCAGGCGATCTGCTCGGGGAAGAGCCGCGGGTTGATGGTGTGGCACACCAGCTCCGAGCCCGACGTGCCGTAGTAGATCTCGAAGTGCCGGTAGCCGTTCCAGGCCAGCGTGCCCACCCGGTCACCCGGCTGGCAACCCAGCCGGGCCAGTGCCTGGGCGAGCTTGCGCGCACGCAGTTCGGCATCCCGGTAGGTGTAACGGTGGACGTCGCCTTCCACCCGCTTGGACACGATCTCGGTGTCTGCACAGTGCCGCGCGGCATGCGTCAGCAGCGACGAGATCATCAGGGGCATCTGCATCATCTGGCCCATCAGGCGCGACATCGGGAACTCCTTCGTTGGGTGAGACCGAAACTGGAACGGTCGTTCGTTTTCGATGATAGGAACCATGCTGCAGCGCAGCGCCTGCGGTTTTCCCTGAGGAACTGTCGCGATGCCGACACCATGGGATCCATGGCCCTGGGTCCGTCCCCTCTTTCGCTCGCTGGCTACACTGTCTTGATGAACGCTCCTTTCGAGTTGGCCTCCCCCGCAGGTCTGCAGTGGATGAACCGCTATGCCGACCTCGGCCACGCCTTCCACACCCGGCTGCAGGCCCAGGGCCTGCCAGAGCCGCGCTGGGTGGCCACCAGCCCTGCCGCAGCCGACTGGCTGGGCTGGCCCAGCGACTGGTGGGAGTCGACGCCAGCCGACGCCCTCTCGGTGTTCAGCGGGAACGCCATGTGGGCAGGGATGGACCCGCTTGCCACCGTCTACAGCGGTCACCAGTTCGGGGTCTGGGCCGGCCAGCTTGGCGATGGACGCGCCCTGCTGCTGGGCGAGGTGCGCACCCCGCACGGGGGGGTTGAAGTGCAGCTCAAGGGCAGCGGGCGCACGCCCTACTCCCGCATGGGAGACGGCCGGGCCGTGCTGCGCTCGTCCATCCGTGAGTTCCTGTGCTCGGAGGCCATGCACGCCCTGGGCATTCCCACCAGCCGGGCCCTGTGTCTCGTCGCCTCCCCCCAGCCGGTCATCCGCGAAGCCGTCGAGACGGCAGCCATCGTGACCCGCCTGGCGCCCAGCTTCGTGCGCTTCGGGCATTTCGAGCACTTCTGCCACCACGGGCAGCCCGAGGCCCTGCGCCGCCTGGCCGACTTCGTCATCGACCACCACCTGCCCGCCTGCCGCGACCAGGCCCAGCCCTATGTGGCCCTGCTGGAAACCGTGGTGCGCCGCACAGCCGAAATGGTGGCCCACTGGCAGGCGGTGGGCTTCTGCCATGGCGTGATGAACACCGACAACATGTCCATCCTGGGCCTCACGATCGATTACGGCCCCTTCGGTTTCCTCGATGCCTTCGACCCGGGCCACATCTGCAACCACTCCGACAGCCAGGGCCGCTACGCCTACCACCGCCAGCCCCAGGTCGCCCTGTGGAACCTGCACGCCCTGGCCCAGGCCCTGATGCCTTTGATCGAGGACACGGACCTCGCCCTGGCCGCACTGGAGACCTACCGCAGCGCCTACCCGGACGCCCTGATGCGCCTCATGCGCGCCAAGCTGGGCTTGCGCACGCGCGAGGAGGGCGACGCCGAACTGACCGATGCCTGGCTGGCGCTGCTGGCCCGCGACCGGGTCGACCACACCCTCGCCTGGCGACGCCTGGGCCAGCTACAGGCCGACCCCGCCCAGGGCGCCGGCCCGGTGCGCGACCTCTTCATCGACCGCGAGGCCTTCGATGCCTGGGCGCAGCGCTACCGCGAGCGCCTGGCGCGGGAATCGAGCCTGGATGCCGAGCGCCGCGTCGCGATGGACCGGGCCAACCCGAAGTACATTCTGCGCAATCACCTGGCGGAAATCGCCATCCGGCAAGCCCAGGCCGGAGACGACAGCGAGGTGCAGCGCCTGCTGCGCGTGCTCGAGCACCCCTACGACGAGCAGCCCGGGCACGAGGCCTACGCCGCCCTGCCACCCGACTGGGCGCACAGCATCGAGGTGTCCTGTTCATCATGAGCGACTACGAGATCCGAAAACCCGACGACGAGTGGCGCAGCCAGCTCGACCCGATGGCCTACCGCGTCACGCGTCAGGCCGCCACCGAGGCCCCCTTCACCGGTCGCTTCTGGCGGCATGACGCCGACGGGACCTACCGCTGCATCTGCTGCAACGCGGCCCTCTTCGACTCCTCCACGAAGTTCGATGCCGGCTGTGGATGGCCGAGCTACACCCAGGCGATCGAGGACGGCCGCATCGAGCGGGTGATGGACTACAGCCACGGCATGGTGCGCGTCGAGGTACGGTGCAGCCGTTGCGGCGCCCACCTGGGGCACGTCTTCGACGATGGGCCTGCGCCCACCGGCGAGCGTTACTGCATCAACTCCGCGGCGCTCGATTTCGAGCCCAGGCAGGGCTGAGTCTCGTGGGCCGCAGGGCGGCCGCTGCGATGAAATTGCTCCTCGACTTCCTTCCTCTCGTCCTGTTCTTCGGCAGTTTCAAACTCGCCGAGGCCCAGCCGGATCGAGCCGTCGACATCGCCACAGCGTGGTTCGGGCCGTTCGCTTCTCGTGGCGCAGTCGATGCCGACACTGCACCCGTCCTTCTGGCCACCGCGATGGTGATGCTGGCCACGGCGGTCCAGATCGGGGGCTTGCTCGCCCGGGGACGGCGCGTGGACGCCCTGCTATGGATCAGCCTGGTCCTGGTCCTCGTCCTGGGCGGGGCAACGCTGTGGTTTCACAGCGAAACCTTCATCAAGTGGAAGCCAAGTGTCCTGTACTGGGTTATGGGGGCCGGCCTGTGGATCAGCCAGACTTTCCTCCATCGCAACTTGCTGCACGCCCTGATGGGCCGGCAGATCGACCTGCCCGGTGTGGTGTGGCAGCGCCTGAATTTCGCCTGGATCGCCTTTTTCGGTTTGATGGGCCTGCTCAACATCTACATCGCCTACAGCTACCCGACCGCCGTCTGGGTGAACTTCAAGGTCTTCGGCTCTCTGGTGCTGATGCTGGTGTTCCTGGTGGTGCAGGCCCTCTTTCTGAGCCGATTCCTGAAGAATGAGGAGCCCTCCTGAGATGCCCGTGAATGCGCAAGACATCGAAGCCCGCCTGCGGGAGACCCTCCAGCCGCTGGCCCTGACGGTGCAGGACGACAGCCACCTGCACGCCGGCCATGCAGGCGCGCGCGAAGGCCGTCATTTCAGCGTCCATGTGGTGAGCCAGCACTTTCACGGTTTGTCACGTCTGGCCCGGCACCGGCTCGTGTATGATGCCCTCGCCCCGCTGATCTCTCAGGGCATTCACGCGCTGGCCCTGCGCACGCAGGCCCCCGACGAGACCTGAGATTCCCCGGACCGCGGTGGGATCACCTCCTACCGCCGGCATGCAGCGGCCCCTGGCCGCGCTTTTCTTTCAACCACGAGGTTTCCTGCATGAAGAAGTCTGTTTTCGCCATCGGTGCGTTGAGCTTGGCCCTGGGTGCCACGCTGCTGCCGGCCACGGCGATGGCCCAGAACGTGGCCATCGTCAACGGCAAGGCCGTGCCGAAGGCGCGCGTGGATGCGCTGCTGGAGCAGGTCCAGCGACAGGCCGCCGGCTCCGGCCGCCAGTTGCCCCCGGACATCGAGCGACTGGCCCGCGACCAGATCGTCCTCAACGAGATCTTCACCCAGGAAGCCGAGCGCCGCGGCCTGGCCGGCACCCCCGAGTACCGCCGCCAGATGGAACTCGTGCGCCAGAACGTGCTGATCCAATCCCTCTTCCAGGACTTCGAGAAGAAGAACCCCGTCACCGACGCGGAAGTCCAGGCCGAGTACGACAAGTTCAAGGCCCAAGCCGGCAGCGAGAAGGAATACCGCGCCCGCCACATCCTGGTCGAGAAGGAAGACGAGGCCAAGCGCCTGATCGCCCAGATCAAGGGCGGCGCCAGCTTCGAGGACCTGGCCAGAAAGAACTCCAAGGACCCGGGCTCGGCCGCCAATGGCGGTGACCTCGACTGGGCCGAGGCCGGCAGCTACGTGCCCGAGTTCTCGCAGGCCATGGTCAAGCTGAACAAGGGCCAGGTCACCGACGCGCCGGTCAAGTCGCAGTTCGGCTTCCATGTGATCAAGCTGGAAGACGTGCGCGAAGCGCAGTTCCCGCCGCTGGAGGATGTCAAGCCCCAGATCCAGCAACGCCTGCAGCAGCAGAAGATGATCGACTTCCGCGAAGGCCTGCGCAAGGCGGCCCGCACCGACTACAAGTTCGAGCAGTGAGAAGCCATCTGGCAGCCTGATCAAAGCGCCCCATGGGGCGCTTTTTTCATGGCCTCAGCGCAGCCACCAGACCATGGCAGCCAGCACACCGATGAAGACCGGCTGGTGCAGCATGTAGAAGCTCAGGCTCCAACGCCCCAGCACCGCCAGGGGTGCGAGCGGGCGAGGCACGCTGCCACTGAGCCAGCCCGGCCGCCGCGCAAGCACCCATTGCCCCGCCGCCAGGCCCCACCACATCACGCCCAGCCAGGGCAGCAGGGGCACGTAGTCTTCGGTCACGGGCTTGCGGGTGATGAGGCCCACCCAGTTGGTCCAGCGGGTGTCGAAGAAGGGATGCTGGACGAATTGGGGCAACACGATGGCCAGCAAGCCCAGTGGCCACAGCCAGCGTCCCCAGCCGGCGCTGAGCCGGGTCACGATCAGCATCACCGCGATGCCGTGCAGCACGCCGAAGTAGATGAAGCTGCGCGGGAAGACCAGGTAGGAGCCGGCGCTGACCAGCAGCGCACAACCGGCCACCTGGGCCCAGCGCCGCCAGAAGCGCGGCCAGCCCTGCCCCTGCTGCCAGGCCACGGCCTGGCCGAGACCCGCACAAAAAAGGAACAAGGAGACGATGGCCGTGCGTTGCGTCGTCCAGAAGGGGTCGCTCAGGAACCGCTCCTGGATGAACCCGAAGTGGTTCAGGTCGTAGCAGAAGTGGTAGGCAGCCATCCAGACGATGGCAACCGCCCGCAGCACATCGAGCCGGTCGAACCTCAGCCGATCCATTGGCGCGCGTTGCGGAACATGCGTATCCAGGGGCTGAAGGCCGCGGCGTCGCCGGAGGTCCAGCTCATCTGGATGTTGCGGAACACGCGTTCCGGGTGCGGCATCAGCGCGGTGAAGCGGCCGTCGGCGGTGGTCACTGCGGTCAGGCCGCCCGGGCTGCCGTTGGGGTTGGCCGGATAAGTCTCGGTGGCGCGGCCCTGGCTGTCCACGAAGCGCATGGCCGCGTGCACGGCCTTCGCATCCCCGCGCTGCGAGAAGTCGGCATAGCCTTCCCCATGGGCCACGGCGATGGGCAGCAGGCTGCCGGCCATGCCGGTGAAGAAGACCGAGGGGCTGTCCAGCACCTCGACCTGGCTCAGGCGGGCCTCGAACTGCTCGCTGCGGTTGCGTGTGAAGCGCGGCCAGGCAGCCGTGCCCGGGATGATGGGCGAGAGCGCCGCCATCATCTGGCAGCCGTTGCACACGCCCAGCGCAAAGCTGTCGGAGCGGTTGAAGAAGACTGCGAACTGCTCGGCCAGTTGCGGGTTGAACAGCACAGAGCGCGCCCAGCCCTCGCCGGCCCCCAGGGTGTCGCCATAGCTGAAGCCACCGCAGGCCACCAGGCCCTGGAACTGGTCGAGCCGGGCGCGGCCGGCTTGCAGGTCGCTCATGTGCACGTCGTAGGTGTCGAAGCCCGCCTGGTCCATGGCGTAGCTCATCTCGACGTGGGAGTTGACCCCCTGCTCGCGCAGGATCGCCACCTTCGGACGCGCCAGGTTCAGGAAGGGCGCGGCCACGTCCTCAGCCGGATCGAAGCTCGGCTTCACCTGCAGCCCGGTATCGGCCGGGTCGCCGGCGGCGTCGTGCTCGGCTTGTGCACAGGCCGGGTTGTCGCGCAGCATCGCGATGCGCCAGCTCACCTCGTCCCAGGCCTGGTGCAGATCGCGCAGCGGGGCGGAGAAGACCGACTTCGCATCGCGCCAGACCTCCATCGTGCCGCGGTCGTTGGGCTTGCCGATCACATGGCTGTGGCGCGACAGGCCATGCCGGCGCAGCACGGCAATGGCGGCGTCCCGCTGGGCCGTGGGCACCTGCAGCACCACACCGAGTTCCTCGTTGAAAAGCGCGCGCAGCGTGAGTTCGTTGCGGCGCTCGCTCACCTGCTGCGCCCAGTTCTTGGAGTCGCCATACTCGGCGCGGCTGTCGCCGATGCCGTCGCTTTCGGTCACCAGCAGGTCCACGTTCAGGCTCACACCGCGGCGGCCGGCAAAGGCCATCTCGCACACCGCGGCCCACAGGCCGCCGTCGCTGCGGTCGTGGTAGG
>CAZKGD010000019.1:0-42721 GCA_964552215.1 uncultured Caldimonas sp.
ACCTTGCCCTGGGCGGTGATCGTGGCCTACTTCGTGCCGGTGGTGGGCTTGCTGCTGGGCATCTACGTGTGGCGGCGCCGGCAGGCTCGTCTGGCCGAGAGCTCGCCGGCCGAACCCAGCGTGAGGGCCATCACCGCCACCTTCAGCAACACGGTGCAGCTGGGCATCCCGATCGCGCTGGCGCTGTTCGGCGAGGCGGGCCTGTCCATCCACCTGGCCATCGTCAGCCTGCACGCGCTGATCCTGCTGAGCCTGCTCACGGTACTGGTGGAGCTCGACCTGGCGCGTGCCGCCTCGCGCACCGAAGCCGGCCGGCCCCGCCTGGCCGCCACGCTCAGGCTCACGGTGCGCAACACCCTGATCCACCCGGTGGTGCTGCCGGTGCTGGTCGGCATGGGCTGGAACCTGGCCGGCCTGCCGATTCCGCAGGCTGCCGACGAGATCCTGTCGATGCTGGGCCAGGCCGTAGTGCCGGTGTGCCTGGTGGCCATCGGCATGTCGCTGGCCCACTACGGTCTGCAGGGCTCGCTGCGCGGGGCCGGCTGGCTCACGGCGGCCAAGCTCGTGGCCCAGCCGGCGCTGGTCCTGGCCGTGGGGTACTTCGTGTTCGGGCTGTCGGGCCTGCCGCTCACGGTGATCGTGATGTGCGCGGCGCTGCCCTCGGGCACCAACGCGCTGATGTTCTCGCAGCGGTATCGCAGCCAGGAGGCCGAGACCACGGCCACGCTGGTGCTGTCCACGCTGGTCTTCGTGCTCACGGCGCCGCTGTGGCTGGCCCTGGTGTCACGGCTCTGACCGGAGCGGCTGACGCCCGGATTTGAGACAATCCGCGGCATGACCGCCACCGACCTCCAGGCTTACATGGACCACGTGGGCGCCGCCGCCCGCGCGGCCGCCACGCGCATGGCCGCGGCCTCCACGGCCGCCAAGAACGACACGCTGCGCCGCCTGGCCGCGCTGATCCGCGCCGAAGGCCCGCGCCTGCAGGCCGAGAACGCCAAGGACCTGGCGGCTGCCGAGGCCCGTGGCCTGGCCGCTCCGATGGTCGACCGGCTGCGCATCACCGACAAGGTGGTGGCCCAGATGGCCGAGAACTGCGAGCAGGTGGCCGCGCTGCCCGACCCGGTGGGCGAGATGAGCAACCTGCGCCGCCGCCCGACCGGCATCACCGTGGGCCAGATGCGCGTGCCCATCGGCGTGTTCGGCATGATCTACGAGAGCCGGCCCAACGTCACCATCGAGGCGGGCTCGCTGGGCATCAAGAGCGGCAACGCCTGTGTGCTGCGCGGCGGCTCCGAGGCCATCCATTCCAACCTGGCGCTGTGGAAGCTCGTGCAGCAGGCCCTGCAGGCGGCCGGCCTGCCCCCCGAGGGCGTGCAACTCATCGAGACCACCGACCGCGAGGCCGTGGGCCGGCTGATCGCCATGCCCGAGTATGTGGACGTCATCATCCCGCGCGGCGGCAAGTCGCTGATCGAGCGCATCAGCCGCGAGGCCACGGTGCCGGTGATCAAGCACCTGGACGGCAACTGCCACGTGTACGTCGATGCCACGGTCGACCTCGACCTGGCCGTCACCGTCACCGACAACGCCAAGACGCAGAAGTACAGCCCCTGCAACGCGGCCGAGTCGCTGCTGGTGCACGAGGCCATCGCCCCGGCCTTCCTGCCCCGCATCGGCGCCCTCTTCGCCGCCAAGGGGGTGGAGATGCGCTGCGACGCCGGCGCGAAGGCGCTGCTTGCGGCCGTGCCGGGCGCGAAGCTCGTGGACGCCACCGAGCAGGACTGGGCCGAGGAATACCTGGCGCCCATCATCAGCATCAAGCTGGTGAAGGACATCGACGAGGCCATCGCCCACATCAACCGCTACGGCTCGCACCACACCGACGCCATCCTCACCGCGCACCACCCCAACGCGATGCGCTTCCTGCGCGAGGTCGATTCGGCCAGCGTGATGGTCAATGCCAGCACGCGCTTTGCCGATGGCTTCGAGTACGGCCTGGGCGCCGAGATCGGCATCTCCACCGACAAGTTCCATGCCCGCGGGCCGGTGGGGCTGGAGGGGCTGACCTCGCTGAAGTACATCGTCCTGGGGCAGGGCGAGGTTCGTGGCTGATCCCCGCACCGCCCTGGTCCTCTTCAGCGGGGGGCAGGACTCCACCGTCTGCCTCGCCTGGGCGCTGTCGCGCTTCCAGCGGGTCGAGACGATCGGCTTCGACTACGGCCAGCGCCACCGCGTCGAGCTGGACTGCCGGCTCACCGTGCGCGACGAGTTGTGCCGGGCCTTCCCGGCCTGGGCCGACCGCCTGGGCGACGACCATGTGCTCGACCTGGCGCTGCTGGGCCAGCTCAGCGACACGGCGCTCACCGAGGCGCGGGCCATCGAGATGCAGGCCAACGGCCTGCCCAACACCTTCGTGCCCGGACGCAACCTGCTCTTCCTGACCTTCGCCGCGACGCTGGCCTACCGCCGCGGCGCCAGCGTGCTGGTGGGCGGCATGTGCGAAACCGACTACTCCGGCTACCCCGACTGCCGCGACAACACGCTCAAGGCCTTGCAGGTGGCGCTCAGCCTCGGCATGGACACGCCGATGACGGTGGAGACGCCGCTGATGTGGCTGAACAAGGCGCAGACCTGGGCCCTGGCCCAGGCCCTGGGCGGGGCCGCCCTGGTGGACCTCATCGTCGAGCACACCCACACCTGCTACCTGGGAGACCGTTCCACGCGGCATGCCTGGGGCTGGGGCTGCGGGCACTGCCCGGCCTGCGAGTTGCGTGCGAGGGGGCATGCCGACTTCCTGGCCGAGGGCTGAGCCGCACGACGCCCCTCGCCGGAAAGCGACATCCCTCGCCCGGGCGGCTTGGTGGGCAGCGGCGGCTGTCGTAGAGTCGCAGTGCGAGAAATTCAACAGGGGATTCCGGGGATGAACACGACTTCCATCGTCAGTTGGGCGATCCTTGCGGTGCTGGTCTTCTGGGCCGTGGGCGCCTACAACCGCCTGGTGCGCCTGCGCAACACCATCGGCAATGCCTTTGCCCAGATCGACGTGCAGCTCAAGCGGCGCTACGACCTCATCCCCAACCTGGTCGAGGCGGCCAAGAAATACATCGCCCACGAGCGTGAAACCCTGGAAGCCGTGATCGCCGCGCGCAACCAGGCCCGCACGGCGGCCGATCACGTGCGCGCCAAGCCCACCAACGCCGGTTCGGTGGGCGCGCTGGCGATTGCCGAGCAGGCGCTGGAAGGCACGCTGGCGCGGCTGATGGCCGTGGTCGAGAACTACCCCGAGCTCAAGGCCGACCAGACCCTGCGCGAGCTGTCCGAGGAACTCACGAGCACCGAGAACAAGGTGGCCTTTGCGCGCCAGGCCTTCAACGACGCGGCACTGGACTACAACAACGCCGCCCAGCAGTTCCCCACCAACCTCATCGCCCGTCTCTTTGGCTTCAAGGAGGCCGGCATGTTGCAGTCCACCACCAGCGACGAGGAGCGCAAGACGCTGCGTGTCCAGTTCTGACCTCCCGCCTGCAGTGAGGCGCTGACCCCATGGCCATGCGCTTTCGGCAACACCAGGAAGCGGCGCAGACCGCCTCGCGCCGCCTGCTGCTGCTTTTCCTGGGTGTGCTTGTGCTGCTGGTGCTGGCGGTCAATGGTGCGCTGGCGCTGATCTACCGCCTCACCTTCCCCTGGGTCGAGGGCTACCCGCGCCTCTTCTTCGAAACCAATACCGCGCTGACACTGCTGTTCGTGCTGGGCGGATGCTGGTTCGAGATGCTGCGCCTGCGCCAGGGCGGAGCCCACGTGGCCCGGCTGGCCGGCGGCACGCCCATCGACCCACCCGACGGTCAGCCCCGCGACCTTTACGAGAAGCGCCTGCGCAACGTGGTGGATGAGGTGGCCATCGCGACCAACATGAAGCCGCCGCCGGTCTACGTGCTGCAGCGCGAGGAGGCGATCAACGCCTTTGCAGCAGGCTGGGACCGCGAGGATGCGGTGATTGCCGTCACCCGCGGCGCACTCGAACGTCTGACGCGCGACGAGCTGCAAGGTGTGGTGGCCCACGAATTCAGCCATCTGTTCCATGGCGACACCCGGCTGAACATGCGTCTCATCGGCCTGGTGTGGGGTCTGCAGATGATCTACAACTTCGGCCATTCCTTCGTCGAGCCCGACGAGCGGGGGCGGCGCGGGGCAGGCCTGTTCGTCGGTCTGGCGCTCATGGGGGTGGGGTCGCTGGGCTGGCTGGCCGGGCGCATGCTCAAGGCCGCGGTGTCGCGCCAGCGCGAATTCCTGGCCGATGCCTCGGCGGTGAAGTACACGCGCAGCGTCGACGGCATCGGCGGCGCCCTGCGCAAGGTGGCCGACCAGGCCTGGCGAGGGCACGACCACATCCACAACGCCCAGGCCGAAAGCCTTTCCCACCTGTTCTTCGTCTCGCGGCTGCGCTGGAACCTCTTTGCCACCCACCCGCCGCTGGCCGAGCGCATCCGGCGCATCTATGGCTTCGAGGTGGTGCCCCTGGCGGCCCGGGTGCTGCCGCCGGAGGACGACGATGCACCGGCCACCCGGCCGATGATGGGCCTGGCCGCGGCCGCTCCGGTATCCGCGGATGCAACCTCTCCACCGGCGCAGCGGGGAGCAGCCCCCCAGCCCGCTGCGCCTCCCGAGGCGGCGCTGCACGACGCCACGCAGCGCGAGAGCCTGCACAGCCCGGTGCAGCGCGAGCGCGAGGCGCTCGGGCGCATCGCCCGCTGGCAGGGTCCGGGCGAGCGGCGCGCCGCGGTGCTGGGCCTGCTCGTCAAACCGGATGACGTGCGCGAGTGGCTGGCCTGGGAGGCCGAGGTGTCCGACCTCTCCGTGGCCCCCGCGGTGAGGGCGGAGCTGGAACACCTCACCCACGCCACGCGGTTGCCGGTGTGGGAGACCATGCTGCGCCGCAGTGCGACTGCCGCACTGCCCGAGCGCCGGGCCCTGGTAGAGGCTGCACGGCGCATCATGAAGGCCGATGGGCAGGTGAGCCCGCTGGATCGCCTGCGCTGGCTCGCCATGCGCCACCTGCTGAGTGGTGCCCGCCCGCGTGCGCCCGCGCCGGCCGCGGATAACGATATTGCACATCTGGCTAAGGATGTGACCACGGCCAGCGCCTTTCTGGCGAGAATTATCGATGCGCCGGCTTGCGCCAGCGGCGCACAGCCCGCGTGGTACCTGGAGGTGATGCAGGGGCTGTGGCCCCCGCAGCCATTGCCCCCCTGGGCCGCACCGGATGCCGACGCGGTGGTGCATGCCTGGTCGAGGCTGTCCCAGCTGTCGGGCATGCAGCGGCCGGTGCTGGTGAAGGCGTGGGTGGATGCCGCCGTGAAATGTGCGGGGGCACCGCGCCTGGCCGATGACGCGGCCGACGCCCTCAGGCTGGCGGCGTTGCTGCTGGACTCGCCCCTGCCTCGGGCTCTGGCCGACCAGTATCTGGAGCTGGACTGACGCGGGTGTGGCCGCGTGCGTTGAGAATGTGAACGAGAAGGAGTCAACACGATGAGCCTGAAACCCATGATCGCCGCCGTGCTGGCCTGCGTGGCCGCCAGCGGTGCAGCCGCGCAGGATGCGCAAGCCCTGTATATCCGCAGCCTGGCCGCCACGTGCGCCAACTGTCACGGCACCGATGGCCGTGCGGTGCAGGGCTCGCAGGTGCCTACCCTGGCGGGCATGCCGCAGGTGTACATCGTCGAGCAGATGAAAGCCTTCAAGAACGGCACGCGCACGGCCACGGTGATGCACCAGCTTGCCAAGGGCTACAGCGACGAACAGATCAACCAGATCGCGGCCTATTTCGCCGCGCAGAAGAAGTGAGGAGGCCTGCGATGCTGCAACGACGTTCCTTCCTGCAAGGGGCCGCCGCCGCGGGCGTGCTGGGGCTGAGCGCCTGCGCCACCACCGGCGTGCCGTCCAAGGCTCGCGTCCTGGTCGTGGGGGGCGGCTACGGCGGCGCCACGGCGGCCAAGTACGTGCGCCTGCTGTCCGACTACCAGATCGAGGTCGTGCTGGTCGAACCCAACAGCGCCTTCGTCTCCTGCCCGATCTCCAACCTGGTGCTGGGCGGCCATCGCACGATGGCCGACATCACCACGCCGTACGACAACCTCGTGCGCCGTCATGGCGTGCGCCTCGTGCGCGACATGGTGGCGAGCATCGATCCGGCCAAGAAGGTCGCGGTGCTGGCCTCGGGCCCCACGATCGCCTACGACAAGCTCATCCTCTCGCCGGGCATCGACCTGGTCTTCGACAGCATCCAGGGCCTGAAGGCCGCGCACGATGCCGGCCAGATCCTGCAGGCCTGGAAGGCCGGCCCCGAGACCGTCGCCTTGCGACGCCAGCTCGAGGCCATGCCTGACGGCGGCGTCTTCGCGATGACCGTGCCCGAGGCGCCCTACCGCTGCCCCCCCGGGCCCTACGAGCGGGTGTGCCAGGTGGCCGACTACGTCAAGCGCGCCAAGCCGCGCTCCAAGGTGCTGCTGCTCGACGCCAACCCCGACGTCACCTCCAAGGGCCCGCTGTTCAAGAAGGTCTGGGCCGAGCAGTACAAGGGCATCATCGAATACCGCCCGCAGCACAAGGCCATCGCCGTCGATGCACGAACCAAGACGATCAAGTTCGAGGTCAATGACGACGTGAAGGCCGACGTGCTCAACGTGCTGCCCACGATGCGCGCCGGCAAGATCGCGGTGGACACCGGCCTGGCCAACGCCAACGCGCGCTGGTGCCATGTGAACTTCCTCAGCTTCGAGTCCACCGCGGCCAAGGATGTCCACGTGCTGGGCGACGCCATCCAGACTGCCCCGCTGATGCCCAAGAGCGGCCACATGGCCAACTCGCATGCGAAGGTGGCGGCAGCCGCCATCGTGGCCGAACTGCGCGGCTGGGCCGTCAACCCTGCGCCCATGCTCACCAACACCTGCTACAGCTTCGTGGACGGCAAGAACGTCGTGCACGTGGCCAGCGTGCACGAGTACGTGGCGGCCGAGAAGACCTTCAAGACCGTGGCGGGCTCCGGCGGCGTGTCCACCGGCCCGACCGAACTCGAGGGCATCTACGCCTGGAACTGGGCGCAGAACATCTGGGCCGACTCCCTGGCCTGAGGGCTTCGCCCGGATCCTGGGGCCGCTGCGGGGCAGCGGCCCTTTGCTTTTCTGCCAGCGCCTAGACTTCGCGTCGTGAATGCATCTTCCCTGCCCCTGTCCCGCCTGCTTGTGCACACGGCCGAAGCCGTGCTGGCCGTCGAACGCGGCCGCTCCCTCACCGAGGTGCTGGCCCGCGTGCCGGCGCCGGCCCGGGGCGGGACGCAGGCCTTGAGCTTTGCCGTGATGCGCGAGCTCGGTCGGGCCCGTGCCCTGCGCCGCCATCTGGTGCCTCGCGCGCCGGCGCCGGCCCTGGAAGCGCTGTTGTGCACGGCCCTGGCCCTGCTCGTGCGCGGCCCGGCATCGGGCTACGACGAGCACACCCTGGTCGATCAGGCCGTCGAGGCCGCCAAGCGCCAGGCGCGCGGCGCGTCCGGGCTGGTCAATGCGGTCCTGCGGCGCTTCCTGCGGGAGCGCACGGCCTGCCTGGTCGCCGTCGAGGCCGAGCCTGAAGCGCGCTGGAACCACCCGGCCTGGTGGGTCGATCGCCTGCGCGCCGACTGGCCGGCCCAGTGGGAAGCGGTGCTGGCCTCGTCCCAGCAGCACCCGCCCATGACCCTGAGGGTGAACCGCCGGCGCGTGGAGCGCGACGCCTATGCCCGGCGTCTGGCCGAGGCCGGCGTGGGCAGCCGCCCGGTGGGTGAGGTGGGCCTCATCCTGGACAGCCCCCGCCCGGTGGAGCAGATCCCGGGCTTTGCCGAGGGGCTGTGTTCGGTGCAGGACCTGGCGGCCCAGTGGGCCGCCCCGTTGCTGCTGGGGACCGGGCTGCCTCCCGGGGCGCGGGTGCTGGATGCCTGCGCGGCGCCGGGGGGCAAGACGGCCCACCTGCTCGAAGCCGCCGACCTGGACCTGCTCGCCCTGGACAGCGACGCGCAGCGCCTGCAGCGGGTGGGCCAGACCCTCGGCCGCCTGGGTCTGCAGGCGCAACTGAAGGCCGCCGACGCCCGCGAGACGACGGCCTGGTGGGACGGCCGGCCTTTTGACGCCATCCTGCTCGACGCCCCCTGCAGCGCCTCGGGCATCGTGCGCCGCCACCCGGACATCCGCTGGCTGCGCCGACCGGGCGACATCGACACGCTGGCCCGCATCCAGCACGAGCTGCTCGACGCCCTGTGGCCCCTGCTCAAGCCGGGCGGGCATGTGCTGTACTGCACATGTTCGGTCTTTCGCGCCGAAGGGGATGCCCAGATCGACGCGTTTTTGCAACGCCAGCCCCTGGCCCGGGCACGGCCAGCGCCCGGCCATGCCCTGCCCGTGCCCGACAATGGACCCCTGGCCGTCGCCGACCACGACGGCTTCTACTACGCCCTGATCCAACGATCACCCGACTGAGCCCTGGACCCGCCCGTGCTGCCCGCCAAGCCGCGTTCGACCGCCCCTGCCGGCCCCGTGGCGGCCGCGTGCGCGGTGCTGTGGGTGTGGGTGATGGGGCTGCTGCTGGCGCTCACCCCGGCCTGGGGGCAGGAGGGTCGCATCACCCTGTCCGAGGTCGAGATCGACCGCAACGAAGAAGGCCTGTGGCTGAGCTTCGGCACCCGCATCGAGCTGCCGCGTGCGGTGGAGGAGGCCCTGGTCAAGGGCGTGCCCCTGACCTTCGAGGCCGAGGTGCGCACCTTCCGCAGCCGCTGGTACTGGCGCGACCTGAACGTGGCCACAGCCGCCTTGTCCTGGCGCATCACCTACCAGCCGCTCACTCGTCGCTATCGCGTGCAGTCAGGTGCCTTCAGCCAGCAGTTCGAGTCCTTGCACGAGGCTTTGGGGGCGATGCAACGCACTGACGGGTGGAGGGTGGCCAGCCGCAACCGCCTGGCGGCCGGCGAGCGGCACTATGCCGAACTCGTGTTCCGGCTCGACACCTCGCAACTGCCGCGCCCCTTCCAGTTCGGTATCGGTGGGCAGGCGCAGTGGGACCTCTCGGCCCAAAGCATCCTGGTCATCCCGGACCAACCCTGAGCGGCCGCCGCCGAGGACTCCCGCCGTGACCAAAGCCACCCGCTGGGCCTGGATCCTGTCCATCGTCGCGATCTCCGGCGCCAGCCTGGTGGTGATGTTCCTGCTCGCGCTGGCCACCGACAACCGCCGCGTGTTCGAGCAGCACTATGGCTGGCTGCTTGCGCTCAACATCCTCATCGCCGCGGTGCTCGTGCTGGTCATTGCCGTGGCCGCCGTGCGTCTGGCCGTGCGCATGCGCCGTGGCAAGTTCGGATCGCGGCTGCTGGCCAAGCTGGCCGGCATCTTCGCCCTGGTGGGCGTGATCCCCGGCTTGCTGCTCTACACGGTGAGCTACCAGTTCGTGGCCAACAGCATCGACTCCTGGTTTGACGTCGAAGTGGAAGGCGCGCTCGACGCAGGACTCAGCCTCGGGCGCGTCACGCTCGACACCCTGGTCAACGACTTCGCCACCAAGACCCGCATTGCAGCCGACCGGCTGGCCGATGCCGGGTCGAACGTGAGCGGCCTGTCGCTGGAGCGCCTGCGCGACCAACTCGCCGCCGACGAAGCGGCCCTGCTCGATGCCTCTGGTCAGGTGCTCATCAGCGCAGGCCTCGCGCGCGATGCACTCGCTCCCGAGCGTCCTCCCGCCGCGTTGCTGAGACAGGCCCGCACCCAGCGCATCGCCACCCAGCTCGAGGGCCTGGACGAAGACGCCGGCGTCCCACGCATCCGGGCCGTGGCCTATGTTTCCACTTTCGGCTTTCGTCTCAACCCAGACGACCGCTACCTGCAGATGACGCAGCGATTACCGGCCACGCTGGCCGCCAACGCCCTCGCGGTGCAGAACGCCTACCGGGAGTACCAGCAGCGTGCCCTGGCCCGGGAGGGCCTCAAGCGCATGTACCTGGGCACGCTCACCCTGGCCCTGGTGCTCACCGTCTTCGGGGGTGTCCTGCTGGCCGTGGCTCTGGGCAACCAGCTCGCCCGCCCACTGCTGCTGCTGGCCGAGGGCGTGCGCCAGGTGGCCCGCGGCGACCTGACTCCCAAACCGGTCTTCACCTCCCGCGATGAACTGGGGGGGCTCACGCGCTCGTTTGCCGACATGACCCAGCAGCTCTCGGAGGCACGCGCACTCGCTCAGCACAGCCTGAGCGAGCTTGAGGGCGCCAAGACCCACCTCCAGACCATCCTCGACAACCTCACGGCCGGTGTCATCGTCTTCGCGGCGGATGGCCGCATCGATTCCGTCAACCCTGGTGCCACCCGCATCCTGCGCCTGCCCCTGGGGGCCTATCGCGATCGGCCCTTGTCCGAGGTGCCGGGCCTGGCCGATTTCGCCCAGGCCATCGAGCGCCAGTTCGACCTGCACGCCGCTGGCAACGAAGGAGGCGAACGCGATCACTGGCAGCAAGCCTTCGAGCTGCCCGTCGAACCCGATATGGCCGGCAGCGAACGCGAACCCATGACCCTGCTCGTGCGTGGCGCCTGGCTGCCCCAGCAGGCCCGTCTCATCGTCTTCGACGACATCACCGAGGTCATGTCGGCCCAGCGCTCCATCGCCTGGGGCGAGGTGGCCCGGCGCCTCGCCCACGAGATCAAGAACCCGCTCACGCCCATCCAGCTCTCGGCCGAGCGCCTGCAGCACAAGCTCGAATCCAAGCTCGATGAGGCCGACCGGCAACTCCTGGCCAAGTCGGTCGGCACCATCGTCAATCAGGTGGGCGGGATGAAGCAGCTCGTCAACGAGTTTCGCGACTACGCGCGGCTGCCCTCCGCGCAGCTGCGTCCCATCGACCTCAACGCCCTGGTGGCCGAGGTGCTGGCGCTCTACGGCAGCGTGCAGGAGGAAGGTCGGCTGCAGGTCGCTCTCGAACCCGACCTGCCCCTCATCGAGGGCGACCCCACCCAGCTGCGCCAGGTCATCCACAACCTGCTGCAGAACGCCCTCGACGCCGTGGCCGATCGGCCCGGCGGGCAGGTGCGCATCCACACCGAAGCGGCGCGCCATGATTCAGGCGAACTGCGCTCGGTCCGCCTGGTCGTGGCCGACAACGGCCCGGGCTTCCTCGACAAGGTGCTCAAGCGCGCCTTCGAGCCCTACGTCACCACCAAGAGCAAAGGTACCGGCCTGGGCCTGGCGGTGGTGAAGAAGATCTGCGATGAACACGCCGCGCGCATCCGCCTGACCAATCTCACCAGCTCCGAAGGACTGGGCGGCGAGCAGCGCGGGAAGAACCCCGAGGTGAGGGGGGCGCAAGTTTCGATATCATTTTCGCGGTTTGCATCCGAGCAACACGATGGACGAGACGACGCCGCAACCCGAGTCGCCCGCCCAGGGACCTGACGTACCGCATGGCCACCATACTTGTAGTTGACGACGAGCTCGGCATCCGCGCCCTCTTGTCGGAGATCCTCACGGACGAGGGGCACACCGTGGAGCTGGCGGAAAACGCCGCCCAGGCCCGCGCCCAGCGCGAGCGATTCCAGCCGGACCTCGTGCTGCTCGACATCTGGATGCCCGATGTCGACGGTATCACGCTGCTCAAGGAGTGGGGCGCGAGCGGCCAGCTCACCATGCCGGTGATCATGATGTCGGGCCACGGCACCATCGACACCGCGGTGGAGGCCACCAAGCACGGCGCCATGGCCTTCCTCGAAAAGCCCATCACCCTGCAGAAGCTCCTGCGCGCCGTTGAGCAGGGCCTGGCCCGCCAGTCTCCACGGCCTGCCAGCGCTGCTCTGGGTAGTGCGGTGGTGGTGCGTGAACTCCATGGTGAGCCGCTCATCCCTCATGGCGGCCTGCCTGGGGCGCATCCTGCGGCCCTGGGCCCCCAGGCCGAGCAGCTTTTCGTCCTCGACCGCCCCTTGCGCGAAGCGCGAGACGCCTTCGAAAAAGCCTACTTCGAATTCCACCTCGCCAAGGAACACGGCAGCATGACCCGCGTGGCCGAGAAGACCGGCCTGGAGCGCACCCACCTGTACCGCAAGCTCAAGCAGCTCGGTGTCGACCTCACCCGCAACAAGCGCGCCGGCGGCAACTGAGTGGCTGGACGCCTGCGGAATCCTGCTATAATTTTTGTCTTTCTGGCCAAGTAGCTCAGTTGGTAGAGCAGCGGATTGAAAATCCGCGTGTCGGTGGTTCGATTCCGCCCTTGGCCACCAAGAATAAGTCCCCGGCTGACAACCAGTTGGCCAAGGGGGCAGACAAGAGGGCCTCATCATGAGGCCCTTTTTTCTTGGGCGTCTGACGCAGTCCCTGACGGGACCACTTGCCGGGCAGGTCGCCGAGGAATAGCATGGTCTGGCTCCCCTCGCAACGAGGCAGAAGAGCAAACCATCCAGGAGACAAGCCATGAACCGAATGTTTCTCGTGGCGCTTCCCTGCGCCTTGGCTGCTTGCGCCACACCCTCCGGTGTCACGACGAGCGCAGCCCCCGCTGCCATCCCCTCGCTGTCTCACGCGGTCGTCCTGACCAAGCTCGACAGCCCCTGGGACATGGCCTTCCTTCCCAATGGCACGATGTTCTTCACCGAGAAATGCCTGGGCCTGTCCGTGCGGCAGACCAACGGCACGGTGGCGAAGCTGCTGGGCATGAAGGACAGCAAGGGTTATGCATCGACGGCCAATGACCTGTTCTGCGAAGGACAGGCCGGCATGGCCGGTGTGGCGGTGGACCCCAACTTCGCGAGCAACCGTTTCGTCTACGTCTACTCGTCCTCGAGCCTCACGGCACCCGGCACCAACCGCGTCATCCGCCTGCGGGTCAATGATGCGCTGAGCGCCGTGTCCGATCGCACGGACATCGTCACCGACATTCCCTACAAGCCTCGCGCCAGCGACCACCCCTTCGGCGGCCCCGGGGCGCACAACGGCGGGCGCATCCGCTTCAGCCCCGGCGACGGCTTCCTGTACGTGACGACGGGCGACACCCACAACGGTCAGGTGCCCCAGAGCCCCACCTTGATCGGCGGCAAGGTCCTGCGCATCGATCGCGACGGCAAGGCCGCCCCGGGCAACGGTGCGCCGGCGGGCTTCGATCCGCGCGTCTACACCTACGGCCATCGAAATCCACAGGGCATCACGTTCCGCCCGGGCACGAACCAGCCGTTCACGGCGGAGAATGGCCCCTGGCACAGCGACGAGGTCACGGCCCTGGTGCCCGGCGGCAATGCCGGCTGGGATCCGCGCCCGAACATGGCCGGGCGAGGGCCCTGCCCCGACAACTACTGTGGCTACAGCCCCAACCAGATGGGGGCCATGGACCCGAGGGAGCGTGCAGCCTTCATGCCCATGACCGACACCAGGACCTATCCCAATGCGATGAGACCGGCCTGGAACAACGACGGCCTGTCGCAGGGCATGTTCGGGGCGACCTTCGTGAGCGGCTCGCAGTGGAAGGCATGGAACGGCCGGATGCTCGTCGGCTTCGGGGGCATCGGCATCCATGGCACGCCGGTGGGCAACCGCATCGACGTCCTCGACATCGCGCCCAATGGCCTGTCGGCCACCCGGACCACGGTGAACCTGCCGATGCCTGCTGCGCGCTTCCGCTCGCTGGTGCAGGGCCCGGACGGCAACCTGTACGTGGCGACCGACGAGGGCATGATCTCGCGCCTCACCCCCAACTGAGGCCTCTTCGCGCAGCGTGGCATCACCCTTCAGTGAGCATGAACATGAAGCTTGTGCTGGTCTTGACCACGCTGGCGCTCGGCCTGAGCGGCGGCGTGGCGTTCGCGGATGAAGAGTTGTACAAGGCCAGGAACTGCATGGCCTGTCATCGGGTCGACCGGGCCACGCTGGGACCGTCGTTCAAGAGCATCGCCGCCAAGTACGCCGACGCGCAGGGTGCCGAGGCGATGCTCGCCACCAGGATCCGCGAAGGTGGCGTCGGGGTCTGGGGTCAGGTGCCGATGCCGGCCCAGCCCCAGGTCTCGGCCGAGGAGGCGGTCATCCTTGCTCGCTGGATCCTGGGGCTGAAATAGGCGGTGCGGGCCGGCTCAGGCATACAATCGACGGTTTGTATTGACCTTTCCCGGAGACTTCCCGTGTTCATCTCTGAAGCATTCGCCCAGGCGGCTCCCGCTGCGCAAGGCGGCACCGAATCGACCCTGTTGAGCCTGCTGCCGCTGGTGCTGATGTTCGTGGTGCTCTATTTCATCATGATCCGCCCCCAGATGAAGCGCCAGAAGGAGCACAAGGCCATGGTCGAAGCCCTGGCCAAGGGCGATGAAGTCGTCACCGCCGGCGGCCTGCTGGGCAAGATCGCCAAGCTGGGCGACAGCTATCTCCATGTGGAAGTGGCCGACGGCGTGGAGATCCAGGTCCAGCGCTCGGCCGTCGTGCAGGTGCTGCCCAAGGGAACGATCAAGTAATCCAGGCCTCTGATCCGGCTGGGTGCCAAAGACCCGGAAGGGCGCCGCTCGGGCGCCCTTCGTTCCGATGAGGCCTCGCCGCACGACTGCGGCATTGGGCATGAAAGAGCTGTCATGAACCGCTATCCCCTCTGGAAATACGCGATCCTCGTGGTCGCGGTGATCGTCGGCATCGTCTACACCCTGCCCAACTTCTTCGGCGAGGCGCCGGCGGTGCAGGTCTCCAGTGGCAAGGTCACGGTGCGTGTGGATGAGGCCATGACCGAACGGGTGCGCCAGGCCCTGGCCGACGCCAATGTGCCGGTGGACTTCGTTCAGTTCGATGGCAACTCGGTGCGCGCGCGCTTTGGCGACACCGACACGCAGATCCGCGCCCGCGACGTCATCGACCGCGCCCTGAACCCGGACCCGGCTGATCCCAGCTACGTCGTGGCGCTCAACCTGGTGTCGCGCTCGCCCCAGTGGTTGACCGCCGTGCGTGCGCTGCCGATGTACCTGGGCCTGGACCTGCGCGGGGGTGTGCATTTCCTGATGCAGGTCGACATGGGGGCGGCCCTGACGCGACGTGCCGAGGCCTATGTCGGAGACGCGCGTGCGCTGCTGCGCGACCGCAACATCCGTCATGCCGGCATCACCCGCGTGGGCAACGACGTCGAGGTGCGCTTCCGAGAGGCCGCCGTGCAGCAGCAGGCCCGTGACGTGCTGCGCGATCAGCTCACCGACATGGACTGGACCGAAACGGTCGACGGCCTGGACTTCAAGCTCACCGGCACCCTCAAGCCCGAGGCCGCGCGCCGTATTCAGGACCAGGCACTCAAGCAGAACATCACCACGCTGCATAACCGCATCAATGAGTTGGGCACCAGCGAACCGGTGATCCAGCAGCAGGGGCTGGATCGGGTGGTGGTGCAGTTGCCTGGTGTGCAGGACACCGCGCGCGCGAAGGACATCATCGGCCGCACGGCCACGCTGGAAGTGCGTCTCGTGGACGACAGCGCCGAAGCGCAGGCGGCTCTGGCGGGCAGCGGGCCGGTGCCCTTCGGCACCGAGCGCTATGTGGAGCGGGGCGGTGGCCCCCTCATCGTTCGCCGCCAGGTCATCCTGACAGGCGAGAACCTGACGGACGCCCAGGCCGGTTTCGATGACCAGCAGCAGCCGGCGGTGCACCTCACGCTCGACGCCAAGGGTGCGCGCATCTTCCGCGACATCACCCGCGAGAACGTGGGCCGGCGCATGGCCATCCTGCTGTTCGAGAAGGGGCGCGGCGAGGTGGTGACCGCCCCGGTCATCCGCACCGAGATCGGTGGCGGACGGGTGCAGATCTCCGGGCGCATGACCACGCAGGAGGCCAATGACGTGGCACTGCTGTTGCGTGCCGGCTCGCTGGCCGCGCCGATGGAGATCATCGAGGAGCGCACCATCGGGCCGGCGCTGGGCGCCGAGAACATCGCCAAGGGCTTCAACAGCGTGATCTGGGGGCTGGCGGCCATTGCCGTCTTCATGATCGCCTACTACATGCTGTTCGGCGTGTTCTCCACCCTGGCGCTCACGCTCAACCTGTTCCTGCTGATGGCCCTGTTGTCGATGCTGCAGGCCACGCTCACGCTGCCGGGCATCGCGGCGGTGGCGCTCACGCTGGGCATGGCCATCGACGCGAACGTGCTGATCAACGAGCGCGTGCGCGAGGAGCTGCGCAACGGCGCCTCGCCGCAGGCGGCCATCCATGCCGGCTACGAGCGTGCCTGGGCCACCATCCTCGACTCCAACGTCACCACGCTGATTGCCGGCGTGGCTCTGCTGGCCTTCGGTTCCGGCCCGGTGCGCGGATTTGCCGTGGTGCACTGCCTGGGTATCCTCACGTCGATGTTCTCGGCCGTGCTGTTCTCGCGCGGCCTGGTGAACCTGTGGTACGGACGCCAGAAGAAGCTCAAGTCCGTGTCCATCGGGCAGGTCTGGACGCCCGGCGGCGAGTCCGCCCCCAAGGCCTGAGGCCGCGAACGCACAGGAATCACGCACATGGAATTCTTTCGGATCAAGCGCGACATCCCGTTCATGCGGCACGCGCTGCTGCTCAATGCGATCTCGGCGGCGATGTTCATCGCAGCGGTCTTTTTCCTCGTGACCCGCGGGCTGCATCTGTCCATCGAGTTCACTGGTGGCACGGTGATGGAAGTGCAATACGCGCAAAGTGCCGATCTTCCGAAGGTGCGCAGCGAGGTGGAGGCCCTGGGCTTCGGCGAGGTGCAGGTCCAGAACTTCGGGACCTCGCGGGACGTGCTCATTCGCCTGCCAGTGAGGGGTGACGTTCAGCAGTCGGAAGTGGTCTCGCGCGTGATGGGTGCGCTGTGCAGCGCCGAAGGCGGACGCCTCGAGCAGCGCAACGAAGTCACCGACAAGGGAGAGGCTGTCAGTCGCCAGGTCTGCGACGCCAGTGGCAGCGAGCCGCTGCGCCTGCAGCGCAGCGAGTTCGTGGGGCCGCAGGTGGGGGCCGAGCTGGCGCGCGACGGTGCCATCGCCCTGGCGATGACGATCATCGGCATCATGATCTACCTGGCCTTCCGCTTCGAGTGGAAGTTCTCGGTGGCCGCCATCGTCGCCAACCTGCACGACGTCATCATCATCCTGGGCTTCTTCGCCTTCTTCCAGTGGGAGTTCTCGCTCGCGGTGCTCGCCGCTGTGCTGGCCGTGCTGGGCTATTCTGTGAACGAGTCGGTGGTGATCTTCGATCGTATCCGCGAGTCCTTCCGCAAGTACCGCAAGATGACCACGGCTGAGATCATGGACAACGCGATCACGCGCACCATGAGTCGCACGGCGATCACCCACGGCTCGACGCAGATCATGGTGTTGTCCATGCTGATCTTCGGCGGGCCCACGCTGTATTACTTCGCTCTGGCCCTCACGATCGGCATCTGCTTTGGCATCTATTCCTCCGTCTTCGTGGCGGCCGCGACGGCCATGTGGTTGGGGGTCAAGCGCGAGGACCTGATCACGCCTTCGCGCAAGGAGACGGATCCGGACGACCCGAATGCGGGTGCCGTGGTGTAGAGTTCGGCGGATCTCTCATCTGAACGCAGGCACCCGACCCTCACCATGGCCATTCCTGCCGACCCCAAGGCGCTTGCTGCCCAGGCCCGCAGGACCTTCCTGAATGTGGTGCTCTATGGGGCACCCCACGCGTTGCAGGCGGTCGAGGAAGGTGCCAAACTGATCGCCACCCAGGCGGCACCGCCGGAGTTGCTGCTGCGCCGCCGCGACGCCTGGGGCGACCTGCAGCGCTTGCGCGCGCCCTGGCAGCAGCATCTTGCCGAGCAGATCCAGTCCTGGCAGGGCTCGCTGTCGGCTGGCGCCAGCGCCACGATGCTGGCGGGCCTGGGGCGCACGGCCGAACTGTCCCTGGTCGACGACGACACGATCGAACACGAGATCCTGGGGTCTCGGCTCGCCTTGGCCGCCATGGACCAGGCCAGTTCTGAGTTCACCGACCTGCGCTCACGCGTCATTGCGCTGGAGCGACGCGACGAGCTTCCTCCATCCGACATCCTGCGACCTCAGGTCATGGCTGCATTGATGCTGCAGACCTGGCGGTCGTCGGGCTTGAGCATCGAAGCCTGGCGTTGCGTGCAGCCCGTTCTGCACGACGAACTGGGCCATCTGCTCGTGCTGGCTTACCACGAAACCAACAAGTGGCTGATCGCCCATGGCGTGTTGCCCGAGATCGACCTGCGCCCGCTCATCCGGCGCGCGCGTGACACGGGCGTGGCTCCATCGGCGGGGCGCCCCACTGAAATGGGCGGCGCCACGCGGGCAGCGTCGGTGCTGGCGGGCGGTGCTGCCCCCAGCGGACCGCAGCATGCGGTGGGTGAGGAGACCCGGCTGATGACCCGGGCCTCCAACCTGCTGCGCGCCTCCGAGCAGGCCCAGGCAGTCCTTGGTCGGCTCAACCGGCTGGTGGGCAAGCAGGTGCCCGAGTTCGAGGCCACCACGCAGGCCCAGCCGGCTTCCCCCCGCCTGGCCGAGGCCATGGCCCGGGCCGAGCGCGACGTGGTGCAGCAGTTCCAGGCCAGCGCACCGGGCGCCGTGGCCCATCCGGCCGCCCTGGTGCAGGGCCTGCAGGAGCGCAAGCAGGCGCTCAAGCAGGCGGCCGAATCTCCCATCGAGCGTGCCACCATCGAGATCGTGGCCCTGCTGTTCCAGAGCCTGCTGATGGAGGAGCGGCTGCCCGCCTCGGTGCGCGTGTGGTTCGCACGCCTGCAGATGCCGGTGCTGCGTGTGGCCATCAGCGAACCCGATTTCTTCGCCACCATCGATCACCCCGCGCGCAAGCTCATCGATCGCATGGGTGCTTGCGTGATGGGCTTCGACGAAGCCACGGCCGGCGCCAGCGAGACGCTGGAAAAGGAGATCAAGCGCGTGGTTCAGGTCGTGGAGGCCTACCCAGACACCGGACGCCGCGTCTTCCAGACCGTGCTGGTGGAGTTCGAGAAGTTCCTCGATCATTACTTCCGCAACGAACACGAGCAGTCGCGCAAAGGCGTCTCGTTGGCCCAGCAGGTCGAGCAGCGCGAGATCCTGGCCATCCAGTACACCATCGAGCTGCGCAAGATGCTCAACGAAGTGCCGGTGCAGGAGGGGGTGCGCGACTTCCTCTTCCAGATCTGGGCCGACGTGCTGGCGATGACCGCCGTCAAGCATGGCCCCAACGGCGAGTCCACCAAGGCGATGAAGCGTGCGGCCGCGGACCTGATCTGGTCGGCCAGCGCCAAGGTCTCGCGCGAGGAGCGCGCCGAGGTGATCCGCCGCCTGCCTCCATTGCTCAAGACCCTGCGTGACGGCATGGCCGGCGCCGGCGTGCCGTCCGACAAGCAGGACGAGCACATCCAGACGCTCAACAACTCGCTGGCAGCGGCCTTCACGGCCAAGACGGCGGCGATCCCGGCCGAGCGGCTGGACGAACTGATGCTGCGCCTCGAAACCCTGGAAGAGATGCTCCCCGATGCCGAGGTGGAGATCGACGAGTCCATGGTGCTGGACCTCTCCGGCCGCGAAACCACGGGTCTGGAGGTGGTGGCCGAGGGGGGCTCCATGCCCAGCCCGGCCATGGTCGCCTGGGCCCGCGCAATCCAGGTGGGCGCCTGGTTCAAGCTGGATTACCGGGGGCGCAACGAGCCGGTGCAACTGGCCTGGCAGGGCCTGCGCAAGCAGTTGAGCCTGTTCGTCTCGCCCAACGGGCGCTGCGTGCTCTTCCAGCAGCATCGCCTCGCCGCCTTCCTGCAGGCTGGATTGCTGGTGCCCGCCGAGGAAGAGGCTCTGACGGTGCGCGCCACGCGTGATGCGTTGGCCAAGCTGGACGCCGACCCGAGTCGCCTGCTGAATTGAGCCGCGCGCTGCGGCGCTCAGTGGATGAGCCGGTCCTGGACGTCGACGAAGAGTTCGTCGAGGATGAGGGCGTCGGGCTCTTCGCCCAGGCTCCAGAAGACCATCAGCACGATGATCTTGAGGTCCTCGAGGGATACCGGGCCGCCCGGGATGGCCATGGCGCGGTCGACGACGATCTCGCGCATGGGCGGCGGCAGCACGCCGGCCGATTCCAGGAAACTGACGAAGCCCAGGCAGTCGGCACCGAAATGGTCGTGCTCAGCCGAAGTGAACACCCGCATGCTGGCTGTGCCTTGCTGGCCGGCGTGGGTCTGGGCCGAGAGCGCCAGCCCGTCAAGCCAGTTCAGGGCTTCCTGGATTTCGTCGTTCTCGAAACCCACCGCCGAGAGTTTGCGGGTCAGCTGCTCGTGGTCCGGGCAGGCATCGGGCCGCCAGTAGTTTTCGTAGAGGTACACGAGCACATCGAACATGGTTTGACTATACCCGAGGCGCCTTGCCCGGCAAGTGTCGAATCCAACGGTGGGCAGCGTGGCTTTTCCGGGCTTTGGACGGCCGTGCCTCAGGCGGCGTGGCAGCGCTGGAAGAGCCCACCGGGCAGGCGTTCGACCTCGCCCGAGAGTTCCAGCTCCAGCAAGCGTGCGTTCAGCCGGTCGGTGGGCCAGCCGCAGCGGGCCTGCAGTGCATCGAGCGACACCGGGTCGTGCCCGAGCGCATCGAGGATTTCGTCGGGCGGGCCGCCGGCAGCAGCCGGTTCGAGATTGCCATCGGACGGTGGCGCTGCAAGGCGCACATCGGCCCAGCGCAGTTCCTCCAGGATGTCCTGGGCCGACTCGACCAGCTTGGCGCCCTGCTTGATGAGGGCGTGGCAGCCGCGCGACTGGGGCGCATGGATGGAGCCCGGGATGGCGAAGACCTCACGGCCCTGCTCGGCGGCCAGCCGCGCGGTGATGAGCGAGCCGGACTGCACGGCGGCTTCGATGACCAGCGTTCCGCGGCTCAGGCCGGAGAGGATGCGGTTGCGTTGCGGGAAGTGCGGGGGCAGCGGCGGGGTGCCCAGCGCATACTCGCTCAACAGCAGACCGTGCTCGCCGATGCGTGCCGCCAGCGCCTGGTGGCGCTTGGGATAGACCTGGTCCAGCCCGGTGCCCACCACGGCGATGGTGCTGCCCGGCCCCTCCAGGCCGCCTTCGTGGGCCGCGCCGTCGATGCCAAGCGCAAGCCCCGACACCACGGTGAGCCCGACCTGGCTCAGGTGAGCGGCAAAGGCCCGGGCGTTCTCCAGCCCCTGCCGGCTGGGATGGCGGGTGCCGACCACGGCGATGGAGGGCGCCTGCAGCTTGGCCAGGTCGCCGATGGCATAGAGCAGCACGGGCGGGTCGGCCGTGGCCAGCAGCAAGGGTGGATAGGCCGGATCGCCGAGTGTGACGACATGGTGTCGGGGGCTGGCGGCCAGCCAGGCTTGTGTGCGCCCCACCAGGGTGGCCCAGCCGGCCGGCGGCTCGTCGAGGGCGCGAGCGAGGGCGTCGCCCACGACGCCACGCCGGGCCGCGAAGGGGGCCTGGCAGACAGCCTGGGGGGATCCGAAGGCGGCCAGCAGGCGGCGCGCGGTGTCGCGACCCAGGCCCGGGGTTTCAAGCAGCCGCAGCCACGCGGACAGCTCGTCGGCATCGATGCGGGAATCGGACATGGCGCACCAAAAAAGCAAGGGCGGGCCGTTGGGGCCCGCCCGACTGCCCGGGGCCTGTGCGACGCGCCGCAGGGAAGAGGCTCAGGACGACAAAGGTCAGGGCTGCGTGAAGCGATCGCCCACCACCACAGGGTCCTTCACGTTCAGGACCAGGGCGTACGACATGCGGTCGAAGACGCGGAAGACGAACAACAGGCCATGGCGCTCGTCGGGCAGGCGCAGTGTGGCCTTGTCGGCCGAGGTGGTGTCCGTGGTCACTCGACCGGCACGCCAGAGCGCCAACACGTGGCCGCGCTCCACACCATCCTGGCTGCCCTTGTTCAGGGCGACGACCTGGTTCTGGCCGGCGGTGGTGTTGTCGCCGTAGATGGACGCGATGCGGCCGTCCATCGGCGACTGCGGTGCGCGCGGCACATAGTTGATGAACTCCCGCGGCGGCAGCGGGGCGAGTCGGTCGCCCACACCCATTTCCTGGCGCACGGCCTGCACTTCCACGGTGGCGGGAACGATCTCGCCCTGGGTGTTGGTGCTGCCTGCACGGACATAGGTGGCAGCGCCCACGTAGGCGGCCTCGTAACCGAGCACTTCCTTGGTGAGGGGGTCGAGCAGCGGCTTGGCGTTGCGGAACACGCGCCAGTCCCGCTGATCGCCCATCTCGCCGCGCACGTAGGCGCGGTCGCCGCGCGACATCATCACCCGTCCTTCCTGAGCCGCCACGACGCGGGGTGCGCCTTCGAGCTCGTCGCGGTTGAAGATGACCGCATCGTTCAGGAAAGGCTCGATCAGGTGCAGAGGGACCGAGGCGATGCCGTCGATCAGTTCGGAGCTGCGCACACGCGGCGACAGCCGGACGGTGCCGTTGCCCACGGGCTCGCCCACGCGCAGGCGGGCCACGCCATCGATCTTTTCCAGCACCAGGATCTGGCCCGGGAAGATCAGGTGGGGGTTGCGGATCTGTTCGAGGTTCATGCCCCACAGCTCGGGCCAGCGCCACGGGCTGCGCAGGAAGAGGCTGGAGATGTCCCAGAGGGTGTCACCGCGCTTGACCACGTAGGTGTCGGGCGCGTTGGGGGCGAGTTCGGACAGAGGCACGCCGGCCTGTGCCACCTGCTGGGCGGTGGCGCGCTGCTGCGGAGTGACCGGATAATTGACGGCCAGCGCGCTGGCGCAGGCGGTGGCGAGCGCCACGGTGGCCAGGGCCTGGATCCCCAGGCGTGCGAGCGCAGGCGACTGCGTCGGACGGGCTTGCGGCGTGAGCTTACGAATCATGCAGGGGTCTCCGCATTCCGGCACGGCCTGTTTTTCCGGGGCCATGACGCCATATGGTTAATGAGTTCTTATTCCGCCCGGGGACGACAGTTCGGCGAAAATCCTCACATAGTTTCACAGATTCTGCCCATAAACCCTTGATGCCGCAACGAATTTTGCTGGACGTTACCGGTGCTGCGGCACTGGTTCACGAAAAGCGGCGTTGCGGGAATTCCACACACGTCGGCCCTGAAGGGGGTCGAGACCTGCCATGGCCCTGCTGAACATCCTGCGTTATCCCGATCCGCGCCTGCACAAGGTCGCCAAGCCGGTGGCCGAGGTGGACGCGCGCATCCAGCGCCTGGTCGATGACATGCTGGAGACCATGTACGAGGCCCAGGGCGTGGGCCTGGCGGCCACCCAGGTCGACGTGCACGAGCGCGTGATCGTGATCGATGTGTCCGACGATCGCGATGATCCGCGGGTGCTGATCAATCCCGAGCTGATCGAGAGAAGCGAGGAGATGATCGTCTGGGAAGAGGGCTGCCTCTCCGTGCCGACCATCTACGACAAGGTGGACCGGCATGCCCGCGTGCGCGTGCGGGCCCTCGACCGCAGCGGCCAGGCCTATGAATTCGAGGCTGACGGGCTGCTCGCGGTGTGTGTCCAGCACGAGATGGATCATCTGATGGGCAAGGTCTTCGTCGAATACCTTTCGCCGCTCAAGCGCAACCGCATCAAGTCCAAGCTGCAAAAGCGCGCCAAGGACGAGGTGCGCTGAGGGCCGCCCGATGAAGGTGGTCTTCGCCGGCACGCCCGAGTTCGCCCAGGTGGCCCTGGCAGCCCTGCACGCGGCCGGTTTCCGGATGCCGCTGGTGCTGACCCAGCCGGACCGCCCGGCTGGCCGAGGGATGAAGCTCAGCCCCGGTCCGGTCAAGCAATGGGCGCTGGCGCACGGGCTCGAGGTGGCGCAGCCGCGCAGCCTGCGGCTGGACGGCAAGCATCCCGACGACGCCGGGGCGGCCCGTGAGCGCCTGCTGGCGCTGCAGCCCGACGTGATGGTGGTGGCGGCCTACGGCCTGATCCTGCCGCGCTGGGTGCTGGTGCTGCCGCGCCTGGGTTGCCTGAACATCCACGCGTCGCTGCTGCCGCGCTGGCGAGGTGCGGCGCCCATCCATCGCGCCATCGAGGCAGGGGATGCCGAAACCGGCATCACCATCATGCAGATGGATGAGGGCCTGGACACCGGCGACATGCTGCTGGTCGAACGCACCCCGATCCGCAGCGATGACACGACGGCCGCGCTGCACGATCGGCTGGCAGGGCTGGGCGGGCGGCTCATCGTCGAGGCGCTGGAGCTTGCCGCCTGCGGTGGCCTGAAGCCGGTGAAGCAGCCTGACGAGGGCGTGACCTACGC
Organism: uncultured Caldimonas sp.; assembly: GCA_964552215.1. Classification (GTDB taxonomy): domain Bacteria; phylum Pseudomonadota; class Gammaproteobacteria; order Burkholderiales; family Burkholderiaceae_C; genus Caldimonas. The sequence goes on from CAZKGD010000019.1 coordinate 24,209, forward strand.
CCACAAGATCGACAAGTCCGAGGCGACGATCGACTGGACCGAGCCGGCCGCGGTGATCGAGCGCCGCCTGCGCGCCTTCGACCCGTTCCCCGGCGGCGTGGCCCACCTGGGAGGGGTGGCCCTGAAGGTCTGGTCCGCGCGGGCCGAGCCGGGGCAGGGCGCCCCGGGCGAGGTGCTGTCCGTCGGCGATGACGGCGTGCGGGTGGGCAGCGGCGACGGGGTGCTGTGCCTGCTGGAGCTGCAAAAGCCCGGCGGGCGGCGCCTGAAGGTGAGGGAATTCCTGGCAGGCCATATGGTGAGGCCCGGCATGGTCTTTGCCCCGCGTGCGGACTGAGCCCATCGCTTGATATACAAATCGGGCGACCCCATCTGGGGTGAGGTTGGAGCAGAAAGGAAACCCACCATGTTCAACATGATGAAGACTGCCATCCTGATGGCGGCCATCACCGGGCTGTTCATGGCCATCGGCTCGCTGCTGGGCGGCCAGCAGGGCATGATGCTCGCGCTCATCGTGGCGCTGGGCATGAACTTCTTCAGCTACTGGTTCTCGGACAAGCTGGTGCTGAAGATGTACAACGCCCAGGAGGTCGACGAGACCACGGCGCCTCAGTTCTACGGCATGGTGCGCGAGCTGGCCCAGAAGGCCGAGCTGCCCATGCCCAAGGTGTATCTGATCAACGAGAACGCGCCCAACGCCTTCGCCACCGGCCGCAATCCGCAGAACGCCGCCGTGGCGGCCACCACCGGCATCATGCGCGTGCTCAACGAGCGCGAGCTGCGCGGCGTGATGGCGCACGAACTGGCGCACGTGAAGCACCGCGACATCCTGATCTCGACCATCAGCGCGACGATGGCCGGCGCAATCTCGATGCTGGCCAACTTCGCGATGTTCTTCGGCGGGCGCGACGGCGAAGGCCGCCCGGCCAATCCCGTCGTGGGCATCCTGGTGATGATCCTGGCGCCGCTGGCGGCCAGCCTGATCCAGATGGCCATCAGCCGGGCGCGTGAGTTCGAGGCCGACCGCGGCGGCGCCGAGATCTCCGGTGACCCGCAGGCCCTGGCCAGCGCGCTGCAGAAAATCCAGCGTTACGCCCAGGGCATCCCGCTGGAGGCCGCCGAGCGTCACCCGGAGACGGCGCAGATGATGATCATGAACCCGCTGTCGGGCGGGGGGCTGCGCGGGCTGTTCTCCACCCACCCGGCCACCGAAGACCGGGTGGCCCGGCTGATGGACATGGCCAGGAGATAGGGCCACCCCCTACGGCCTTCGGCCGCCCCCTCAAAGGGGGCACCGCTGGCGGACCGGCGGAGCCGGATCCGCGGCGGTCGCTGGAAAAATTGGGCTCAACTTCCCGCCTGAATGGCCGATGATCTCGCCATGCGTGCTTTCCTTCTCACCGCCACCCTGCTTGCTGCTGCCACCCTGAGCGGCTGTGACCAGTTGGGCATCGAATCGACCCAGGCCGTGGCCGAGCGCCGTGACGCGGAAGGGCGTGCCCTGGGTGGGGCCTGCCGGCATGCCGGACGGGCGATCGAGGACTGCTACACCCTCAATCCCCGGGCTGACAAGGCTGCCATCTTCGCCGGCTGGCGCGAGATGAACGACTACATGTCCGAGAACAAGCTCAACGAAGTGCCGCCGCAGGTCGTGAACCCGCGGCATGCCCGTCTCCTGGGCGGGCCCGAGGGCGAATCCGCCGAGCGTTGAGGGTCAGCGCGCGCCTGCTGCCGGACAGGCCGTTCCTGGGCCGGTGCCGTGGGCCCGGGCCCAGTCGGCCAGGCGGCCCAGGACACCGGCTGCGGCCTCGGCGCCGCGCGCCAGCGCCTCCCAGAAACCGCGTGTGCCCAGGCCTTCAGCTTCGACTTGCCAGTGCAGTTCCGCCTGCCCATCGGCACGCCAGGTTTCGGCCACCACTTCGTCGCCGCGGTGCAGGCTCAGGCGTTCGCCCGGGGTGAGCACGAGATCGTCTCCACCGCCGGTGCGGGTGACCCACAGGGCGCTGCCGTGCACGATCAGGTTCCCGGCCTCGCTGGCGCGCCAGCGCAGCGTGCGACCGAACTCGGGGCCCAGGACGCCGAGGGGGCGGGATTGGTGCATTGCTTGCATGAGTGTCTGATCCATGATGAACTCTCGCTTCAGGTTGGACATAGCTTAGGTAGCGTGTCCGGTCTGGTCCAATGAGAAGCGTGTTGATCATTGATGCACTTATGTCATGAATAGGCCTCGCCATCGTCCTTTGCCCGTGGGCGCTCTGCGCGCCTTCGAAGCCGTGGCGCGCCATCTCAACTTCCGGGCAGCAGCCGAGGAGCTCTTCCTGACCCAGCCGGCCATCAGCCGGCAGATCCAGGGGCTGGAGGACGAGGTGGGGGCCCCGTTGTTCGTGCGTGGCACCCGGCATGTGGAACTCACGGTGGCCGGTGCGGCCTTGCTGCGCGCGGTGGCACCCCTGCTGGACCGGCTCGATACGACCGTGCACCAGATCCGGCGATCCAGAGGGCGTCGTGTGGTGGGGGTCACCACCTTCGCCTCCTTCGCGTCGCTGTGGCTGATCCCCCGGCTGGAGGCCTTCCAGCGCGAGCATCCCGACATCGACATCCGGGTGAGCGCCACCGACCAGATCATCGAGTCGGAAACCCAGGACATCGATGTGGCCCTGCGCTACTGCACACCGCAGCGCGCCGGGCCCGAGGCCACGCACCTCTTCGGCGAGGCGCTCACCCCGGTGGCGAGCCCCTGGCTGCTCGAGCGCGCCCGCAACGGCCAGGGGCCGGCGCTGGAGACGCCTGCCGATCTGGCCCACCACACCCTGCTCGAGGAGGACGATGGCCGTCCCTCGTCGGGCTTCCTCAGCTGGCATGCCTGGTTCGATCATTGCGGCCTGTCGGGCCTGCAGCCACGGCGCTGGCTTTACTTCAACTACACCTACCAGCAGGTGCAGTCGGCCCTGTCGGGCCAGGGCGTGGCGCTGGCCCGGCTGCCGCTGGTGGCCGATGCGCTGCGCACCGGGGAGCTGGTGGAGCCCTTTGCCGGCGCCCGCAGTGCCGTCACCACGCAGCATGCCTACTGGGTGCTGGCCTCGCCTCCGGCACGGGGGCGCCCCGAAGTGGCGCAGTTCTGCGCCTGGATCGAACAGCAGGCCGCACTCACCCGAGAGGCCCTGGGCGGCGCCTGAAGCGCGCTTTCAAGGCGCCATCACCTCGTCTTCGGTGACGATGAGGGTCAGGGGCTGGTCGTGGGCTTCGGGTGCCAGGCGCACCTCGCTGCCTTGCCAGGCCACGCCCACGGACGTGACCCCCGGATGTGCGGCCAGCCAGCGATCGAAGTAGCCACCGCCATAGCCCAGGCGATAGCCCTCGCGGGTGTAGCCCACGCAGGGCACGAGCACGACATCCGGCACCACCTGCCCGCCCTCGGTGCTGGGGATCCCGCACTCATCGCGCACGGCGGGGTCGCTGTGGCCATCCCAGCGCCGGTAGCTCATCGTGGGGGGGTGGCGGCGCGCAAAAGGCAAGGCCAGCCCGTCTGCCAGCACGGACATGTCGTCGCCCCATGCAACCCGTGCGTTAAATTCGGATCGAACCGGCCAATAAAGCCCCAGCACCTGTGGTTCCAGCGCTTCGAGCACGCTCTTCAAGCGTTGACCCAGGGCCCGATGGGCCGCCGGACCTGAAGGGGAGGCCACGAAGCGCTCGCGCGCTTCGAGCAGTTGCTGGCGCAACGTGGCCCGGTCGAGGGACCCTGACTCCGTGATCCAAGGCATCTGCTTGATGAGATTCTTTCTGAAGACGTTCGATTATCGGCGTGCCCTGTGCGCCGTGGCGGCGGTGGTGCTGGTGGGCTGCGCCCCGCTGCGGGTGGACGCCCAGGCCGGTGGGGACCTGGTCCAGCAGGCCCGCGAGGCCTACACCCGCAAGGACGGCCCCCGGCTGAGGACCTTGCTGCAGACGGCCCGGGGCCAGCAGCACGCACTGACTTCATGGATCGACTACTGGGAGCTCAACCTGCGCCTGCCCCAGGCCACGGCGCAGGATCTGGCTGCTTTTTACGCCCGCTGGCCCGATTCCTACGTGGAAGACCGGTTGCGCAACGACTGGCTGCTCGAACTCGGCCGCCGTGGCGACTGGGCCCAGATGGCGGCGGAGCTGCCGCGCTTTCGCATGCGCGACGACCGCGAGCTGCACTGCTACGAGCAGTTGCTGCGCCAGCAGAACGGCGAGGCCGCCGAGGCGGTCCGCGAAGCGGCCCGCCAGGCCTGGTTTGCCCAGCGCGATGCCGACGTGGGCTGCGCGGCGATGGCGACCCAGCTCTACGCGGCGGGCGTGCTGCGCGCGGAGGACGTGTGGCGCAAGGCCCGGCTGGCCACGGATCAGAACCGGCCCCGCGCCGTGCGCCAGGCGCTGGAGCTGCTGGGGGCTTCGGCCGTCATCAACTTCAACGAGCTGTACGAGAACCCGGCCCGCTACGTGGCGCGAGCCGGCCGCACCGACCGGCGCGACCTCGCCGAGCTGACGGCCCTGGCCTTGATCCGCCTGGGGGCCAGCGACCCGGCCCTGGCGGCCACGCAGATGCAGGACCGCTGGGCTGCCTGGTTGCCCGATGATCTGGCGTCCTGGGTCTGGGCCAGTCTCGGCCGCCAGGCCGCGATCCGCCTGCTGCCCGAGGCGGCCGACCACTACCAGCGTGCGGCGCGCAAGGCCGACGAGCGCTCCTGGTCGGACGACACCCTGGTGTGGAAGGCCCGCGCGGCCTTGCGTGCCGGGCGCTGGCCGCAAGTGCTGCAGGCCATCGAGGCGCTCTCCCCGGCCGAGCAGCGAGATCCCACCTGGATGTACTGGAAAGCGCGGGCCCTGCGCGAGCTGGCACCGACCGCCGGGGATGCGGAGCGTCTGCGCGCCGATGCCTTCCAGCTGCTGGACGAACTGTCCGGCCAGTACCACTTCTACGGCAAGCTGGCGGCCGAAGCCCTGGAGCGGCCCCATGCCCTGCCGCCCTCGGCTGCGCCGCTGACCGATGCCGAGCGCGAGCGTGCAGCGACCAACCCCGGGTTACAGCGCGCCTTGCGCCTGATCGAGCTGGGCCTGCGCAGCGAGGGCGTGCGCGAGTGGAACTGGACGTTGAACTTCACGTCTGCCGGTCGCATGGGCGATCGCGAGCTGCTGGCCGCCGCGCAGCTGGCGTGCGACCGCCAGGTGTGGGACCGCTGCATCAACACCAGCGAACGCACCCAGGCCGAGTTCAACTTCGAGCAGCGCTTCCCCATGCCCTTCCGTCGCGAGGTGGTGCTCAAGGCGCGTGAGCTCGGTGTCGACCCGGCGGTGGTGTACGGCCTGATCCGCCAGGAGTCGCGCTTCATCCTCGACGCCCGCTCGCATGTGGGAGCTTCCGGCCTGATGCAGCTCATGCCGGCCACCGCGCGCTGGACGGCGCGCCAGATCGGGCTGAACTACCAGCCGTCCATGATCAACGATCGCGATGTGAACCTCACGCTGGGCATGAGCTACCTGAAGCTGGTGGTGGATGACCAGGGCTCGCTGGCCCTGGGTGCGGCCGCCTACAACGCCGGCCCAGGGCGCCCGCGGCGCTGGCGCGAAGGTCCGGTGCTGGAGGCGCCGATCTGGATCGAGAACATCCCGTTCAACGAAACCCGCGACTACGTCAAGAAAGTCCTGTCGAACGCCACCTACTATGACGCACTGATGAACAACCGGGTGCCGCGCCTGCGCGACCGCCTGGAGCCCACCATCGGCCCGCGCGCGCCCAATGCGCCGGTGTCGCGTGCCGATCTGCCCTGAGTCCTTCCAGCCCGACCCACCTCATGAACAAGATCCTCGTCCTCGGCGGCACCGGCTTTGTGGGCCGCCACGTGTGTGAACAGCTGGTCGAACGCAACGGCGGCGGGGGCGGGCGCATCCTGGTGCCCAGCCGTCGCCCGGCGCGGGCCCAGCACATCCGCATGCTGCCCACGGTCGAGCTGGTGCAGGCCAACGTGCACGACGCGGCCCAGTTGCGTCGCCTGGTGGCGGGCTGCGACGCAGTGATCAACCTCGTGGCCATCCTGCACGGCCGCCCGGCCGACTTCGACAAGGTGCACGTGGCCCTGCCGCGCCAGCTGGCCCAGGCCTGTGCCGAGGCCGGCGTGAAACGCCTGCTGCACGTGAGTGCCCTGGGCGTGGGCGAGGGGGCACCCTCGAACTACCTGCGCTCCAAGACGGCCGGCGAGGCGGCGCTCAAGGCCCAGCGCGGCCTGGAACTCACGATCCTGCGCCCGTCGGTGATCTTCGGCGCCGAAGACCGCTTCCTCAACCTCTTTGCCAGCCTGCAGAAGGTCTTCCCGCTGATGCCTCTGGCGGGCGCCTCGGCGCGCTTCCAGCCGGTGTGGGTGGGCGATGTGGCGCGTGCCCTGGTGCACTGCCTGGACGACCGCCGCACCATCGGCCAGACCTATGAATGCGCCGGTCCGCAGGTCTACACCCTGGCCGAACTGGTGCGCCTGGCCGGTCGCCTGTCAGGCCATCCGCGCCTGGTGCTGCCTCTGCCTGAGGCCCTGGGCCGCCTGCAGGCCCTGGCGATGGAATGCCTGCCCGGCCAGCCGCTGATGAGCCGCGACAACATCGCCTCGATGCGCGTGCCCAACGTGGCCAGCGGCCAGCTGCCCGGCCTGCAGGCCCTCGGCATCACGCCGGTGGACCTGCCCTCGGTGGCGGCGGCCTATCTGGGCGGCCAGGAGCCCCGCCGGCGCTACGACCGCTTCCGCGCCTTTGCACGGCGCGGTTGAGTGCGGCACGCATCAATCCGATGCAAGGAAGGCATTGGCGCGCCTGACCGGCGCCACCTAGCATGGAGGCCTCATCTGGAGGACCCATGCTGCAACTCGTCATTGGCAACAAGAACTACTCGTCCTGGTCCCTGCGCGGCTGGCTCCTGCTCGCGCATTTCGGCATCCCCTTCGAGGAAACGAAGCTGCGCCTGAGCTTCACCGAAGGCTCCGAGTTCAAGCGGCGGCTCGCGGCGCTCACGCCCACCGGCCAGGTGCCGGTGCTGGTCGATGGCGACCTGGCGATCTGGGACACCCTGGCCATCGCCGAAACCCTGGCCGAGGCCCATCCCGACAAGCGCATGTGGCCCACCGACCGCCGCCAGCGCGCCCGGGCGCGCAGCCTGTGCGCCGAGATGCACGCCGGGTTCTCGGCGCTGCGTGGCCACTGCCCGATGAACCTCGAGGCCGACCTCTCGGCCGTGGGCGCCGAGCTGATGCGCAGCCGCCCCGAGGTCGTGCGCGACCTGCAGCGCATCGTGCAGATGTGGACGGGCCAGCTCGACGCCCACGGCGGCCCCTGGCTCTTTGGTGCCGAGGTCACGATCCCCGATCTTTACTACGCGCCGGTATGCACCCGCATCCGCAGCTACGGCCTGCCGGTGCCACCAGCGGTGGAAGCCTACATCGAGCGCATCCATGCCCTGCCGGCCATGCAGGCCTGGGTGGCCGAGGCCCTGGCCGAGCAGGATTTCCTCGACTTTGACGAGCCGTACCGCAAGAGCCGCGCCGGCTGAACCCACGCCGCTACACTTGCCGGCCATGAAGGTCTACATGGTCGGCGGTGCCGTGCGCGACCGGCTGCTCGGCTTGCCGGTCAGCGATCGCGACTGGGTGGTGGTGGGGGCCACCCCCGAAGCCATGATCGCTGCCGGCTACACGCCCGTGGGCCGCGACTTCCCCGTCTTCCTGCATCCCCAGACCCACGAGGAATACGCGCTGGCGCGCACCGAGCGCAAGACCGGCCGCGGCTATCACGGCTTCACCTTCCACACCGCGACCGACGTGACGCTGGAGCAGGACCTGCAGCGCCGCGACCTCACGATCAACGCCATCGCCGAGGACGAGGACGGCCGCCTCATCGACCCCTTCGGTGGTGTGCGTGACCTGCAGGACCAGGTGCTGCGCCACACCTCGCCGGCCTTTGCCGAAGACCCGGTGCGCATCCTGCGCGTGGCCCGCTTTGCGGCACGCTTCACCGAGTTCAGCGTGGCCGCCGAGACCCTGATGCTGATGCGCCAGATGGGGGCCCATGGCGAGGCCGACCACCTGGTGCCCGAGCGCGTGTGGCAGGAACTCTCGCGCGGGCTGATGGAAAAGAAGCCCTCCCGCATGTTCGAGGTGCTGCGCGAATGCGGCGCGCTTGCGCGCATCCTGCCCGAGGTCGACCGCCTGTGGGGCGTGCCCCAGCGCGCCGAATACCACCCGGAGGTGGACACCGGCATGCACCTCATGCTGGTGATGGACATGGCCGCGCGGCTGAAAGCCTCGCTGCCGGTGCGCTTCGCCTGCCTGATGCACGACCTGGGCAAGGGCACCACGCCGGCCGACATGCTGCCGCGCCACATCGGCCACGAGCAGCGCAGCGTGGGCCTGCTGCGCGAGGTCTGCCAGCGCCTGCGCGTGCCCACCGAATGCCGCGAACTGGCCGAGGTGGTGGCGCGTGAACACGGCAACATCCACCGCAGCGGCGAGCTGGGGTCGGCCGCGCTGGTGCGCCTGCTGGAGCGCTGCGATGCCTTTCGCAAGCCCGAGCGCTTCGCCGAGATCGTGCAGGCCTGTGAATGCGATGCCCGCGGCCGCCTGGGCCTGGGTGAACAGGACTACCCCCAGGGTGAGCTGCTGCTGCACGTGCTGCGCGCGGCCCAGCAGGTGGTCACGGCCGACATCGCGCGCGACGCCCAGGAACGCGGCCAGCAGGGCCCGCAGATCGCCAAACTCATTCACGAGGCCCGGGTGCGGGCCGTGGCCGACGCCCTCTGACCCGGCGCATTCCCGACTCAGCGCAGGGGTCGCCTGCTGGTGGGATGATGGGCGCTTCGGCTGGCGCGTGCGAGCCGACCCCAGGGGGTGTGCGATGAAGGTGGCGCAGACGATCCAGCGGCTCGGCTTTCGCAAGTGGTACGAGCGCGAGCTCATCCAGAGCCACCTCCACCTTGTGCTGCTGCTCTTCTCGGCCCTGGGCCTGCTGGGCAGCGCCGAAGCCTATGAGCGCAGCGCGCCGGTGCCCGAACAGCTCTGGATCGCGCTGTGCGCGGCGGTGAGTGCGCTCATCGGCGTGTGGGCGCTGCGCCGTTACCTCTATCTGCTGATGCACGCCGAACAGGTGGCCAACCAGGCCAACTGTCCTGACTGCCAGACCTACGCCCGCTGGAACCTCGAGGAGCACGACGAAGCCCAGCAGCGCCTGCAGGTGCGATGCCGCCAGTGTGGGCACCGGTGGCCGATCGACTATTGAGCCCCTGAATCACACACAGGGCTAGACGAACTTCCCGATCGCCATCGCGATGAAGCTCAGCAGCACGGCGGTGGCGATGGGCAGGTGCCATTCGCGGCCGCCGAGCTTGAAGTGGAAGTCGCCAGGCAGGCGGCCCAGGCCGATCTTGCGCAGCCAGTGGCTCAGGCCGTTGAAGACGATCAGGGCCAGGAGGATGACGAGCAGCCAGCGCAGCATGGAGGGCCTCAGAGCCGGTGGGTGCGGTCGCCGTGGGCAAAGCCCAGCGGTTCGAAGTGGCGGGTGTCCACGCCGCGCGAAAAGGCGATGACCTTGAAGAGCTCGCCCATCTCGTGTTCGTTGACCAGCTTCTGCACCGCCGCGGTGGCGCGCAGGTCGCCGTCGGGGATGAGTTCCAGCAGCCCGCAGTTGAGCAGGAAGTGCCCCTGCGAGGTGTAGCCCAGCACGTCCAGCCCGGCGTCCTGCGCGGCCAGGGCGATGCCGGTGAAGTTCACATGGGCGGTGATGTCTTTCTCGCCCACGTCCACCAGCGGGTCAGGGTCGGCGCGGTGGGCGCGGTGGCACATCAGCGTGCCGCCGTGGCGCTGGGGCAGGTAGTACTCGTCCTCGGGGAAGCCGTAGTCGAGGAGGAAGATCACGCCGCGCGTCAGGTGCGCGGCCAGGGTGCGCACGAAGGCCTCGGCCTGGGGGTGGATCTCGGTGACGGTGCCGGGCACGAAGGCCGCCTCGACGGGCGGGCGCAGCTCGGTGGGCCGGTCGGCCCAGGCGAGGCGTTCGCCATCGATCGCCACGCCACGCTCCAGCCATTGGCGGCCATCGAAGTGCAGCAGCTGCACGGGCATCGCATCGAGCACCTCGTTGCCGATGACCACGCCGCGCATCGTGTCGGGCAAACGGTCGTGCCAGTGCACGCGCGCCAGGTGCTCGGGCCGCTCGACGGCCAGGCGTTCATGCTGGCGCTCGCGCAGGCTGCCCGACAGATCGACGATGTGATAGGCGCTCACGGCTGGCCCCAGGGCGCCCAGGATCTGGCTGGCCAGGGCGCCGGAGCCCGCCCCGAACTCCCAGATCTCGGCCGTGCCACTGGCCACCAGGGCCTGACGCAGCTGACGGGCCAGGGCCTGGCCGAACAGCGGCGTCAGCTCGGGGGCGGTGACGAAGTCGCTGCCGCTGTGCGGCATGGTGCCGAACTTGCGGCGGTCGTTGGCGTAGTAGCCCAGACCCGGCGTGTAGAGCGCTGCGGCCATGAAGCGGTCGAAGCCCCACCACCCACCGTCGGCGGCAATGGCCTCGCGCAGGCGCTCCGACAGGGCGGCCGCTACACTGGCGGATTCCTTGGTCTGCATCGCGGCATTGTAGGTAGCCGTCCATGTCCGCTTCTCCAAAGCCCTCCGATCCGTCCGGCCGCCCCGCGCGCCGTGTGGCGCTGGTGACAGGCGCGGCACGCCGCCTGGGCCGGGCCATCGCGGCCGACCTGGCGGCCCATGGCTGGGACATCGCGCTGCACCACCGTGCCTCGGCTGAGGAGGCGGAGGAAGCGGCAGCGTCCTGGCGCGACGCCGGCGCGCGTGTGGCCGTGCTGGCGGCCGACCTCGCCGACGAAGCCGCCTGCCGCGCCCTGGTGCCGCAGGCGGTGGCCGCGCTCGGGCGGCTCGATGCCGTGGTCAACAACGCTTCGCGCTTCGACTATGACGACGCTCTGAGCGTGGACATGGCCTCGATGGAACGCCACTGGCGTGTCAACACCGCGGCCCCGGTGCTGCTGGCGCAGGCCCTGGCGCAGCACCTGGCGGGCGGCGGCCGGCGCGGCTGTGTGGTCAACCTGCTCGACCAGAAGCTGTGGAACCCCAACCCCGACTACTTCGCCTACACCCTGTCGAAGGCCGCGCTGGAGTCGGCCACCACCCTGCTGGCCCAGGCCCTGGCGCCCACGGTGCGGGTGGTGGGCGTGGCCCCGGGCGTGACGCTGCTGTCGGGCGCCATGAACGAGGCCGAGTTTGCGGCCTCGCATCGCATGACCCCGCTGCAGCGTTCGTCCACCCCCGAAGACATCGCCCAGGCGGTGCGTTTCGTGCTGGACGCACCCGCCATCACGGGCACCACCTTGCTGGTCGATGGCGGCCAGCACCTGAGCGCCCAGCCGCGCGACGTGATGTTCATCGCGCGTCACGGCGACGCTTCCTTGAAAGACTGACATGCAATCCCTGCTGAACCACCCGAGCCTGATGGACTGCCGCCGGCTCTTCCTGCGCAACTACGAGGTGTGGATCAACATCGGCGTGCACGACTTCGAGAAGCGCGGAGAGCAGCGGGTGCTGATCAACGTGGAACTCTACGTGCCACTGGCCACCAGCACGCCCAAGGCCGATCAGCTCGAGGAAGTGCTGGACTACGATTTCATCCGCCGCACCATTGCGCAGCGCGTGTCGCAAGGCCACATCCATCTGCAGGAAACCTTGTGCGACGATGTGGTCGGCCTGATGATGGCCCACCCGCAGGTGAAGGCTGCGCGGGTGTCCACCGAGAAGCCCGACGTCTATCCTGACTGCGATGCGGTCGGGGTGGAGGTGTTCCGCGTCAAGGAGATGGCATGAAGGCGCAGGAGATGTTGACGGCGGCAGCGGGCCGAGCGCCGGGCCGCTCCCAAGCCGGCCCGCATCCCCTCGGGGGATCGCCCGACGCACCTGTCGGGCGAGGGGCTCACGACAAGCTGGCCTTCGAGGCCAACAAGCTCAGCAAGCGCCTGCACCGACTGGTGGGCCAGGCGATCGCCGACTTCAACATGATCGAGCCGGGCGACAAGGTCATGGTGTGCATGTCCGGCGGCAAGGACAGCCATGCCCTGCTCGACATCCTGATCAACCTCAAGCAGCGCGCGCCGGTGCATTTCGACCTGGTGGCCGTCAACCTCGACCAGAAGCAGCCGGGCTTCCCGGCCCATGTGCTGCCGGAATACCTCAAGGGCCGCGGCGTGGACTTCCACATTGAGGAGCAGGACACCTACTCCATCGTCAAGCGCCTCATCCCCGAGGGCAAGACCACCTGCAGCCTGTGCTCGCGCCTGCGCCGCGGCATCCTCTACCGCGTGGCGGGCGAACTGGGGGCCACCAAGATCGCGCTCGGCCACCACCGCGACGACATGCTGCAGACCTTCTTCCTCAACATGTTTTTCGGCGGCAAGCTCAAGGGCATGCCGCCCAAGCTGGTGAGCGACGACGGCAAGCACATCGTGATCCGCCCGCTGGCCTACGTGCCCGAACACGACCTGGCCGCCTGGGCCGAGCACCGCCAGTTCCCCATCATCCCCTGCGACCTGTGCGGCAGTCAGGAAAACCTGCAGCGCAAGCAGGTGGGTGCGATGCTGCGCGAGTGGCAGAAGAAGCACCCTGGCCGCATCGAGAACATGTTCTCGGCCTTGCAGACGGTGGTGCCCTCGCACCTGATGGACCGGAACCTCTATCCCTTCGCCGGCCTCCAACCCACGGGGGTGGCCGATGCCGGAGGCGACAAGGCCTTCGACGAGGACGAGGACTGCGGCACACCGTCCACCGCGGTGGTGCAGTGGCCCGCCGACCGCTGAGTGTCCGTTGACTGGGAGATCGACGATGCGCTGGAAGATGCTGTGGGCCCTGGGTGCGCTGCTGGTGCTCAGCGGCTGCGCGAGTGTGCGACTCATCGAAAGCGACGTGAACAGCTATTCGCAGTGGCCCACCACGCGAGTCCCAGGCAGCTTCCGCTTCGAGCGCCTGCCCTCGCAGCAGGCCCAGGCGGCCGAGCAGGAGGCCGTGGAGGCGGCGGCCTTGCCGGCCCTGCAGCAGGCGGGCTTCACGCTCGCGGCCAACGCCGGCTCGGCCGACTTCCTCGTGCAGGTGGCCAGCGCGCTCACGCGCTACGACCGCGCCCCCTGGGACGACCCCTACCCCTGGGGCTGGAACACCGGGCTCTTCTATGGCGGGCGCTACCACCGGGGCGCCAGCTTGGGGCTCAGCTTCAGCGTGCCGCAGCCTTATTACGTGCGCGATGTGTCGGTGCTGATCCGCGATGCGCGCACCCAGCAGGTGCTGTATGAAACCCGCGCCCGCCACGATGGCCGCTGGGCCGATGAGGCGGTGCGCGCCACGCTGTTCGAGGCGGCCATGAAGGACTTCCCCCAGCCAGCCCTGAGTCCACGCCGCGTCAGGATCGAGATTCCTCGCTGAGCGGGGTCTCGGCCGGTGCGGCGCCGGCCAGCTGGCGCCGGGCCAGGTCGCGGAAGCGTCGCGGCGACAGGCCGGTGTGGCGTGTGAAGAAGCGCGTGAAGTAGGCGGCGTCGGCAAAGCCCAGGGTCAGGGCGATCTCCTTTACGCTCAGCTGGGCATAGGCCAGGTCGCGCTTGGCCTCCAGCAGCAGGCGCTCATGCACGGCACCCAGCGCCGAGGTGCGCAGCACCTCGCGGCACACGCGGTTGAGCTGGGTGGTGGTGATGCCCAGCTGGTCGGCGTAGAAGGCCAGCGGATGCTGCTCGCGGTAGTGCTGCTCCACCAGCGCGCGGAAGCGCTGCACGTGCAGGAGGCTGCGCGGCGGGTGTTCGGCACCATGGGCACCGGCGGCATCCAGGGCCCGACCCAGGTGCACCAGCACCATGCTCAGGGCGGCCGTCAAGGCCGTCATGCGCCAGGCGGCATGGCCCTGGGCCTCGGCCGTCAGGGCTCGCACGGCCTCGTCCAGGGCCTTGAAGGCCGGCGCATGCGGCGCAAAGGTGAGGCAGTGCGCCTGTGCCAGCCGCGCTTCGAGCTCGGGTTCGGCCGCCAGCAGGGCCTGCAGCCGCTGCGCCACCACCGTGACGATCACGCCGTCGGTGTCGCTGGAGAAGCGGAACCCGTGCACCGACAAGGCCGGCACGAAGATCGCGCAGGGCGCGGTGTAGGCCCGCCGTTCGTCGTCGAACACCACCTCGCCGCTGCCGGTGCGCAGGCACAGCAGCTGTGCGAAAAGGTCATGGCGATGCGGGCGGATCTCCCAGTCGTACAGGCGGCTGCGCTGGGCGATCGATTCGACGTGCAGGCTTTCCGGTATCAGCGGCTGTTCCCGCTCGCCATAGAGCGCATAGGTAGGAACCCGGGTAACCATGTTCGGATTGTGCAAGTGTTTGTCGGGGGCGTCCATTTCCCCGGTGTCAAGCCCTCACTAAGCTTGAGGCAACTCAAGACGCACCTCTGAAACAGGAGACTCCTCATGCGCGTGCAAGTTGCCATCATCGGCGCCGGCCCCTCGGGTCTGCTGCTGGGCCAGTTGCTGCACAAGGCCGGCATCGATGCCGTGATCGTGGAGCAGCGCAGCCCCGACTATGTGCTGGGCCGCATCCGCGCCGGCATCATCGAACAGATCACGCAGGACCTGCTGGACGAAGCCGGGGTGGGCGCGCGCATGCACAAGGAAGGCCTGGTGCACCACGGCATCGAGCTGTGCTTCAAGGGGGCCCGTCACCGCATCGACATGACCGACTTGACCGGCGGCAAGACGGTGCGCGTGTACGGCCAGACCGAGATCACCCGCGACCTGATGGACGCCCGCGCCACGGCCGGGCTGAAGACGGTGTACGACGCGGCCCACGTGAGCCTGCACGATTTCGACGGGCACCGCCCGCGGGTGCGCTACGAAAAGGACGGTGCCACGCACGAGATCGAATGCGACTTCATCGCCGGCTGCGACGGCTACCACGGCGTGAGCCGCGCCAGCGTGCCGGCCAGTGCCCTCCAGACCTTCGAGCGCGTCTACCCCTTCGGCTGGCTGGGCATCCTCTCCGACACCCCGCCGGTGAGCGATGAACTGATCTACACGCACCACGAGCGCGGCTTCGCGTTGTGCAGCATGCGCAGCCCCACGCGCAGCCGCCACTACGTGCAGGTGTCGCTGGACGAGAAGGTGGAGGACTGGAGCGACGACCGCTTCTGGGATGAACTGCGCCGTCGTCTCGACCCCGAGGCCGCCGAATCGCTGGTGACCGGCCCCTCCATCGAAAAGAGCATCGCCCCGCTGCGCAGCTTCGTGGCCGAACCCATGCGTTTCGGCCGCCTCTTCCTGGCCGGCGACGCGGCCCACATCGTGCCGCCCACGGGGGCCAAGGGGTTGAACCTGGCCGCTTCGGACGTGCGCTATCTCTCGCGTGCGCTGATCGAGTTCTACCAGGACAAGACCGCGGCCGGCATCGACCACTACTCCGAAAAGTGCCTGCGCCGCATCTGGAAGGCGGAGCGCTTTTCCTGGCACATGACGAGCCTGCTCCACCATTTCCCCGACAACGGCAGCTTCGGCCGCAAGATCCAGGAGGCCGAGCTCGACTACCTGGTGGGCTCGCGCGCGGCCTCCACCTCGCTGGCCGAGAACTACGTGGGCTTGCCGTTCGAGGATTGAGGCGAACGGCGTCAGTGCACGAAGCCGATCGCTGACTTGCGCGGACCCATGTCCGGCAGGTCGCGCACCTCGATGCGCACGCGGCGCTCGAGCTTGGCGTTGCCGAAAGCGGTCATCCAGGCGCGGCGCATCTCGCGCGGCGCCATGTCGGCAAAGCGCTCGAGCACGGCTTCAGTGGGTTCGGGGTCGAAGCGCGAGCCCCAGTCATGCTCGCCGCGGATCGCCACATACAGCCGCAGGGCGATCTTGCGCGCCGCCTCGCGGTCGGGGGCGGGCACGCTGTAGACGTTCATGCGGTTGAGGATGGGCTCGGGGATGGCGCGCTCGTCGTTGGCCGTGGCCACCCAGATCACCTGGCTGGCGTCGATGGGCACCTCGGCGAATTCATCGGTGAAGGCGCCAGCGGTGTCGTGTTCGAGCAGGCTGTAGAGCGATCCGAGCGGATCGTAGGCCGATTCGGCCGTGGCCTTGTCGATCTCGTCCACCACCATCACCGGGTTGGCGTACTGACCGTCCACCAGGGTCTCGAAGACCTTGCCCGCGCGCGCGCCCTTCCATTGCGAGGAAGCGCCCGAGAGCACCCAGCCGGCCGTGAGCGAACTCATCGCCACGAAGCCCAGGCCCGTGCCCAGCAACTGTGAGAGTCGCCGCGCGAAGTGGGTCTTGCCCACACCGGGGGGGCCCAGCAACAGCATGGGCGTGATCTCCAGGGCATCGCGGCTGTCCTCGCACAGTGCGAGCTGGCGCTTCACGTCGTCGAGCACCTCGGTGAAGTTGGGCAGCTCGTCGTAGAGCGAGGCCATCACCGGCAGGCCCGAGGGCTTCACCTGGAAGCGCTCCGGGCCTCGCTCGAGCATGCGCTCGTAGGTGGCGCGCAGGTGTTCGTGTTCCTTCTGCGGCAGCTTGTCCAGCCGGCGCTCCACGTCGCTGACGCGGTAGACACTGCGCATGTGCGCAATCGGGATGGTGGTGTCCCGCACGGGGACCAGTTCATGCGAGCTCATCGGCAACCTCCACAGCTGCAGCCGGTCGACTCATTCCAGCAAAGACTACCGCGAGCCAACCGCCGAACAAACGGGGAAACCCCCGCCTGTTGCCAGCACGAACCGTGCCCGGCCTGGCGGCCGTGAACCTTTGCACAGGTTCAGTTGACCCAGGTGTTGAGCTGAATGATGGGTAGCAATACCGCAAGCACGATCAGCATCACGATCACACCCATGGCCACGATGAGCAGCGGCTCCAGGATGGTGGCCAGCTGCATCGCCCGGCGCTGCACTTCCTGGCCGAGCTGGTTCGCGGCGCGGGCCAGCATCGTGTGCAGGGTGCCGGTCTGTTCGCCCAGGCGGGCGAACATGGCCAGCAGGCCCGGGAAGCGCTTCTTGGCCGCCAGCGCCGAGGCCAGCGGCGCGCCTTCGCGCACCTGCACCAGGGCATCCAGCGCATCGGCTCGCATCGCGCGGTTGCTCAGCGTCTCGGCCGCGGCCTGCAGGGCCTTCAGGATGGGCACACCTGCACCGGCCAGCATGGCCAGCGTGCCGGCAAAACGGGCCGCGTTGTAGCCGCGCGAGAGCCGGCCCAGCAGCGGCAGGCCCAGCCAGGCCGCGTCGAAGCTTTCGCGGAAGGTCTCGTTGCGCAGGCTGAAGGCCAGCAGCATGCCGCCGCCTGCCATGCCCAGCGCAGCCAGCCAGCCCCAGTTCCGCACGAAGTCGCTGATGGCGAGCATGGCCACCGTGAGCCAGGGCAGGGCGCGCTTGCTGCTGGTGAACACCGAGGCCACCTGCGGCACCACATAGGTGACGAGGAAGATCACGATGACCACCGCCACCAGCGAGACGATGGCGGGGTAAAGCGCGGCCGCGACCAGCTTGGCCTTCAGGGCCTGGCGTTCCTCCAGGTCGTCGGCGAGCTTTTCCAGTACCAGCCCCAGGCCACCGCTCTGCTCGCCGGCGGCCACCACGGCGCGGTAGATGTCGTCGAACTCGCGCGGCGCGGTGCCCAGGGCCTTGGCGAAGGACGAGCCGGCATTCACCTCGCTGCGCAGGTGGGCCACCAGCTCGCGCTGGCGGGGGTCTTCGGCTTCATCAGCCAGCGCGGTGAGCGCGCGTTCCAGCGGCAGGCCCGAGCCGACCAGGCCGGCCAGCTGGCGGGTCCAGATGGCCAGGGCGGTCGAGCTGAAGACCTTGCCGCGCAGACGGATGGTGCCAGCATCGTTGGCGGCGGCGCTGACGGTGCTCACTGACAGAGGCACCAGCTTCTGCGCGCGCAACTGGGCGCGCGCGGCTTTGGCGTTGTCGGCCTCGATCAGTCCGGTGCTGGTGCGCCCAGCGGCGTCGAGGGCTTCGAACTTGTAGGCGGGCATGGCTCAGTCCCGCGTCACGCGCAGCACTTCTTCCAGCGAGGTGACGCCGGCCTGCACGAGGCGCTCGCCGTCCTCGCGCATGGTGCGCAGGCCGCCTTGCTCGGCGGCCACGAAGAGCTGCGATTCGGCGGCGCGGCTGTGGATGAGCGCACGCACCTTGTCGTCGGCCACCATCAGCTCGTACACGCCCGTGCGGCCCTTGTAGCCCGTCATGCCGCATTCCTTGCAGCCCACGGGATGCCAGCGACCGGCCTCGTCCTGGCGCTTGCAGTGCGGGCAGAGCTTGCGCACCAGGCGCTGGGCCAGCACGCCCAGCAGGCTGGAACTCAGCAGGAAGGGCTCGATGCCCATGTCGATCAGGCGGGTGACGGCCGAGGGCGCATCGTTGGTGTGCAGCGTGGCCAGCACCAGGTGGCCGGTGAGCGAGGCCTGGATGGCGATCTGCGCGGTCTCGTAGTCGCGGATCTCGCCGATCATGATCACGTCCGGGT
>CAZKGD010000020.1:0-42078 GCA_964552215.1 uncultured Caldimonas sp.
CGCCCTTGCGCTCCAGCAGCGCGTTGGTGGCCACGGTGGTGCCCATCTTCACGCACTCGACCTGGGCCGGCGTGATGAGCTCGCCGGGCCCCAGACCCAGCAGCCTGCGAATGCCGGCCACCGCGGCATCGCGGTACTGCTCGGGGTTCTCGGACAGGAGCTTGGCCGTGGTGATCGAGCCGTCCGGGCGCCGCGCGACGATGTCGGTGAAGGTGCCGCCCCGGTCGATCCAGAACTGCCAGCGGGAGGGGGTGGTGTGTGTGCTCATGGGGACATTGTGCGGGCTCGTCAGGCCTGCGTGTAGTAGGGGATGAAGATGTGGTTGGCTTCGCTGCATGGCGCACCTCCTCAGGTCGGTGGGTCTTCACATCTGGCTGGGCAGCCAGGTCACGAGGCCGGGGAAGAGGTAGATGAGCGCGATGGCCAGCACCATCAGCAGGAACAGGGGCATCGCGGTACGCGCGATCTCCGTGATCTGCCGCTTCGTGAGACCTTGCAGCACGAAGAGGTTGAAGCCCACCGGCGGGGTGATTTGCGCGAGCTCGACCACCAGCACGATGAAGATGCCGAACCAGATCAGGTCGAAGCCCGCGGCCTCGACGGTGGGCAGCAGCACGGCCATCGTCAGCACCACCATGGAGATGCCGTCGAGGAAGCAGCCCAGCACGATGAAGAAGGCCACCAGCAGCACCAGCAGCATCGCCGGCGACAGGCCCAGCGAGCCGATCCATTCGGCCAGGTGGCGCGGCAGGCCGATGAAGCCCATCGCCAGGGTCAGGAAGGCGGCACCGGCGAGGATGATGCCGATCATGCAGTAGACCCGAGCGCCGGCGGCCAGGCCTTCACGGAAGCTGCGCCAGGTGAGCGAGCCCTCGGCCGCGGCCAGGGCCAGCGAGCCAGCCACGCCCAGGGCGGCGGCTTCGGTGGCTGTGGCAATGCCGGTGTAGATCGATCCCAGCACCACGCCGATCAGCAGCACCACCGGAATGAGATGGCGCGAAGCCTTGACCTTGTCGATGAAGCGCATCGAGGTGTCGGCGGCGGGGATGCGGTCCGGATGGCGCAGCGCCCACACGGCGATGTAGCCCATGAAGAGCAGACCCAGCAGCAGGCCTGGAATCACCCCGGCCACGAAGAGTTTGGCGATCGAGACGTTCGAGGCCACGCCATAGACGATCATGATGATCGACGGCGGCACGAGCAGACCCAGGGTGCCGGCACCGGCCAGGGTGCCGATGGCGATGTCGTCAGGGTAGCCGCGCTTCTTGAGCTCGGGCAGCGTGATCTTGCCGATGGTGGCGCAGGTGGCGGCTGACGAACCCGACACCGCGGCGAAGATGCCGCAACCGATCACGTTGGTGTGCAGCAAACGTCCGGGCAGGCGGTTGAGCCAGGGCGCCAGGCCGCTGAACATGTCCTTCGCCAGGCGGGTGCGGAACAGGATCTCGCCCATCCACAGGAAAAGCGGCAGGGCCGTCAGGGTCCAGCTCGACATGTGGCCCCACATGGTGAGGGCCATGCTGTCGCCCGTGGGCCGCTGGGTGAACCATTCCATGCCGAGGGCCGCCACGGCCACCAGCGCCAGGCCGATCCACAGGCCTGAGCCCAGGATCACAAACATCAAGGCCATGAGCAGGCCCGCGACCATCATGTCCATGGTGTCGCTCCGCAAGTTGAAGGAGATAGGGGCGGCCGCCGACCGGCGGCCGCAGCTCACTCGGCGCCCGCGGCCTCGTGCGTCTCGAAAACCTCGTGACCGGCGAGGTGGGCCCACAGGGCTTCCAGGAAGGCCAGCGCCAGCCCGAAGCATCCGAGGGCCATGCTCAGCTGTGGAATCCACAGCGGCGTGGCGTCGGACGACGACGAGATGTCGTGTGTCACATGCGACAACCACACCAGCCGTCCGGCATACCAGGCGATGTAGCTGCTCACGCCCAGCCCGGCCAGCAGGCACCACCCTTCGAAGAACTCGCGCAGGCGCGCCGGCAGCCGCTGCAACACCAGGGTGACGCGGATGTGTTCACCGCGCACCAGGGTCTGCGGCAGCGCCAGGAACAGCGCTGCCGCGATCGCGTAGCCTGCGTAGGCGTCCAGCCCGGGGATGTTGAAGCCCACCTGGCGGCCGATCACCCCGACGACGATGCACGCAAAGGCCGCCAGGATGCTCAGGCAGGCCAGCGCGGCGAGCACGCGATAGAACTGCCGCGCCGCACGGCGCAGGGCCTGCGCCAGGCGACCGGGCCCGGAGCGAGCGGGCTGCAGCACGGCCATGACCGCGTCGGAGGAGTCCGTGCCCATGGTGAGCCCCTTCGTCAGCGACGGTAGGCGTCGATGACGGCCTGACCCTCGGCGCCGGCGGTCTTGAGCCACTCGTCGGTCATGCGTGCGCCGATGGACAGCAGTTCCTTGCGCAGGGTCTCGCTGGGGCGGGCGACCTTCATCCCGCGGTCGAGCAGCTCGCGCATGTACTCGCGGTTCTTCTCCTCGCTGATGCGCCAGCCGCGCGCCTCGGCCGCTGCGGCCGCCTGCAGCACGGCATCCTGTGTGGGCTTGTCGAGCGCGTCGAAGGCCTTGCGGTTGACGACGATGCCGTTCTTGGGCAACCAGGAGGCCACGTCGTAGAAGTGGCTCACATGCTCATACAGCTTGCTTTCCACGCCGCTGGCGCTGGAGGTCAGGAAGTTCTCGACCGTTCCGGTGGCCAGCGCCTGGGGCAGTTCGGCCAGCT
The DNA here is from genome assembly GCA_964552215.1 of uncultured Caldimonas sp. Taxonomy (GTDB): domain Bacteria; phylum Pseudomonadota; class Gammaproteobacteria; order Burkholderiales; family Burkholderiaceae_C; genus Caldimonas. The sequence goes on from CAZKGD010000020.1 coordinate 2,729, forward strand.
GGATGGTGGTCGGCTGGGCGCCCACCAGTTCAGCGATGCGGGAGGTGGCGGGGTTGTAGGCGCGCATCTTGGTGCGGCGCAGGTCGGCAACCGACTCGATCGGCTTGCTCGAATACAGGCCCTGCGGAGGCCAGGGCGAGACGAAGAGCAGCTTCATGCCCTGGCCGGCGAGCAGCTTCTCCAGGGCCGGGCGCGAGACATCGGAGAGCTTGCGGGCCTGGGCGTAGCTGGTGGCCAGGAAGGGGATGGAGTCCACGCCGAAGAGCGGGTTCTCGTTGGCGGCGCCCGAGAGGATGAATTCCCCGGCCTGGGTCTGGCCGGTCTGGACCGCGCGCTTGATCTCGTTGGCCTTGTAGAGGGAGCCGCCCGGGTGCACGGTGATCTTGAGCTTGCCACCGGTGGCCTGCTCGACCTCCTGGGCGAACTGCTGCACGTTCTGGGTCTGGTAGCTGCTGACGCCGTAGCCGGTGGGCATGTCCCACTTCACCTGCGCGACGGCAGGGGCGGCAGACAGCGCGAAAGCCAGGCTCAGACTGGCCAGAGGGAAGAACTTCATCGTGGTCTCCTGGTGGAAGGGGCTCAGAAAGCGGCCAACTCGTGGTTGAGCCGATCGGTGATCAGCATCGCGCCCGGGGCATGGGTGATGCAGAACGCGGGGCGGGCCTGGGCCAGGGCCGCCTGGGGCGTGACGCCGCAGGCCCAGAACACGGGAATCTCGTCGGGCAGCACGTCCACCGCATCGCCATAGTCAGGACGGGCGAGGTCGGCAATGCCGATGAGCGAGGGGTCGCCCAGGTGCACCGGTGCGCCGTGCACATCCGGAAAGCGCGAGGTCACCTGGATGGCGCGGATCGCCGCTGCGGCCCGCATCGGACGCATGGTCACCACCAGCGGGCCGCTGAAGGGGCCGGCAGGCGAGGTGGGGAGGTTGGTGCGGTACATCGGCACATTGCAGTTGCGCTCGATGTGACGGATGGGCAGACCGGCCTCCTGCAGGGCCTGCTCGAAGGAGAACGAGCAACCGATGACGAAGGACACCAGGTCGTCGCGCCACAGCGCGGCGATGTCGGTGGGCTCATCGACCAGCTCCCCATGGCGCCACACGCGATAGCGCGGCACGTCGGTGCGCAGGTCGATGGTCTCGCCGAGGGCCGGGACGCGGGGGTCGCCGGGCTCGGTGACGGCCAGCAGCGGGCACGGCTTGGGGTTGCGTTGGCAGTAGCGCAGGAAGTCGTCGGCCTGCGCCTGCGGCAGGATCACCAGGTTGCCCTGCACATGGCCATGAGCCAGGGCGCTGGTGTGGCCGGTCCATTGGCCACTGCGGATGGCCTGGCGCGCCACGTGCGCCGGGCTGGCCGCAAGCTGGTCTCGAATCGTCTGGCCGGTGGTGTCAGAGGCACCCATCAAAGGCTCCCGTCAAGCTGAAACTGGATGACGGACCCATTGTGTTGGGCTCGGCACCACGGCCGCAAACGGGTTTTTTTTCGCTTACCTCATCGATTTTTTCGATGGTTGGTGGAAACCCCAAGATGGGTCAGCATCGCGTCCACAACGGTGCGTGTCAGAGCGGAAGTGGGGTCGTCGCGGTAGCTCACATGCACTGGCAAGGGCAGCAGCTGGTGCTCGCAGGCCAATACCTTGAGGGGCATGCGCGCACCGATCTGGCGCACGGCCGCCAACGGCAGCGTGGCCACGCCAAAGCCACCCTCGACGAGCTGGGCCATCGCGGAAATCGATGAGATGGCATGCACCCTTCGCGGCTCGAGGCCGTCCTGACGGAACAGATCGATGAGTGCCACGTGGGGCTGGGAGCCCCGCTGGAAGGTCAGCAGCTCCAGTCCGGCCAGATCAGCCAGCGCATAGCGGCGCTTTCGATGCAGTTCACGATGTCCGACAAACACCATCTGCATGGACGGGAGGCTCCGGCTGCGCAGCCCGTCTCCCGACGAGGGCAGGGCCGCAACGGCCACGTCGAGTGTGCCGCGCCGCACCTGCTCCACCAGCACCGGTGTGGTCTCCACGGTGAGCTCCAGCTCGAAACCGGGGAGGGTTTCGCGCATGTGCTGCACCCAGGCGATGAGCCAGGAGTGAACCACGGACTCGATGGCGCCGATGCGCAGAGAGGTGGCTGTCTGGGCGCCAGCCCCCATCTCGGCCTTGATCTCCCGCTGGAGTTCCAGCAGGCGCTGTGCATAGGTGAAGAAGCGCTTGCCCGCCACCGTGAGCTGGAACTGCTTGTCGCGGCGGTCGAGCAGCAGCACCCCCAGCTCGCCTTCCAGCGCGGCAATGCGGCTGGACATGGCCGACTGCGTGATGAAGAGCTTCTCGGCCGCGCGCGAGACGCTCTGGAGGGACACGACCCAGTAGTAGGCCTCGACGAAGCGCAGGTTCACGACGGCAGGTTCCCTCGGTTGGCATGCAAGCTGCTTGACCGGCGCGACCTGCGCCAGCACCGCAAAGGTTCTTGCCGCATCGCAGGAAAGCCCTCATCGTCGTGCGGCCTCAAGGCGCTTATTCTCGCGTCACTTTGTTCATCTGTTGGAGATCACCATGCAACTGCGCACCCTGATCGCCCTGGGCGCCCTGGCCCTGTCGGGCGCGGCCTTCGCACAGACCAAGTGGGACCTGCCCACGGCCTACCCCGCCACGAACTTCCACACCGTGAACATCACGCAGTTCGCGAAGGAGGCGGGCGAGGCCAGCGGCGGCAAGCTGGCCATCACGGTGCACCCGGGGGCGTCGCTGTTCAAGGCGCCCGAGATCAAGCGGGCCGTGCAGGGCAACCAGGCCCAGGCCGGCGAGATCCTGCTGGTGAACTTCCAGAACGAATGGCAGCCCTTCGGCCTGGACGGCATCCCCTTCCTGGCCGACAGCTATGACGCAGCCCGCAAGCTCTATGCGGCGCAGAAGCCGGCGCTGCAGAAGAAGCTGGGCGAGCAGGGCATGATGCTGCTCTACGCCGTGGCCTGGCCGCCCCAGGGCATCTACAGCAAGACGCCGCTGAACACGGCGGCCGACCTGAAGGGCAGCAAGTGGCGCGCCTACAGCCCGGCCACGGCGCGCATCGCTGAGCTCGTGGGCGCGCAAGCTGTCACGGTGCAGGCGGCCGAGTTGTCGCAGGCCTTGGCCACCGGCGTGGTCGAGTCGATGATGACCTCGGGCGCCACTGGCGTGGACAGCAAGCTTTTCGAGCACTTGAAGTTCTATTACGACACCCAGGCCTGGCTGCCCAAGAACGCGGTGATCGTGAACAAGCGCGCCTTCGACGCGCTGGACAAGGCCACGCAGGACGCCGTGCTGAAGGCCGCAGCTGCCGCCGAGGAGCGAGGCTGGGCTGCGAGCCAGCGCGTCAATACCGACACTCTGGCGACGCTTCGAGCCAACGGCATGACGGTGCAACCGCCCTCGGCCGCGCTGAAGAGCGACATGCAGAAAGTCGGCGAGGTGTTGCTGAAGGAATGGCTGGAAAAGGCCGGCCCGGAGGGCCAGGCCATCGTCGACGCCTACAAGAAGATGTGATGCGACGCCTCCTGGATGCGCTCTATGACGGCGCGGCGGTGCTGGCCGCGCTGTGCATGATCGGCACGCTGGCCATGGTCCTGGGCAGCGTGATCGACCGCTTCCACACGCTGCCGCTGCGCGGCATGGACGCCTACGCCGGCTACTTCATGGCGGCTGCGGCCTTCCTGTCGCTGGCGCACACGCTCAAGCGCGGCGAGCACATCCGCGTGACGCTGGTGCTCAATGCGCTGGGCGCCAAGGGCCGGCGCGCGCTGGAGCTGTGGAGCCTGTCGGTGGCGGTGGGCCTGTCCGGGCTCTTCGCGTTCTACAGCGCCCGGCTGGCCTGGCAGTCGCACGCCTTCCATGATGTCTCCACCGGCATCGACGCGACCCCATTGTGGATCCCGCAACTGGCCATGGTCGTGGGCACCCTGCTGCTGTTCGTGGCCTTCGTGGATGAATGGTGGATGGCCCTGCGCGGCCGTGTGGCCGATGTGCGCGAGGTGGGAGCCTGATGGACGACCTGCTCATCACCACCCTGCTCGTGCTCAGCCTCTTTGCCCTGCTGGGCAGCGGCGTGTGGATCGGCCTCACCCTCACCGGCGTGGCCTGGATCGGCATGCAGCTCTTCAGCGCACGGCCCGCGGGCGACGCGATGGCGCTCACCATCTGGGGAACGGCCTCGAGCTGGACCCTCACGGCGCTACCGCTGTTCGTCTGGATGGGCGAGATTCTCTTTCGCACCAAGCTGTCGGAGGACATGTTCAAGGGCCTGGCGCCTTGGATGAACCGCCTGCCGGGCCGCTTGCTGCACACCAACATCCTGGGCTGCACCCTCTTCGCGGCGGTGTCGGGCTCGTCGGCGGCCACCTGCGCCACGGTGGGCAAGATGGCATTGCCTGAACTGAAGCGGCGTGGATACCCCGACGGCATCGTCGTGGGTTCGCTGGCCGGTGCAGGCACCCTGGGCCTCTTGATCCCGCCCTCGCTGATCATGATCGTCTACGGCGTGACCGCCGATGTCTCGATCGCCCGGCTCTTTGCCGCGGGGGTGTTCCCTGGCCTCTTGGTGGCCGGCCTGCTCATGGCCTACGTGATGGTCTGGGCCGCCTTCCATCGCGGCCAGGTGCCTGCCGCCGATCCGGGGATGTCCTTCCTCGACAAGCTCAAGGCGTCGCGCAGCCTCATTCCGGTCGTGCTGCTCATCCTTGCCGTGCTGGGCTCCATCTACACCGGTGTGGCCACCGCCACCGAGGCGGCGGCGCTGGGTGTGGTGGGGGCGCTGCTGCTCTCGACCGCCCAGGGGTCGCTGAACTGGCGCACCTTCCGCGATTCGCTGATGGGCGCCACGCGCCTGTACTGCATGATCGCGCTCATCCTCGCGGGCGCGGCCTTCCTCACGCTGTCGATGGGCTACATCGGCCTGCCGCGCCACCTGGCCGAATGGATCGGCTCACTGGGCCTGTCGCCGCTGGCCCTGCTGGTGGCGCTGATGGTGTTCTACATCCTGCTGGGCTGCTTCCTCGACGGCATCTCGATGATCGTGCTCACCATGGGCGTGGTGCTGCCCATCGTGCAGGGCGCCGGCATCGACCTGATCTGGTTCGGCATCTTCCTCGTCATCGTCGTGGAGATGGCGCAGATCACGCCGCCGGTCGGCTTCAACCTCTTCGTGCTCCAGGGCATGACGGGGCGCGAGCTGCCCTGGATCGCGCGCCAGGCGGCCCCGATGTTCGTGCTGATGATGGGGGCGATCGGCCTGATCTACCTCTTCCCCGAGATCGTGACCTGGCTGCCGCAGCAGGTCATGAACCGCTGAGCAGGCGTCAGAGCCCGAGCAGGGCTCTGACGCGCAGCTGTTCTCGCTCGTCGAAGTGGCTTGCGATCCAGTTGTCGATGGCCTCGCGACGCTGTGGCTCGGACAGGTGAGGGGCTTGCTGCAGCAGGCTCACCTGATCGCGGGCCTGCGCCAGCCGGGCCTGCCAGCGGGCTTCGGCTTCGTCCTCGGCGCGCAGGCGCTCGGCAGCCTCCGGCCCGAACTCGGCCACTCGCCGCTGATGCAATTCCTGGGCACTGAGGCGCGGGTCGGGGTGCAGCACAGAGGGCTGCGGCAGCCGGCCTGCAGAGCCGGGCTGGCCGGCCAGTTCCATCTTCTGGCGCAGCGCGGCATCCTCGTCGCGGTAGAAGGCTTCGGCCCACGCGGGGCCCAGGACCTCGCGGCGCGCCTGCTGGCGCTCGGCCAGCGCGAGCGCCCAGCTTTGCGGGTCGTCGAGCTGGGCCGCCGTGGTGTAGGGCCGCTCCAGCAGGGCGATGTAGCGCGCCCACACGGCCATGATCTCGGCGCTGGCTTGTGGACCCACGTCGCGCAGCGTGCGGTCGAGCAACCACGCCGTGAGCTCGTCGAGATTGACTTCACCCAGGGTGGTGAGCAGCTGGTCGAAGCGGCGGCGCAGCGCCAGGCTGGGCTGCAGCCTGCCCTGGGCGTCGACACCCCAGTCGCCGTCGAGCGAGGCCTCGCGCAAGGAGCCGTCCACGAAAAGGGCGTGCTCGACATCGGGCACCGAGCGTGCGAGGGCGGGGCCCAGGCTGCGCAGCGGCGAGGGGGCGGCGCCCATCAGGCTGAAGCCCTCGGCTCGCCCCAGGGCTGCCGCCGGAGCCGGTGCGACCGTGGGCTCGTCCTGGGAGTAACCCCAGGCGATCACGCCCGCCACGGCCGCAGCGCCGAGGGTCAGCGCGAGGGTGCGCCCGGACATCTCAGCGACTCACAGGCCCGCCAGCTTCAGGCGATTGGCCTGCGTGCGATAGAAGGCCACGGGGTCGGGGGTGAACAGGCCGCGCAGGCCGAAGGCCTGGTTGACCTCGTCCAGGTGGTTCCAGGGGTAGTTGTCCCGCAGCACGACACCCCAGCGCGACGAGCAGCGTCCCACCAGACCGTCGTTGTCCTGACCCCAGAAGGCCAGCGAGCTCAGGCCCAGGAAGCCGTCGAGCGGATCGAGCACGTTGGTCAGGACCGAAGTGCCGCTGGCCGAGTAGTAGCGCACGCCGTTCACGCTGGCCGGCCCCGTACCGCAGTGGCTGGTGGGGCGGCCCTGCGGGAAGCGCTGGTTGAACGCGGCACTGCCCTGGGTGGTGAGCGAGATCATCGCGGCTTCGGAGTTCTGCGGCAGGCCGGGCGAGCCCGACAGCACGCTGATCACGTTCGCGAAGCCGTTCACCAGCGCCGTCAGCGTGGCGGTCGTGCCGGTCACGCCGGTGCCGGCGCGGATCACGTCGGCCACGGGGCTGCCCAGGTGGGGCGTGCCCACGGTGGTGACCGAGGCGACCAGGTCTGGCGCCACCGCGGCCACGTAGCGGATGGTGTGCCCGCCGTGGCTGTGGCCGATCAGGTTGAACTTCTGATGCCCATGGGCGGCCTTGAGCCGGCGTAGCTCGGACAGCAGCTGCTCGCCGCGGACCTCGCTGGCATTCGCGGCCGATTGCTGGGACACATAGACCCGGGCTCCGCCGGAGCGCAGGGCCGATGGCACGCCGTACCAGTAGTTGATCGGCCCCACGGCATCGAAGCCGAAGAGACCGTGCACCAGCACGATGGGATGGCGGGTCTGGGTGTAGGTGTCGGCCTGGGCCGACAGGGGCAGCGCGGCGGCAGTGGCCAGGCAGGCGAGCGCCAGCGCGCCTCGGGTGAAGCGTCGAGTCACGGTTTGTCTCCTCGGTGAGGGGTAATCCACGCTCTTTACAGCAACGGCCCGGGCTGCGCAGCCCACCGTGGGCGTGGTGGGCAAATTAAAGAACGAACGTTCGTTTATGCACACCCGTGTTTTCCCAAGGTCGGGTTTCACCGGGGGCAGGCGGCGCCGGGTTCGCGGTGCCGCGTGACACCGGGAATCGCACCGTGAAGCGGGTGCCGCGGGCCTCCACGGGGGTGGTGCGCACGTCCTCGATGGCCACCTCGGCCTCGTGCTGCTGGGCGATCTCGCGCACGATGGCCAGGCCCAGGCCGCTGCCGTCGACCTCGGTGCCCAGGGCGCGGTAGAAGGGCTGGAAGACCAGTTCGCGCTCGTGGGGAGGAATGCCCGGCCCGGAGTCCTCCACCTGCAGCACCACCACCTGGCCGAAGGGGTCGTGCAGCACGCGCACGGTGACCGTGCCCCCTTCCGGGGTGTAGAGCAGGGCGTTGTCTACGAGGTTGCGCACCAGCTCCTTCACCAGCAGCGGGTTGCCGCGCAACAGCGAGCGCCCTGCGGGCCCCAGGCCGCGCTGCGGGCCCTCGTAGCCCAGGTCGATGCGCTTGTCCATCGCGCGGGGCACGAAGTCGCGCACCACCTCGGTGGCGATCTCGCCCAGCGGCACGTCGTGGCGCCGCGGCGCCTGCCCCTGGTTCTCGGCGCGGGCCAAGGCGAGCAGCTGGTTGACCATGTGGGCGGCGCGCTGGCTGGAGCGCGCTATCTGGCGCAGCGAGCGCTTGAGCTCCTGCGGGTCGCGCTGCCCGGCGTCGATCTCGCGCTGGGCGAGCTCGGCCTGCATGCGCAGCCCCGCCAGTGGCGTCTTGAGCTGGTGGGCGGCATCGGCCAGGAAATGCTTCTGCGTCTTGATCGACTGGTCCAGGCGCGCGAGCAGGTCGTTGATCGAGCGCACCAGCGGCGCCACTTCCTCGGGGGCCTCGTGCTCGTCGATGGGACTGAGGTCGTCGCTCTGGCGCCGCCGGATGCGCTGCTGCAGTTCCGACAGCGGGGCGATGCCGCGCGACAGCGCGAGCCACACCAGCACCACGGCCAACGGCAGGATGACGAACTGCGGCAGGATCACGCCCTTGATGATCTCGGTGGCCAGGTGCGAGCGCTTGTTCAGCGTCTCGGCCACCTGCACGAGTGCCAGCTCGCCCTCGCCGGCGCCCTGCACCTCGACCCAGACGTAGGCGACGCGGATGGGGACGTTCTCGATCTCGTCCGCGCGCATCCTCACGGTGCCCGGCTGGCGCGGTTCTTCGGCCACCGGCACCGGCAGGGCACGGTCGCCGTTGACGAATTCACCGCGCACACCCAGCACCTGGAAGTAGATGTCGTCGGCGTTGTCGGCCTTCAGGAATTCGGAGATCGTGGGCGGCAACTGAAAGACCACCTCGTTCTGAGAGACGGCCACTTGCTGCGCGAGGTTGCGAGCGGTTTCGGTCAGCGCCCGGTCAAAGGGGCGGTTCGCGATGTTTTCCGCCACGACCCAGGTCAGGCCCACGCTCATCGGCCACAGCAGCAGCAGCGGCGCGAGCATCCAGTCGAGGATCTCACCGAAGAGCGAACGCTGCTCGCGGGCCAAGGTGGGACGCCTGTGTCTTGTTCGTTACTGCGCGATCTTCTCGAGGCAGTAGCCCAGTCCGCGCACGGTGGCGATGCGGATGGGCCCTTGCTCGATCTTCTTGCGCAGCCGGTGGATGTAGACCTCGATGGCGTTGTTGCTCACCTCGTCACCCCACTCGCACAGGCGCTCGACCAGCTGGTCCTTGCTCACGAGCCGTCCGGTGCGCTGCAGCAGTACCTCCAGCAGGCTCAGCTCGCGCGCCGACAGCTCGATCATCTGGTCGTTGATGTAGGCCACCCGCCCGGTCTGGTCGAAGGTGAGCGGGCCGTGCTTGATCAGGGTGGATGCGGTGCCGAGGCCGCGGCGCGTGAGCGCGCGCACGCGCGCCTCCAGCTCCTGCAGCGAAAACGGCTTGGCCATGTAGTCGTCGGCGCCCAGGTCCAGGCCCTTCACGCGTTCCTCGATGCTGTCGGCGGCGGTGAGGATGAGCACCGGCGTGGACGTGCCGCGGGCACGCAGCCGGCGCAGCACCTCCAGGCCGTGCAGCTTGGGTAAACCGAGGTCGAGGATGACGAGGTCGAACTCGTGCGACGCCAGTGCCGCATCGGCTTCGGTGCCCGAGCCGACCTGGTCGACCGCATAGCCCGCGCCGCGCAACGAGCGCAGCAGGCCGTCGGCCAGCACTTGATCGTCTTCCGCGATCAGGATGCGCATGGCTGTCTCCTGTGTGTCCAAGGATTTTAGGAGGAGTGCACCCCAGCCGGCTTGCGTCAGGCTGACCAGGCGCCCGCATAGGCCTCCAGGCCCAGGGCCACCACGGTGGCGACATCCGGGCCGACCTCCGTGCGGAACTCGGCTTCAGCCTGCATCACTGCGCGCCGGAAGGCTTCCAGCCAGGCCAGGCCGGTGGGCGTGAAGCGCACGAGGCGCGCCCGGGCATCGCGCGGGTCGGGCTCACGCACCACCAGCCCCCAGGCCTCGCACTGGTCCACGAGGTCGCCCATGGCCTGCTTGCTCATGCCGGCCTTCGCCGCCAGTTCGGTCAGGCGCGAGCCGTCCAGGGCCAGGTGGCGGGTGATGTGGATGTGCGCGGCTGTCACTTGCTGGCGCGCCGCCAGATTGGCCAGTGCCAGGGGGACGTCCACGTCGCGCGCCATCAGGTCGAGCACCCGGGCGTCGAAGCGTCGCAGGGCATGGCCCAGCAGCCGGCCCAGGTGGGTCTGGCGCCAGGCGTCATGGGGCGGGGCGGTTTGCATGCCCAAATAGTAAGTCAAACTGACCAAAAAAATGGTTTACGGGAAAGTACAAGCCCACCAAAATACTGTTCATGCATCCAGCCTGTGCTTAACGACAGGCGGCAAACGACACCCACCCATTGACCCTCAAGGAGATTCCCGTGGACGCACCCGTCAAGGCCCTGAACACCGAAAAAGCCAAGGCCCTGCAGGCCGCGCTGGCCCAGATCGAAAAGCAGTTCGGCAAGGGCTCGATCATGCGCCTGGGCGAAGGCGAGGTCATCGAGGACATCCAGGTCGTGTCCACCGGCTCCCTGGGCCTGGACATCGCGCTGGGCGTGGGCGGCCTGCCGCGCGGCCGCGTGGTCGAGATCTACGGCCCCGAATCCTCGGGCAAGACCACGCTCACGCTGCAGGTGGTGGCCGAGATGCAGAAACAGGGCGGCGTGTGCGCCTTCATCGACGCCGAACACGCGCTGGACGTGCAGTACGCGCAAAAGCTGGGCGTGAACCTGCAAGACCTCCTCATCAGCCAGCCCGACACCGGCGAGCAGGCGCTTGAGATCGTGGACGCGCTCGTGCGCTCGGGCTCGGTCGACCTCGTCATCGTCGACTCGGTGGCCGCGCTCACCCCCAAGGCCGAAATCGAAGGCGAGATGGGCGACTCCCTGCCCGGCCTGCAGGCCCGCCTGATGAGCCAGGCGCTGCGCAAGCTCACCGCCACGATCAAGAAGACCAACTGCATGGTCATCTTCATCAACCAGATCCGCATGAAGATCGGCGTGATGTTCGGTTCGCCCGAAACCACCACCGGCGGCAATGCGCTGAAGTTCTATTCGTCCGTGCGCCTGGACATCCGCCGCATCGGCTCGATCAAGAAGGGCGAGGAGGTCATCGGCAACGAGACCAAGGTGAAGGTGGTGAAGAACAAGGTCTCGCCCCCCTTCAAGACGGCCGAGTTCGACATCCTCTACGGCGAGGGCATCTCGCGCGAGGGCGAGATCATCGACATGGGCGTGAACGCGCGCATCCTCGAGAAGTCCGGTGCCTGGTACGCCTACAACGGCGAGAAGATCGGCCAGGGCAAGGACAACGCCCGCGAGTTCCTGCGCGAGAACCCCGATCTCGCCTTCGAGATCGAGAACAAGGTGCGCGAAGCCCTGGGCGTGCCCCTGCTGGCGGGTGCTGTCAAGGCCGCGGCCGACAAGCCCGAAAAGGCCGCAGCCAAGGGCAAGGCCAAGGCCGCCAAGGACGCCGAAGTGCCCCTGGAGGAATGATCCGGCGTGGGCTTTGCCAAGCTTTCCCTCAAGGGCCGGGCGCTGAAGTACCTGGCCCAGCGTGAACATTCGCGCGTGGAGCTGGCGCGCAAGCTGGCGCCGCACGCCGATGATGCGGACGACATCGATGCCGTGCTCGACGCCTTGCAGGCCGCAGGCTGGCTGAGCGAGGAGCGCTTTGTCGAATCGGTGCTGCACCGCAAGGCGGCCCGCCTGGGCACGGCGCGCATCCGCCAGGAACTGCAAGGGCACGGCCTCGCACCCGAGGCGGTGGCCGGGGCCGTCGAGCAATTGCGAGGCAGCGAACTCGAACGCGCCCGTGCCGTCTGGACGCGCCGTTTCGGCGGCGACGCCCCCGCCGATGCCACCGAGCGGGCGCGCCAGATGCGCTTCCTGGCTGCGCGCGGCTTTGCCACCGAGGTCATCCGCCGCGTGGTGCGCGGCGGCGAGGACGACTGAGGCGGTTCACGCCCCACGCCCCGGTCAGCGCCCCATCTCTTCCCGGCGCCGCTGCAGCCATTCGGCCTCGATCTCGCGCAGGCGCACGTCGATCACCGAGGCCTCGATGAAGTCGGCCGACCCCGCCTGGGGGTTGCCCAGGCGCTGGGCGGCGCGCAGGCGGTCGATGGCGCCTTGCAGGTCGCCCAGCAGGTAGCGGGCCTCGGCCTGCGCGCGCACGGCGCGCAGCGGCTGGTCCAGACGTTCCCAGGCTTGGCCCAGCCCTTCCCAGGCACGGTGGTCGCGCGGGTGCAGCGCGGCCCAGGTTTGCAGTTCCTCGGCAGCGCGTCGCCAGGCGCCGTCGTCACCGCCCGGCTGGGCGAGGTCGACCTGGGCGCCCAGCAGTTCGGCCAGACGGGACCCGTCGCGCCGGTAGGCCCCGAGCGCGGCCTGGGCGCGCAGCGGGTCGCCCTCGGCCAGGGCCAGATCGGCCGTGATGAAGGCCAGGGCCCGGGTGGCTCGGGCATCGCCTCGCACCAGAGATTGAGCGCGGGCCAGGGCCGAACGCATGCGCGGCCACTCGCGCAGCGATGCGGCCGCATGGGCCTCGGTGCTGGCCTGCAGCAAGGCGGTTGCTCGCCCTGGCGAGCGGTTTTCGTCGTCTCCCAAGAGCCAGCTTCGTGTGGCATCGGGGCGGGAATCCATGAGCACCCGCGCACGGCCCTGCATCAGTGCATGTTCGAGCGTGGGCAGGGGCGGGGTGCGCCCGCCGTTGAGTCCGGTGCGCGCGCGCGCCTCCCCGATGCGCTCGCTGGTGAGCGGGTGGCTGCGCAGGTAGGGGAAGGCGTTGTTGTCGTTCAGGCGGGAGACCTGCTGCAGCCGCTCGAACATGCTGGGCATGCCGAGCACCGAAAACCCCGCCCCTTCGAGCAGGCCCAGGCCGATGCGGTCGGCCTCGCGTTCCATGTCGCGCGAGAAGTTGAGTTGTCCCTGCAAGGCCGCGGCCTGCCCGCCGGTGATGAGCGCGCTGGCCGCATCGGGGCTGCGGCTGGCGGCCATCACGCCCAGGATCATCGAGGCAATGGCCAGCATGGACTGCTGGCGCTGCTGGGCCAGGCTGCGGGCGATGTGGCGCTGCGTCACGTGCGCCAATTCGTGGGCCAGCACAGAGGCGAGCTCGTCACCCGTGGAGGTCATGCCGATCAGGCCCAGGTGCACGCCGACGTAGCCGCCCGGCAGGGCGAAGGCGTTGACCGAGCGGTCGCGCACGAGGAAGGCCTCCCAGGCGAAGCGATCGGCAAGCTCTGCGGAGAGATCGCCGCGCGCCCGCCCGGCCGACAGCAGCGGGCGCCACAGCGAAAGCAGGTAGTCCTGCAGCACCAGGTCGTCGAGGTAGGCCGGGTCGCGCCGGATCACCTGCATGATGCGTTCGCCGAGTTGCCGTTCGGCCGCCGGGCTGAAGTCGGCCGAGACGGTGTCGCCCAGCGCCGGCAGGCTGGGGGGGGCAGGCGGTGTGGACTGCGCCGCGGCCGGCCCCAGGGCGCCCAGGGCGAGCGAAAGGGACAAGGCGAGGCAGCTCAGGCGCCGCGTGCGGGAAGAGGCTGGGTGCATGGAAGGAACGTTACCAGGGCGCCAGGCCCTGTGCATGGAGGCAGCCGGTTGGATGCCGGGGCCCGGGGCGAGTTCAGCACCTTTACAGCCCTGAAACAAGCGGCGCGGGCCTCGCTATCATGCACCGATCATGAGCACGACTTCCTCGACCCCGCCGGCCGGTGGCCTCACGCATTTCGACGCCCAGGGCCAGGCCCACATGGTGGACGTGGCGGCCAAGGCCGAGACCCACCGCGTGGCCGTGGCCGAAGGCCACATCGACATGCTGCCCGCGACCCTGCAGGCCATCGTGGCCGGCACGGCCAAGAAGGGCGACGTACTGGGCATCGCCCGCATCGCCGCCATCCAGGGCGCCAAACGCACCGCCGACCTCATCCCCCTGTGCCACCCGCTGCCCATCACGCGTGTGGCGGTGGACTTCGAGGTGGACGCCGCCGCCTCGCGCGTGCGCTGCCGCGCCCAGGTGGAAACGCTGGGCCGCACGGGGGTGGAGATGGAGGCCCTCACGGCCGTGCAGGTGGGCCTGCTCACCATCTACGACATGTGCAAGGCCGTGGACCGCGGCATGACCATGGGCGGCGTGCGCGTGCTGGAGAAGCACGGGGGCAAGTCGGGGAGCTATGTGGCTTCCCCGAGCGGAGGTGACTGATTGATGGGCGTTTGGGCGGGGTGACCCTCCGGCCTGCCGAAGCCCCTGTGATCGGCGCCTTCTACTGCTGCTTGGCGCCTTCGCCCAGCCGACGACCCAGGCCGACCGCATAAGGGGCTGCGCGGGCAGCGATCATCGGGTCGGCCGAGGGCTGAATGCCCTTGGGGTAGACCATTGGGTTGTAGGTGATCGTCAGGCAGGCGCCGCCGGCATCCTCCGACACCGAGGAGACCCTGAGCACGCCGAGGTTCACCTTCTTGCGGCCCTCGGGCAGCGGGACGGTGGCGCTGTCGATCCTGTCGCCGGGCTGCGCCAGCTCCAGGTTGAAGTTGAACGCGACCTTGCCTTCCTTCACCCGCTGTCGCAGGTCGTCGAACAGGAAGCTCGGGCCTTTCGACTTGGCCTCGTCGTCGGTCAATCCCTGGACACCCCCCACGGGCTCGAAGACCCATTTGCCGAACTGCGTGGTGCCGCTGGCGTTGACAAAGCCGAACGCATGAACGCCCCAATAGTTGACTGCGCCGAAACTGGCGGGCACGGGCTGCGAGGCGAAGTAGCGTCCCTGCAGCAGCACCTCCGGGTTCGCATCGGCAAAGGCTTTCACCTTGGCCGGGTCGGGCATCTTCGTGGACGGATCGGGTTGCAGCGATGCCAGGCGGCCCAGAAACTGCTGCGGCGACGACGCGCCGAACACGGGTGCCGAGATGTTGCCCATCTGCCATTGCTCGCCGCCCGGCAGGTCGAACTGAATGGCCAGATTGCGCTGCGACTTGGTGTTGTCGGCCGCTTTCGGATTGGCACCACCCACCGAGAAACGGATGATCGCAGGGACCGGACTGCCGCTGAAGACGGATGCCACCGACAAACCACGGGCCTCGGGCGTCCCCACGAACTCGCCAACGGCGCAGATCCCTTTGGCGCCCGAGCGTCGATAGCCCTCGAACTTGCCGAAGGTGGCTTCGAACTGATCGAGGAACACTGCGGGGTCGACGGGGGGCTGAGACGCCGCGCTGGTGCTTGCCAACGCCGCGATGGCCGAGAGCAGAAGGATGGATGGTTGTTGCATGGGCCTGGCTCCAGAATGGGTTGAGGGATTGATGCCAGATGGATCGACTGGCTTCCTTGCAAGCCGTTGGCCGATGCCTGTGGCACCCGGACGAATTTGCCCTTGCGGTGCTCGCCAAGTCCTCTCCAAACATTCAAAAAAATGTGAAGTCTTGGGGCGTGGCCCGCTCTGACAATCGACCCTCATGACCACTGCCAAAAGAATCCTCCTCGTCGAGGACGATGTGCACATCGCCGACCTGCTGCGCATGCACCTGGGCGATGAGGGCTTTGCCGTCGAACACGCGGCAGATGGCGAGGCCGGCGCAGCCCTGCTGGAACGGGGCAACTGGGATGCGCTGGTGCTGGATCTGATGCTGCCAGGCGTCGATGGTCTGGAGATCTGTCGCCGCGCACGGGCCATGGCGCGCTACACGCCCATCATCATCACCAGCGCCCGCTCGAGCGAGGTCCACCGGATCCTCGGGCTGGAGCTGGGCGCGGACGACTACCTCGCCAAGCCCTTCTCGGTGCTCGAGCTTGTCGCGCGGGTGCGGGCCCTGCTGCGGCGCACCGATGCCCTTGCGAGAAACGCCAAACTCGACGCCGGAACGCTGGAGATCGATGGCCTGCGCATCGACCCCCTGGCGCGTGAGATCCACCTGGAGGGTCACCCGGTCGAGCTCACCCCGCGCGAGTTCGATCTGCTTTACTTCTTCACGCGCCACCCGGGCAAGGTCTTTTCTCGCATTGAGCTGCTCAATCAGGTCTGGGGCTACCGGCACGAGGGCTACGAACACACGGTCAACACGCACATCAACCGCCTTCGCTTGAAGATCGAGGCCGATCCTGCCCGTCCCTGCCGCATCCTGACGGTGTGGGGGCGTGGCTACAAGTTCGGCAACACCAGGGAGTCGACCGGATGATGCGGCGCCTGTCATTGACGCAGCGGCTGAGCGTGCTGGTGGCTCTGCTCCTGATCGTTTGCGGCGCGGCCTCGATTTCGCTGCAGATGCGTGCGGGCGATTTGCAGGCCCAGGAAGCCATTCAGCGCCTGTCGCTGAACCTGGCGCGCCAGATCGCGGAGAACAACCAATCCATGTTGTCGCCGCAGGGATTTGATCCGAGCGCCGTGAACGCTCTGTTCGGCATGCTGATGCAGGTCAACCCCAGTGTCGAGGTCTACCTGTTGCATGCCGACGGTCGCATCGCGGCCCATGCAGCCGCGCCCGACCGGTTACGCCGTGACCGGGTCGATGTGCAGCCCTTGCAGGCGCTGATGGCGGGTGACCGCCTGCCCGTGCTGGGCGACGATCCCCGAAGCCCGCAGGCACGCAAGGTCTTCAGCGCTGCCCCGTTGACGGCCCAAGGCCGGCAATACGGCTGGGTTTACGTGGTCCTCATCGGTGAGGCGCATGAGAGCCTTGCGCGTGAGCTGATCGGCGATGGCGTCTTGCGCACCACCCTGTGGTCGATGATGCTGGTGATCGCCTTGGGCCTGGTCGCCGCCTTTATTGCCTTGCACTGGATCACACGGCCATTGCGCGAACTGACCGCAGACGTGCGGGGCTTTGAAACCAAGGACAGCGGATCCACACCACCGCAACCGATACCGACAGGTGAAGGGCCGCCGCACGACGATATCCATCAACTGCGCCAGGCGTTCTCGCAGATGACCCGGCGCATCGCCGAGCAATGGCATGCGCTGAGCCTGCGGGACCAGGAGCGCCGCGAGATGGTCGCCAACATCTCGCACGACCTGCGCACGCCGTTGACGTCGCTGCACGGCTACCTTGAGACGCTCAGGCTCAAAGACGAGACCTTGTCGGCGGCCGAACGTCGCCGCTATCTCGATATCGCTCTGGGCCAAAGCCGAAAGGTGGGCGCGCTGGCACAGTCCCTGTTCGAACTCGCACGGCTCGAGCATGGCGGCATCAAGCCGAACCGCGAGGCGTTCTCGCTCACCGAGCTGGTCCAGGATGTGTTCCAGAAGTTCGAGCTGGCGGTGGACTCGCGCCAGCAGCGCCTGGTGGCCGACATCGCGAGTTCGCTGCCCGCAGTCCAGGCCGACCTCGGCATGATCGAGCGCGTGCTGACCAACCTGCTGCACAACGCCATCCAGCACTCACCCCCTGGCGGGGTGATCACGGTGCGCTTGCGTGGCCGCGACGATGCGGTCGAGGTGATGGTGCTGGACCAGGGGCCCGGCGTTCCGAAAGCCCTTCGGGACATCCTGTTCACGCGGCCGGCTGCCCGCGATGGCTGGCGCTACGGACCCGAGGTGGCCGGCGGCCTGGGTCTCCTGATCGTGCGGCGCATCCTGCAACTGCACGACAGCGACATCGCACTGGACGATGTCGACGGCGCGGGTGCAACCTTTCGCTTTTTGCTTCGAGCCAGCTGACAAGCCAGGGCGGGCACCGGCGCGCCCCGGCACAAGACCAGCAGCCACGGCCTCAGGCCCACGGCCGCGGGCTCAGGTCGGCTTGGCCAGCCCCAGCTTCTCGACCAGGGCCTTCTCCTTGGCGAAGGTCTCCTCGGCGAAGCGGGTGTACTGGGCCGAGTTCATGTAGAGCAGTTCCTGGTCGTACTTGGCCAGCACTTCCACGTGGTTGGGCATTTCCATGGCCTGCTTGAAGGCGTCGTGGACGGCCTTGATGAGGCCTGGGTCCATGCCCCTGGGGCCGCCGATGCCGTAGGGCGAGGCCTGCACGATGCCCAGGCCCAGCTCCATCAGCGTGGGCGTGTTGGGGAAGCGGGCCAGGCGCTTGGCGCCCCAGGTGTTGAGCAGGCGCAGCTTGCCGGCCTCGACGTGCGGGGCAAAGCCGGTGGAGTCGGCGCCGGCCATCAGCTGGCCGCCCAGCAGGTCCTGCATCAGCGGGGCACTGCCGCGGTAGGGGATGTGGTTGAGCTGGATGCCCAGCTTCTGCGCGATCTCCTCCATCGTCAGGTGCGGGCTGGTCAGCGCACCGGTGGAGCCGTAGTTCAGCTTGCCGGGGTTGGCCTTCGCGTAGGCCACGAAATCCTTCCACTCCTTGAAGGGCGAGTCGGCCGGCACCACCACACCGAAGGCATAGCCGGTGACGCACAGGATGTAGGAGATGTCCTTGACCGGGTCCCAGTTGATCTTGGTGGTGTAGGGCAGGCGGAAGACGCCCAGCGGGATCTGCGCCAGCGTGTAGCCGTCGGGCTTGGCGGTCTGCAGGGCCTGGGCGGGCAGCGTGCCGCCGGCGCCGGAGCGGTTTTCGATCACGACCGTCTGGCCGAGGATCTTGGAGGCGTTTTCCGCCAGCACGCGCATCGTGATGTCGGTGGGGCCGCCGGCCGGGAAGGCGATCATCAGGGTGATCGGGCGGCTGGGGTAGGCCTGGGCGCGGGCCCAGGGGCTCACGCCCAGGGCCACGGCGGAGCCGCCCAGGGCTTGCAGAACTTGTCGACGTTTCATGGAATCACCTCGAGTGCGAGAGAGGTCGAGGATGGCATCAGCCCTGGCCGGCGCACACCCGGATTTCTCCTGAAAGACTGTCGCTCAAGGCTCAACCTGCAGACCTTAATTCCGCTATGCAGTTCAATTGCGGGTGGACATGACAGTTTGCACTTCGCGAACAACCTGCATGAAGGCCGATTCGTCGAGTGGAGCCAATGCTGCGGTAGCCTGCACTGCGGAATCTACCATGTCGGGGGCGCGCAGCATGTAGTTGGCCACCGTGGAGAGGGCGCACAGCGGGCGCGCCTCGGGTTTGTCGGGCCAGGTGCCGCCGCTGTGCACCGCCACGTGGTAGCGCACGCAGGTGACGGCGGCCGGGTCGAGCATCCAGGTTTCGCACATCGCGGCGCCCAGGGCGTCGTGGCTCACGCCGAAGGCCTGCATCTCCTGCAGGGCCAGCAGGTCGTCCGAGGCCGCGGCCTGCAGCATGGGGCCATAACGCTGCGGCGCATGCCGCAGCATCACCGCCTTGCCGCATTCCTCGAAGAGGCCCGCGGAATGCGCCACGAAAGCGGGCAGGCCGAGCTGGCGCGCCATCAGGCCCATGAGCAGGCCGCGCCGATTGGCGCGGAACCACATCGCGTCCAGCTCGGGGGTGGACGGAAAGACCGAGCGCAGCGCCATCTCGTAGGCGATAGCCGCCACCTGGCTGCTGCCGAGGTACTGCAGCGCCTGCTGCACGGTGCGTACCTGCTGGCGCAGGCCGTAGATGGGCGCGTTCAGGGCCTTCAGTACGCCGGCCGCCAGGGCCATGTCGCCCTCGATCAGGCTGCCCATGGCCTTGAAGTTCACATCTTCCTCGGCCAGCATGAGCGAGAGTTGTACCAGCACGTCCGGGCGTGCCGGCAGATCGATGTGCAGGGATCGCAGGGCGGGATCGACGGGCATGGCCTCAGCGCTTGCGCAACTGCAAGGACACCTGGACTTCCGATGTGCCGCGATTGGCCCAGGCCCAGCAGTAGACCTGGGCGCGCGGGCTTTCCAAAGCATCGCGTGCTTCCCGCACGCCGCTTTGCGCGGAGCCGCGCACGACTTCGCGGGTGCGCGCATCGCGCAGGCTGAAGTCCACCGGACCTTGGGCCACGAACGCCCAGACGACGCGTTCCTTGGCTCCCAGGCGGGCGCAGGCCTCGTGCTCCGACTTGGCCGCGACGCTGGTCACCACGCTGGCGCCGCCCTGGGCGTCCCAGGCCATCTCGGCGGCGGCAACGCCGAGGGGAAGAAGGGCCAGGGCGTACCACCCCGGCCGGAGCAAAGACGTGATCGACATGGGACACCCCGTGGCCGGCGGCCGGCCTGCGTTCGCACTGTATCGCAGCCCGGCCGTGCATTGCGGTCTCGCCGGGACGTCCACGGACGTGAGATATCCCACGACGGTGCAAGGTTGGGTTCCCGTTTCAGGGTGTGGCAAGCGCCTTTGGGCAGAATGGGCTGCCCCCGCTCCGCTCCGCTTCGACCCCGACCCATGCACCCTGACACCGGAACCCACCTCACCATCTCCAAGGACGAAGCCTTCACTTGGCTGGGTCGCATCACCCGCCAGCTGCACGAGGCCATGATGGCCCTGGGGGCCGGCCAGGAACTGCGCCAGGTGGCCGAGGAGATCCCCGATGCCCGCGAGCGCCTGGCCTATGTGGGGAAGATGACCGAGAACGCGGCCAACAAGGTGCTCAACCTGGTGGACGAGGCCAAGCCCCAGTGCAGCGAGGTGGCCACGCAGGGCCGTGAACTCGCCGAGAGCCTGCGCCGCCTGGCCGAGGCGCCTGATCTGTCGCCCGAGCGGGCGCGCGCCATGATGAAGCTGTGCGCCGGCTATGCTGACCGCGCCGCCGGCTTTGCCGACGGACAGAACGAGATCCTCAGCCAGATCATGCTGTCGCAGGACTTCCAGGATCTGTCCGGGCAGGTCATCAAGAAGGTCATCGACATCATCAGCCGCACCGAGCAGCAGCTGCTGGAACTGCTGGTGGCCAGCGCACCGGAGCAGTTGCAGGGCGCGGCGCCCGCCGCATCGGCGGACCGGGGCACCCCCCCGAGCGTGCCCACCAGCCAGGACCTCGCCGGACCCCAGGTGCCCGACAAGGCCCTCAAGCAGGGCGAGGTCGACGACCTGCTGGCGTCCCTCGGCTTCTGATCAGGGCGCGTCCGGCGCGACCACGTCGCGGCGCTGGAACATGCCCCAACCCTCCATGCGCAGCACCACCGCGTCCTCGCCCGAGGGACGCCGGGCGATGGCCTCCCACTGCGTGCGCACCAGCCCCACATGGGGCTTGCTGTTCATGGGCCGGGCCTCCAGGGTTTCCATGCGCACGCGCAGCACGTCGCCAGGGTAGAGCGGCTTGAGCCACTGCAGTTTCTCGAGCCCCGGCGAGCCCAGGCTGGCGGCGTCCAGCAGGTACTCGTCGCACATCATGCGCATCACCATCGCGCAGGTGTGCCAGCCGCTGGCGGCCAGGCCGCGAAACAGCGGATGGGCCGCGGCCACGGCGTCGTCGAGATGGAAGGGCTGGGGATCGAATTCGCGAGCGAAGCGGATCACCTCCTCGCGGTCGATGCGCTTGGCGCCGAACTCGCGCACGGTGCCGGGCGCGAAGTCTTCCCAGTACCAACGAGGGGTGGGGCGGTCGGGAGCGGTTGTCATGGGGTCATCCGGGGCCGGCAGCGGGGTCGATGGAATCTAGCAGGGACTGGGCTTCGTCCAGCGGCGCGAGCACGGGCGTGGCGCGGGCCAGCGCCATCCACACGCCGAAGGGCAGGCGGCCGCCCTCGGCCATGGGCCGGTGCAGGGCCGGGCGCAGCAGTTCGAGACGCAGGTCCTGCACGCCGGCCTCGGGCGTCAGGCCATGCACGGCCCACACGCCGCACTCCGGCGGGATCTCGTCGGGCGTGGCGATGCCGGCGGCGATCACGTAGTGGGTTTCACAGCTCAGCCACTGGTAGCCGGCGCGGCGCACCTTGATCTCGTGCACCATGGGCTGCAGGTAGGCTTCGACGCTGGTGTGGCGCACCGAGTAGAGGTCGGGCCGCACCAGGGCCCAGCGCTCGCCCTCGTCATGGGGCACACGCGCGCGCAGCGACAGCTCGGCCCAGGCGATGCGCCCGCAGCGCTGCATCTCCAGGGCCATGCGCTGGACGAGCAGGCCGTGAGCATCGTAGGCGCGGCGATGGCCGTGGACGGCCTCGGCCAGCACGGCGATGCCGGCCTCGGTCACGCGCAAGGTTTCGCGTCCCTCGGGGCCGAAGTGGCGCGACAGGAGGCCGGCGGCCAGCAAATCGAGTTCGAGGTTGTCGTGGCAGGGCCAGCCGGCCGAGCGGTACACCTCGCGCAGGCGGCGCTGGTGGTGGCGCGTCAGGGCCACGTCCATGCAGGGCTCAGGGCTCGACGGTCACGCCCTTCCAGAAGGCCACGCGGCCGCGGATCTGTTCGGCGGCTTCCTTGGGGTCGGGGTAGTACCAGACGGCGTCGGGGTTGAGGTTGCCGTTGACGAGCAGCGAGTAGTAGCTCGCCTGCCCCTTCCACGAGCACATGGTGTGGTGGTTGCTGTGCACCACGTACTCGCGCCTGAGCGAGGCCTCGGGAAAGTAGTGGTTGCCTTCCACCACCACGGTGTCGTCGCTTTCGGCAATGACGGTGCCGTTCCAGATCGCTTTCATGCGGTGCTCCTGAGCCAGTGCACCGAGAATAAACGCTGTGGATCGCACCACACGGCCTCGGGCACGAAGCCCGATTCGGCAGCCAGGGCACGGAAGCCCTCGACGGTGTACTTGTAGGAGTACTCGGTGTGCAGGCTGTCGCCGGCCGCGAAGTCGAAGCGACGCCCGGCCAAGTGCACGTGCTGCGCGCGTCGCGCCACGAGGTGCATCTCGATGCGCTGGTGCACCGGCTGGTAGAAGGCGTAGTGGTCGAAGGCGGTCAGGTCGAAGTCGGTGCCGAGTTCGCGGTTGGCGCGGGCCAGCATGTTGAGGTTGAAGGCCGCCGTCACGCCTTGCGCGTCGTTGTAAGCCGCGTGCAGCACGGCCGGGTCCTTCACCAGGTCGATGCCGATGAGCAGGCCGCCGCCGCGCAGCAGGGCCGAGGCCCGGCGCAGGAAGCCGCGTGCCTCGACGGGCGTGAAGTTGCCCAGCGACGAGCCGGGAAAGAAGCCCACGCGGGGCGCGCTGCCGTGGCCGTTCAGCGGCAGCGGTGGCGGCAGCTCGAAGGGGCGGGTGAAATCGGCCGCCAGCGGCCGCACCTGCAGGCCGGGGTGATCGTCCTGCAGGGCCTGGGCCGCGCCCATCAGGTGTTCGGCCGAGATGTCGATGGGGATGAAGCGGCGCGGCGCGTGCAGCGCGCGCAGCAGGCGGCGGATCTTTACGTTGGAGCCCGCGCCGAACTCCACGAGGTCGGCCCCGGCACCGATGCACTCGGCCATCTCAGCGCCGAAGGTGTCCAGCAGCGCCAGCTCGGTGCGGGTGGGGTAGTACTCGGGCAGCTCGCAGATGCGGTCGAACAGCGCCGAGCCGGCGGTGTCGTAGAAGTACTTCGGCGAGATGCTGCGGGGCCGGCGGGTGAGGGCGGCCAGCAGGTCGTGGGCGAAGTCGCTCGGGGTCGCCATCGCGGTGGTGGGCGCACAGGCGTGTGCGCTGCCGAGCAATTGCGCACGCAGATCGGGGGCCATGCGCACAGGGATGGATGGAGGACTCACGTTCATGCATCCCTCGCCAGGCGCAGGCCGGAGAACTGCCAGCGCGCGGCCGGCGGAAAGAAGTTGCGGTAGCTCAGGCGGGCATGCGCCGGCGGGGTCGCGAGGCTGCTGCCGCGCAGCACCATCTGGCCCACCATGAACTTGCCGTTGTACTCACCCACGGCGCCCGACAGGGGCTTGAAGCCCGGATAGGGGTCGTAGGACGAGCGGGTCCATTGCCAGACCTGGCCGAACAGCCCGGCGAGGCCGGGATGCCGGGCCGCGGCAGCCTCCCATTCGAACTCGGTGGGCAAGCGTGCGCCCGCCCAGCTCGCGAAGGCGGCCGCCTCGTAGAAGCTCAGGTGGCAGGCGGGGGCGTTGGGGTCGAGCGCCTGCCGTCCTGCGAGCGTGAACACGGTGGGGTGATCGCTGTGGGCGTCGCGCCAGTACAGCGGGGCCTCCCAGCCGCCGGCCTGCACCAGCGCCCAACCGTCGCTGAGCCACCAGCGCGGGTTGCGGTAGCCCCCGTCGCGGACGAAGGCCAGCATCTCGCCGTTGCTCACCGGCCGATCGGCCAGCTGGAAGGGGTGCAGCAGCACCTCGTGGCGCGGGGTTTCGTTGTCAAAGGCAAAGCCCTCGCCCGCAGGGCCGATGGCGACGATCCCGCTGGGACCGTCCACCCATTGCAGGGGGCGGGCCGGCGCCGGTGCGGTGGCCATCGCCGGCCGCACCGCCGGCTCCAGCGGGTTCAGCGAGAAGAGGTGCAGCAGGTCGGTGAGCAGCAGTTCCTGGTGCTGCTGCTCGTGGTGCAGGCCCAGTTGCAGCAATGGGGCGGCTGCGCGCCAGCGGCCCTCGTCGGCCGTTGCCGCGAAGCCTTGCAGGGCCTCGTCCACATGGGCGCGGTAGGCCAGCACCTCGGCCAGCGTGGGCCGTGTGAGCAGGCCGCGCTGCGGGCGGGGATGGCGCGGCCCCAGGGCTTCGTAGTAGGAATTGAAGAGGTAGGCGTAGGCCGGGTCGAAGACGCGGTAGTGCGCAGCGTGCGGCTGCAGCACGACGGTCTCGAAGAACCAGGTGGTGTGGGCCAGGTGCCACTTGGCCGGGCTGGCGTCGGGCATGGACTGCACGCACAGGTCTTCGGCCGAGAGGCCGTCACACAGGTCCAGCGTGCGGTCGCGGACGTTCATCAGGGGCGATGACAGGGCCGCGCGCGCCGGCGCTGCGCCATCGGGAGGTGCTTCCAAACGGGGTCTCCTCAAGGTCGGGTGAGCGTAGCACCGGCCCGCTTGCGAAACAAATTTGGGACGGCCAACCTGCGCATCGTGCTGACATGACGGTGTCAGCAAGACAGCGCACCGCTTTTTCCCTAGCATCGCGGCTTTGCGGCCGAGAAGGCCGCCCTCGCAACGACGGGAGTCCCCGATGAGCCTGCTGGTCCTTGGTCTGATCCTTTTCCTGGGCGTCCACTCGGTGTCCATCGTGGCCCGCCCCTGGCGGGACGCCACGATGGCACGCCTGGGCGAAGGCCCGTGGAAGGGCCTGTATTCGCTGGTCTCGCTGGTGGGCTTCGTGCTGATCATCTATGGCTACGGCCTGGCCCGGCAGTCGCCGGTGGTGCTCTACACGCCCCCGATGGCCCTGCGCCATGTGGCGATGCTGCTGATGCTGCCGGTCTTCGTGCTGCTGCTGGCAGCCTACCTGCCCGGGCGCATCCAGCGCGCGGCCAAGCATCCCATGCTGCTGGCCACCAAGTTCTGGGCCCTGGCCCACCTGCTGGCCAACGGCATGCTGGCCGATGTGCTGCTCTTCGGCGGTTTCCTGGCCTGGGCCGTGGCCGACCGCATCGCGGTCAAGCGCCGCCCGGCCAAGGCTTACGCGCAAGGCTCCACCGTGAACGACGTGCTGGCCGTGCTGGGCGGCCTTGTCATCTACGGTGTGTTCGTGCTCTGGGCCCATGCCTGGTTGTTCGGCGTGAACCCGATGGGGCGTTGAGCGGCCTGTTCTTTGGATGCGGGATCGCCTATCGTCAAACTAGCAACGCAAGGAGCCGCCATGACCCGCATTCCCGGCAAGTTCGTCTGGTACGAGCATCATTCCCGTGACGTGCCCCGTGCGCGGGCCTTTTATGAAGCCTTGTTCGGCTGGCACACCGAGGTGCTGCCCATCGGTGCACAGAGCTACCCGATGATCGCCTGCGGCGACACCATGATCGGTGGCTACGGCGAAGCGCCCGAAGGTGCGCCCGGGGCCCTGTGGATGGCCTACATGAGCGTGGCCGACGTGGACGCGAGCGTGAGGGCGGCCGAGAGCGCGGGGGCGAAAGTGCTCATGCCGCCCACGGACTTCGACCCGGTGGGGCGGGGTGCGGCGCTGGCCGATCCCACGGGTGGGGTGTTCTCGCTGTGGGCCAGCCATGACGATGACCCTGTCGACCAGGAGCGCGCGCCGGTGGGCCACTGGTGCTGGAACGAGTTGTGGACGCAGGACGACGCGAAGTCGCTGGCCTTCTATGAGACCGTCTTCGGCTACCGGCGCGAGACCATGCCCATGCCCCAGGGCCACTACCACCTGCTCAAGACCCCGGATGGCGTGGCCCGGGGCGGCCTGATGAAGATGCCCGACCCGCAGGCACCCACCCTGTGGTGTCCGTATGTGGCGGTGGCGGCCTGCGATGCCACGTTGGCGCGCGCCCGCACGCTGGGGGCGCAGGTCATGATGGACGCGACCGACATCCCCGGCGTGGGCCGCATGGGGGTGCTGCTCGACCCGCTGGGGGCGTCGATCGCGGTGCTGCAGCAAGCGGCTGCAGCCTGACATCACGCAAGGGGTCAGTGCGGCTTGCGCGGCGTGCTGTCGAACCAGTCGTCGCTCACGCGGCGTTCCCATTGCGCCAGCTGCTTCTCGGCCTCGTCCTTGGCCACGCCGTAACGTTCCTGGATCTTGCCGGCCAGCTGGTCGCGGCGGCCGGCCACCACGTCCACGTCGTCGTCGGTCAGCTTGCCCCACTGCTCGCGGACCTTGCCCTTGAGTTGCTTCCAGTGGCCTTCGATGCGATCCCAGTTCATGTGAAGCTCCTTTCGTCGGGTTGAAGAAGAGGGTGTGTTCATCGTCGGCGATCGCGGGGTGGGGGGCAGTCGGACCGGGCAAGCCGCGCCTGTCGGAGAAGTCCGACAGGCGCGAGCCCCGGGTCCAGGCCTGGTGATCGACAAGGCGGCGGCCTCGCGCTACCGTGGCCGCATGGACGACCCCTCGCAGCCCGACGCCGAACAGATCCTCGATGCGGCCCTCGTCCTGGGCGAAGGCCTGGGCTGGGATGCCCTGCACCTGCACGACCTGGCCCAGGCCCTGGGCGTGGGCCTGCCGGCGATCCACCGTCACTATGCCGGCAAGGACGCGCTGGCCGAGGCCTGGTTCGACCGCGCCGACCGCGCCCTGCTGGCCGCCGGCGAGGCCCCGGGGTGGAGGGACCTGCCGGTGCGCGACCGCCTGGAGCGGGCCCTGTGGGCCTGGCTGCAGGCGCAGGCCCG
Organism: uncultured Caldimonas sp.; assembly: GCA_964552215.1. Taxonomy (GTDB): domain Bacteria; phylum Pseudomonadota; class Gammaproteobacteria; order Burkholderiales; family Burkholderiaceae_C; genus Caldimonas. Next base: position 29,451 of record CAZKGD010000020.1, read on the forward strand.
GCATCGCCTGCTCAGCGCCGCGATGCTGCGCTACAAGCTGCAGCTCGACCATCTGCACCTGCAGGCCCAGGGTGTCCTGCGCGTGAGCCGCACGGTGCAGTGGTGGCGCGAGGTGGCGCGCCTGCCGTCCACCGGGCTGCGGCGCGAAGCCGAAGAGGTGGCTCTCACCGGGCTGTTCCTGGCCGCCTATGCCCGCTGGCTGCGTGACGACACACCGAACGCTGCCCACACCCGCGACTGGCTCGCGCGGCAACTGGCGTGGGCCGAATCCCTGGCGCTGCGCTGGCCGGGTTGAGCCGGTGCATCGCCGGCTCGTCTTGCGGAGATTGTCATTAATCAGTACATTTTGCTTGTTTTGTGCTGATGAATGACATGCCTAAGTCTTCCGAGCACCACGACTTCCTGCCCCCAGAGGCCCGCGTGGCCCTGGAGCGTCTGGGCGCCCATCTGGCGTTGGCCCGCAAGCGCCGGCGCGAGCCGCTGCGTGCCTGGGCGGCGCGGCTGGGCGTGTCGGTCAGCACCGTCACCCGCCTGGAAAAGGGCGACCCCAGGGTGGGCATGGGCGTCTATGCCGCCGCCCTGTGGTTGATGGGCCGTGTCCAGGCCCTGCCCGAGCTGGCCGACCCGGCGCTTGACCAGGGGGCCTTGCTGATCAGCCTCCGCGAGGCCGAAGGCCGTTCGCGCCCGCGCAAGGGAGGGGCCGCATGACCGCCTACACGCCCCATGACGAACTCTTCCTGTGGTGGCTGGCCGACCCGGCCCAGCCGCGCTGGGTGGGCCGCCTGCGTCTGGTGAGGCGCACCGCGGGCCACCCCGGCGGGGTGTCGCTGGAATATGCCGACGATTGGCTGGCCGACGGACTGGCCCTCAGCGAAGACCTGCCGCTGCGCCCTGGCGAATTCCTGCCGGTCGAAAACGATGCGGCCGCCGGGGCGGTGGACGATGCCCGTCCCGACCGCTGGGGCGAGCGCGTGATCCGCCATCTCTACAAGCCGCCGCGCCTGTCGACCCTGGAGTACCTCTACTTCGCCGGCGACGAACGCTTCGGCGCGCTGGGCGTGTCCACGTCCGCGCAGCGCTACGAGCCCCAGCCCCATGCCGTGCTGCCCACGGTGGGCGATGTGCCGGCCCTGCACGAGCTGGTGCGCCGCATCGAAGCCGGTGAGCCGGTGGACGAGACACTGAAGCGCCTGGTGGCCCCCGGCACCACCTTGGGTGGCGCGCGGCCCAAGGCCCTGATCGAGATCGACGGCCACCCCTGGGTGCTCAAGTTCGCCGATACCGGCGACCCCAACGACAGCCCGCTCGTCGAACACGCCACGATGACCCTGGCGCGTGCAGCGGGCATCGAGGTCTGCGAGACCCGACCCATCGCCCTGGCCGACGGCCACGCCGTGGCGGTGCGGCGCTTCGACCGGGCGGCCGGCCGGCGTCGGCATGCGCTGTCGGCCCACGTGGCCCTGCGCGCCGCGGCCAGCGAGCCGGGCTACCCCGAGCTGGCCCTGCTGCTGCGCCGGCGCGGCGACCCTGACCAGATCGCGGCCAACGGCGCCCAGGTGTTCCGCCGCATGGTCTTCAACATCCTCATCGACAACACCGACGACCACGAGAAGAACCATGCCCTGCTGGCCGAGGGCCGCCACTACGCGCTGGCACCCGCCTATGACGTGCTGCCCGCCGGCCAGGCCCTGGGCTACCAGCAGTTCCGCGTGGGCGCGCAGGGGCTGGACGCCAGCATGGACAACGCCTTGTCCGAGCACACCGCCTTCGGCCTGCGCCGCCGGGAGGCCGAAGCGCTGGCCCGCGAGGTGGCCCAGGTGGTGGAGGGCTGGCAGGCGCACTTCGCGGCTTGCGGCGTGAGCGCGGGCGACCGGGCGCGCCTGGCCGAGCAGATCGACCGGCCCTACCTGCGGGCCGAGCGGCAGTCGCTGCGCTGAGGCGACGTTCAGACGCCATCCGATGTAGGGTCCACCCATGCTCATCTTCCACAACCCCGACCACGCCCTGCACCAGCCCCGCCAGGAGATGTTCCGCGGCCGCCTGGTGCCCTGCCATGAAAGCCCGGCGCGGCTGCACCACGTGATGGCTGAACTGCAGCGCCGCCCGGTAGGCACGCTGCGCGAACCCGGCCCGCTGGACGACGCCCTGCTGCGCCGGGTGCATGCACCCCGTTACCTCGATTTCCTGGCCCAGGCCTGGGAAGAATGGATTGCGCTGGATGCGGCCAACGCCGAACTCGACGTGCTGCCGTCGGTGTGGCCGGTGCGCGGCTTCCGGCACGACGTCGAGCCGGCCAACTTCGCGGCACGCCTGGGCCTGTATTCCTTCGACGCCGGCACGCCGCTCATGGGTGGCAGCTGGGCGGCGGCACGCGGTGGCGCGGCCTGCGCGATCGACGCGGCGCGTGCGGTGCTGGCCCCTGAGGGCCCGCGTGTCGCCTTTGCGCTCACGCGGCCTCCCGGCCACCACGCGGGGCCCGACTTCTTCGGGGGCTACTGCTTCCTCAACAATGCCGCGCTGGCCGCCCAGGCCCTGCACGAGGGCGGCTGCACGCGCGTGGCCGTGCTCGACATCGACTACCACCACGGCAACGGCACGCAGACGCTCTTCTACGGCCGCGGCGACGTGCTCACCGTGTCCCTCCACGGCGACCCGCGCACCGAGTACCCCTTCTTCCTGGGCCATGCCGACGAACGCGGCGAGGGCGAAGGGCAGGGTGCCAACCTCAACCTGCCGCTGCCGGCCGGCACCGATGCCATCACCTGGCGGCGCACCCTCGACCAGGCGCTGGAGGCGGTCACCCGTTTCGCACCCCAGGCGGTGGTGGTGGCTCTGGGCGTGGACACATTCGAGGGCGATCCGATCTCAAAGTTCGCGCTGGGCAGCGCCGACTACCTCGCGGTCGGCCGCACGCTGGCCGGCCTGGGCCTGCCCACCGTCTTCACGATGGAAGGGGGCTATGCGGTGGCCGAGGTTGGCGTGAATGTGGTCAATGTCCTGGAGGGTTTCCTGCGCTGATGCGGGCGGCCTCAAGCCGGGAAGATTGCGGTCGATAAGCGATAACGCCCGATGGCCCGGACCTTTCCACCATGCCGCCCGTCCCCACCCCCTGCGCCGCCGCACTCCCTGTGCGCGAAGACGATCGTCTGCGCGCCCTGCACGCCTTGCTCATCCTCGACACACCGCCCGAGGCGCGCTTCGACCGCATCGTGGCCTTTGCGGCACAGGAATTCGATGTGCCGATCGCCCTGATCTCGCTCATCGACCGTGACCGGCAATGGTTCAAGGCGAGGCTGGGCCTGGCCGTGTGCGAAACCGGGCGGGACGTGTCCTTCTGCGCCCATGCCATCCTGCAGGACGCACCCATGGTCATCGACGATGCGCTGGCCGATCCGCGCTTTGCGACCAATCCACTGGTGCTGGGGGAGCCGTACATCCGCTTCTATGCCGGGGCGCCACTCGAAACCCCGCAGGGCCATCGCCTGGGCACCCTGTGCCTCATCGACCACCAGCCCCGGCAGCTTGATGCCACCGGCCTGGCCATCCTGCGCGCCCTGCGCGACCTGGCCCAGGCCGAACTGCTTGGCCGCGCCACGGAGGAAGCATGAGCGCGGTGGCCGACATGATGGCGACGCGCCGGCGCCGCCTGCTGCTGGTCGAACCCTCGGCCCTGTTTCGTCGCACCGTGGTGCTGGTGGCGCGTGAACTCGACCTCGCCGACATTGACGAGACAAGCAGCCATGACACGGCCCGGGAAGCGCTGATGAAGCAGGCCTACGACGGCCTCCTGCTCGACCTGGGGGATGGCTTGCAGGGGATGGAGGTGCTGCAGCAGGTGCGTCATGGGCGCACGCGCTGCGCCACCAGCCTGCCGGTGGCGGTGACGGCAGCCGCCTGCGATACCGCCACGGTGGCGTTGCTGCGCGAGCAGGGCGTGCAACGCATCCTGCTCAAGCCCTTCAAGGTGCGCAATCTGCTGGAGGTGGTGGCCACGCTGTCGGTGGCGTCCGTCTGAATACGCCCAGACGCCAGGCGGCGTCAGTCCGGCCAACTCAGTGCGTCGGGATGCACGCAGGCCTCGAACTGCGGCTTGCTGAAGTGATACCCCTGCAGCAAGTGCACGCCCAGGTCCATCAGGCAGCGGCATTCGTCGGCGGTTTCCACGCCCTCGGCGATCACCTGGATGCCCAGCTCGCTGCACAGGCCGGCGATGTGCCGCACGATGGCTTGGCGCGGGCGTTGCGTGTCGATGTGGCGCACCAGGCCCATGTCGAGCTTGACGAGATCGGGCTGGAAGTCGGCCAGCAGGTTCAGCCCCGCATAGCCGGCGCCGAAGTCGTCGATGGCGGTGAGAAATCCGATGCGCTGGTACTCGCGCAGCACCTCGGACAGCCACTTGCCGTCATCGACCTGCTCCCCCTCGACGGTCTCGAAGATGATGCGTTCGATGGGAAAGGCATGCGCCCGCGCGGCGTGCAGCGTCGCCCGGATGCACAGCTCGGGCCGGTAGATGGCGTTGGGCAGGAAGTTGATGGACAGCCGCGAGGGCATGCCGAGTTCCGCCGCCGTCTTGATGGCCTTGGTGCGGCAGGCCTGGTCGAAGCGGTAGCGGTTGTCGTCGTTCACCTGGCTGAGCACGCTCAGGGCCGACTCGCCCGACGGCCCGCGCACGAGCGCCTCGTGCGCGAACACTTCGCGCGAGCGCACATCGACGATGGGCTGGTAGGCAAAGCTGAAGCGAAAGCTCAGGCGCTCCGGACGGGCGCATTCCGCACAGCGAGCCTCTTCGTCGAGGTCCGCGAATTCGGAAGGAGGGGTCAGGAGGCCGGGGGGCATGGTGAGCATCCAGTGCAGACGGAACAGGGCATCGGCCTGGCGGCCGTTCTCCATTGTCGGCTGCTTTCCGCTTCACTTGAGCCAACCGGCCAGGTCACCACCCCCGTCGGTGATGCTTTGCCGATCCTCGCCCGGATCAGGCTTCGGCCACCGTGAAGCGCCGCTGCAGGTGCTTCGGATGTTCGATCTCGTCGAGGAGAGCCACCGCGAGGTCGGCCACCGAGATGCCGGCCGGCTGGTCGCCCGCCATCAGCACCTCGTCGCTGCCCACGCGATAGGCACCCGTGCGATCGCCGGCCTTCAGGAAGACAGGCGGCGAGAGGAAAGTCCAGTCCAGCGCCGTTTCCTGGCGGATCAGGTTGAGCGCTTCACGCGCAGCCAGCGCGCCCTGCTTCCACTCGGCGGGGAAGCTGGGCGTGTCCACCAACTGCACGCCAGGCGCCACATGAAGGCTGCCCGCGCCGCCCACCACCAGCAGGCGCCTCACGCCCGCGCGTTTCACACCCTCGAAGATGGCGCGCGTGCCGCGCAGGAATTCGTCGTGGATGGCCGGGTGCGTCCACCCCGGGTTGTAGGCGCTCACCACGGCGTCGGTGCCGGCCACGGCGGCGGCCACCTGGGCGGGATCGGTGGCGTCGGCCTGCACCACGGTCAGGGCGGTCTGCGGCGCCAGCTTGGCAGGGGTGCGCGACAGCGCGGTCACGGCATGGCCACGAGACAGGGCTTCGGTCAGCACGGCCGAACCGACAAAGCCGGTGGGGCCGATCAGGGCGATCTTCATGAGGTCTCTGCAGGGGATGGGTTGTGAGGGCTGAACGATAAAGTCGCAATCAAAACTAAACTAGCTTGCCTTTTCAGCTCTATTTGTTTAGAAAAACTTCATGATTGAGCAGCTCAAGCGCATGGCGGTGTTTGCCACCGTGGTCGAGCAGGGCTCGATGAACGGGGCCGCGCGCGTCCTGGGCACCACGGCCTCGGCCGTGAGCCAGCAGGTGCGCCAGCTCGAACACGACATGGGCGTGACCCTGCTCACACGCTCCACGCGCAAATTGCGCCTCACCGTGGCCGGCGAGCGTTTCCATGAAGGCTGCGCCGCGATGCTGGCCGCCGCGCGCGGAGCCGGCGAGCAGCTCGCGCAGATGCGTGACGCCCCGGTGGGCGAGCTGCGCGTGTCTTCCCCGGTGGGGTTCGCGCGACACCTGGGCCCGGCGCTGGCCCCGCTGCTGGCGGCCAACCCTGGGCTGAGACTGCACCTGCAGGTGGACGACACCCTGATCGACCTGGTCGAGCAGCGCATCGACCTGGCCATCCGCTTCGGCCGCCTGCCCAACTCCACCTGGGTGGCGCACCGCCTGGGCGAGATGCCGCTCACCGTGTGCGCCGCCCCCGCCTACCTGGCCGCGCGCGGTGTGCCCGCCGCGCCGGCCGAGCTGCTGGCCCACGACTGGCTGCGCACCGCCGGCGGCAGCCTGGGGGCGATGCTGGAGCTGCACGGCCCCGGCGGGGCGGTGGAGCGCCTGCGGGTGGAGGCGCGGGTGACCAGCAACAACCAGCTGTCGCTGCAGCAGATGTGCGAGGCCGGCCTGGGCCTGGCGGTGATGGGCGATCTCGACGTGGAAGACTCGCTGAAGGCGGGCCGCCTCGTGCCCCTGCTGACGCACTGGCGCCCGCCGCCGCTGGGCATGTACGCGCTCACGCCGCAGCGCGACACCCAGCCCGCCAAGGTGCGGTTTGCGATCGACGCCCTGCGCCGCGCCATGGCCGGCGTCGGTTCTAAGATGCCGGCATGAAGCGATTCCTGGCCACCCTGTTGCTGATCGCGTGTGTCCCGGCCGGGGCCCAGACGGCCTGGCTGCTGGGCGAACTGCACGACCAGCCGGATCACCAGCGCCAGGCGGCGCAGATCGTGAGCGAGCAAGCCGCGCAAGGCCGGTTGCAGGCCCTGGTGCTGGAAATGGCCGAACGCGGCCGCCACACCCGAGGCCTGCCGCGCGACGCGGGCGAAGCGCAGGTGCGCGAGGCGCTGGCCTGGCACGAACCCGCCTGGCCCTGGGCCGCCTACGGCCCGGTGGTGATGGCGGCCGTGCGGGCCGGTGTGCCCGTGCAGGGCGGCAACCTGCCGCGCGCCGAACTGCGCGCCGCGATGGGCCAGGCCCGGTGGGACGACACCGTGCCGGCGTCGGCCCGCGAACGGCTGGTGGACGCCGTGCGCGACGGCCATTGCGGCCTGGTGCCCGAGGCACAACTGCCCGCGATGGCCCGCATGCAGATCGCCCGCGATGACGCCCTGGCCGCCACCATCGCGGCCTCGGCGCACGGCGCCTCCTCCGAGGCTGTCGTGCTGCTGCTCACCGGCGCGATGCACGCCTCGCGCGCCACCGGCGTGCCGCTGCACCTGCCGCGCCATGCGCCCAGCCTGGCCGTGCGCAGCACGGCCTTCGTCCCCGAAGGCCAACCCGCACCGGAAGGCTTCGACGAACGCCGCCCCGCCCAGGCCCAACCCTCGCGCGACCATTGCGCCGACCTGCGCGAGCGCGGCATGCCCACGATCACCTCACCCGCTTCCCGATGAACACGACGCCCGCCTCCCACGGCCCGCTGGCCGGCCTCAAGGTCCTCGAACTCGGCCAGCTCATCGCCGGCCCCTTCGCCGCCAAGACACTGGCCGACTTTGGCGCCGAGGTGATCAAGATCGAACCCCCGGGCAGCGGCGATCCGCTGCGCCAGTGGCGATTGCTGCACAACGGCACCAGCGTGTGGTGGCAGGTGCAGTCGCGCAACAAGAAGAGCGTGGTGCTCGATTTGCGCGAGCCGCCCGACCGCGACATCGTGCGCCGCCTGGCCGACGAGGCCGACGTGCTCATCGAGAACTTCAAGCCCGGCATGATGGAAAAGTGGGGCCTGGGCTACGAAGAGCTCTCGCGCACCAACCCGGGCCTTGTGATGCTGCGCATCAGTGGCTACGGCCAGAGCGGCCCCTACAAGGACCGCCCCGGCTTCGGCGTGGTGGCCGAAGCCATGGGCGGCCTGCGCCACCTCACCGCCGAGCCCGGCCGCGTGCCGGTGCGTGTGGGCGTGAGCATTGGCGACACCCTGGCCTCGCTGCATGGGGTGATCGGTGTGCTGATGGCGCTGCAGGAGCGGCACCGTTCGGGCCGCGGCCAGGTGATCGACGTGGCCCTGTACGAAAGTGTCTTCAACGTGATGGAAAGCCTGCTGCCCGAGTACAGCGCCTTCGGCGTGGTGCGCGAGCCGGCCGGGTCGGCCCTGCCCGGCATCGCGCCCAGCAACGCCTACGCCTGCGCCGACGGCTGGGTGCTGGTGGCCGGCAACGGCGACTCCATCTTCAAGCGCCTGATGAATGCCATCGGCCGAGACGACCTGGGCCAGGACCCCACGCTGGCCGACAACGTGGGCCGCGTGAAACGCGTGGCCGAGATCGATGCCGCCATCGGCGCCTGGACGGCGGCGCGCACCGTGGCCGAGGTGCTCGACGTGCTGAACGCCGCCCAGGTGCCCGCCGGGCGCATCTACACCGCCCGCGACATCGCCGACGACCCGCACTACCGTGCGCGCGGCATGATCGAAGCCGTCACCACGGTCGACGGCCTGACGCTGGAGGTGCCGGGCATCGTGCCCAAGCTCTCGCGCACGCCCGGCGCCATCACGCGCCGAGCGCCCACCCTGGGCGAAGACACCGAGGCTGTGCTGCGCGAGGTGGGGCTCAGCGAAGACCAGCTCGCCGCGTTGAAGGCGCGCGGCCTGTTCTGAGTCTCGGCGCCTGAAGTGCCGATGGAGGAGCCCTTGAGCCTGACCCCTGAAGCCGCTCATCCGAGCCAGTTCGCGCTGCTGGGCCAGCGGCGCTTCGCGCCCTTCTTCTGGACCCAGTTCCTCGGCGCGGGCAACGACAACCTCTACAAGTTCGCCTTCACCGTGATGGTGACCTACCAGCTCCAGGTGAGCTGGCTGCCGTCCTCGCTGGCCGGCCTGGTGATCGGTGCACTCTTCATCCTGCCCTACCTGCTGTTCTCGGCCACCAGCGGCCAGCTCGCCGACAAGTTCGACAAGGCCGCGCTGATCCGCTACCTCAAGCTCTGGGAGGTGGCCATCATGGCGCTGGCGGCCTGGGGCTTCCATCGCCAGGACTCGGCGCTGCTGCTGGCCTGCATCTTCTTCATGGGTCTGCAGTCCACCGTGTTCGGGCCGGTGAAGTACGCCTACCTGCCCCAGCACCTGAACGAGCGCGAGCTCACCGGCGGCAACGGCATGGTCGAGATGGGCACCTTCGTGGCCATCCTGCTGGGCAATGTGGCCGGCGGCCTGCTGATCGCCCTGCCCGAGGTGGGCGCGCGCTGGACGGCCTGGGCCTGCCTGGCGCTGGCGGTGCTGGGCTGGCTCACCTCGCTGAAGGTACCGGCCACGCCGGCCACCGACCCGGGCCTGAAGATCAACTGGAATCCGGTGAGCGAAACCTGGCGCAACCTCAAGCTCGCCGGCGAAAGCAAGACCGTGTTCCGCTCCATCCTCGGCATCTCCTGGATGTGGTTCATCGGCGCGGTGCTGATGTCGCAGTTCCCGTCTTTCGCGAAGGACGTGCTGCACGGCAACGAGCAGGTGGCCTCGCTGCTGCTGGTGGTGTTCTCCATCGGCATCGCGGTGGGCTCGCTCTTGTGCGAGACGCTCTCGCGCCGCCACGTCGAGATCGGCCTGGTGCCGGTGGGCGCCATCGGCATGAGCGTGTTCGCGATCGACCTCTACCTGGCCTCGCGCGGCCTGCAGGCCGGCACCACCGAACACACCCTGCTCAGCTTCGTGGCCGAGCCGGCGCACTGGCGCGTGATGGCCGACCTCACGCTGCTGGCCTTCAGCGCCGGCATCTACAGCGTGCCGATGTACGCGCTGATCCAGCTGCGCTCACCCGCCAGCCACCGCGCGCGCATCATCGCGGCCAACAACATCCTCAATGCGCTGTTCATGGTGGCCAGCGCCCTCATCGCCGGCGCCTTGCTGCACTTGGGCCTGAGCATCCCGGAGGTCTTCCTCGTGATGGGCCTGCTCAACGTGGTGGTGGGCTTCTACATCTTCCTGCTGGTGCCCGAGTACCTGCTGCGCTTCGTGGCCTTCCTCGCCTCGCGCCTGGTCTACCGCTTCCAGGTGCGCGGCGACGAGCACATTCCGGTGCGCGGGCCGGCCATCCTGGTGAGCAACCACGTGAGCTTCGTCGATGCCATCCTGCTGATGGCCGCCAGCCCGCGGCCCATCGTCTTCATCATGGACCACCGCATCTTCAAGCTGCCGGTGCTGGGCTGGCTCTTCAAGCTGGCGCGGGCCATTCCCATCGCACCGCAGAAGGAGGACCCGGCCACCTACGAGCGCGCCTTCGAACGCGCCGCCGAGGTGCTCGCGCAAGGGCAGCTCCTGTGCATCTTCCCCGAAGGCGCCATCACCCGCGACGGGCAGTTGCAGGAGTTCAAGGGCGGCATCATGAAGATCCTGGAACGCCAGGCGGTGCCGGTGGTGCCGATCGCGCTGCGCAACCTCTGGGGCTCTTTCTTCTCGCGGGTGGAGGAGGGCCAGGCCATGGTGCGGCCCTTCCGGCGCGGCCTCTTCAGCCGTGTGGGTCTGGTGGCCGGCGAGGCCGTGGCCCCGCAGGACGTGAGCCCGGCCGACCTGCGCGAGCGGGTGGGGCGATTGCTGGCCGTGCAAGCCTGAGGCGCTACAGTGGGGCCTTTGCCGGCCTCACACCACCATGCTCGCCTACCGCCATGCCTTCCACGCGGGCAACCACGCCGATGTCCTCAAGCACCTGGTGCTCACCCAGGTGCTGCGCTACCTGGGCGAAAAGGACAAGCCCTACTGGCTGATCGACACCCATGCGGGCGCCGGCGGTTACGCCCTGCACAGCCGCCACGCCCAGCAGCATGCCGAATATCTCGACGGCATCGGCCGCCTCGTCGAGCGCGACGACCTGCCGCCAGCGGTGGACGACTATGTCGAGGTGGTCCGGCAGCACAACCCCGGCGGGGTGCTCAAGCACTACCCTGGGTCGCCGGAGTTCGCACGCGCCCTGATGCGGCCGCAGGACCGGCTGCGCCTGTACGAGCTGCACCCCACGGATCACCGTGCGCTGGCGCGCAGCTTCGGCGGCCAGCCGCACATCGAAGTGCATGCGGCCGACGGGTTTGCCGCCCTGAAGAGCCAGCTGCCTCCGCCCTCGCGCCGTGCCGCCGTGCTCATGGACCCGCCCTACGAGCTGAAGGCCGACTACGGCAAGGTGGTTGCGGCCATGCGTGAGGCCGTGCAGCGCTTTGCCGAGGGGGTCTACATGGTGTGGTATCCGCAGCTGCCGCGCCTGGAATCACAGCAACTGCCCCAGCGGCTCAAGGGGGTGGCGCCCAAGGGCTGGCTGCATGTGCGCATGACGGTGGCCCGTCCGGTGGAAGCCGGCTACGGTCTGCTGGGCAGCGGTCTGTTCGTGATCAACCCGCCCTGGGTGCTGCACGACATGCTTGCCGAGGTGCTGCCCTGGCTCACCGAGGTGCTGGCGCAATACGACGGCGCCAGCTACCTGCTGGAGCAGCACACGGTCTGATCAGACCCCGCGCTGGCGATCGGCGCGGAAGGTCTCGCGGAAGGCCTGGAAACGGCCCGCATCGAGCGACTCGCGCACCTCGCGCATCAGGTTCAGGTAGTAGTGCAGGTTGTGGATGCTGGTGAGCATGGGGCCGAGCATCTCGCCGCAGCGGTCGAGGTGGTGCAGGTAGGCGCGGCTGAAGTTCTTGCAGGTGTAGCAGCTGCAGGTCTCGTCGATGGGGCGCTCGTCGGTCTTGTGGCGTGCGTTGCGGATCTTCAGGTCGCCAAAGCGGGTGAAGAGGTGGCCGTTGCGCGCATTGCGCGTGGGCATCACGCAGTCGAACATGTCCACGCCAGCGGCCACGCCGTCCACCAGGTCTTCCGGCGTGCCCACGCCCATCAGGTAGCGCGGCTTGCCCGCGGGCAGGCGGTGCGGGGTGTGCGCCATGATGCGCAGCATGTCCTCCTTGGGCTCGCCCACGCTGACGCCGCCGATGGCATAGCCGGGCAGGTCCATCTCGACGAGCTGCTCCAGCGACTCTTGGCGCAGGTGCTCGAACATGCCGCCTTGCACGATGCCGAAGAGCGCGTTGCGGTTGCCCAGGCGCTCGAATTCGGCCCGGCAGCGCTTCGCCCAGCGCAGGCTCAGTTCCATCGAGCTGCGGGCCTCGCGTTCGGTGGTGATGTGGCCCTTGGTCTCGTAGGGGGTGCACTCGTCGAACTGCATCACGATGTCGCTGTCGAGCGCGTGCTGCACCTGCATGCTCACCTCGGGCGTGAGGAAGAGCTTGTCGCCGTTCACGGGCGAGGCGAATTTCACGCCCTCTTCCGAGATCTTGCGCATCTCGCCCAGCGACCACACCTGGAAGCCGCCGCTGTCGGTGAGGATGGGTTTTGTCCAGCCCTCGAAGCGGTGCAGGCCGCCGAACTGGCGGATGATGTCCAGCCCCGGGCGCAGCCACAGGTGAAAGGTGTTGCCCAGGATGATCTGCGCGCCCATCTCTTCGAGTGAACGCGGCATCACGCCCTTGACGGTGCCGTAGGTGCCCACGGGCATGAAGATGGGGGTCTCGACGACACCGTGGTTGAGCGTGAGCCGGCCGCGGCGGGCGTGGCCTTCGGTCTTGAGGAGCTCGAAGTGCAGGCCGTGCGAGAGGGGGGAGATGGTCATGCCAGGTCTTTCAATCGTGAGCCGGGGCGCGCGCCAGCAGCATCGCAT
>CAZKGD010000021.1:0-41920 GCA_964552215.1 uncultured Caldimonas sp.
TGGTGTACTTCTTGGCGATGGAGATCACCAGGCGCAGGTTGGCCTCGATCATCTCGCGCTTGGCTTCGCGTGAGGCGGCCTCGCCCTCGTTCATGCGCTTGTTGATCTCCTTGAGATCTTCCAGCGGAACGACGGCGCGGGCCTGGATGTCGATGAGCTTCTGCTGCAGCTCCTGCACGGCCGGCAGGTTGCGCACGAGGATGTTGCTGTAGGGCTTGCCGGCGGAGGCTTCCTTCTCGGCCCACTTGAGGTTCAGCACGTTGGCCGGGAAGACCTTGATGAAGTGCTCCTGCGGCATGCCGCACTTGTCCACGGCGATCTTGCGGATCTCGCGCTCGTAGCGGCGCACGTCGTCCACCTGCGAGCGCAGGATGTCGCACAGCTTCTCGATGGTCTTGACCGTGAAGCGGATGGTCATCAGCTCGTCGGAGATGGCCTGCTGGGCCTTGTTGTACGAGGCCGACTTGTAGCCGTCCTTCTCGTAGGCTCGGCGCATCTTGTCGAAATCGGTGCGCAGCCGGGTGAACTTTTCCAGCGCGGCCGACTTGAGCTCCTCGAGTTTCTTCGTCAGTGCCTTCGAGCCGCCGTTGCCGTCATCGTCATCGTCCTCGTCGAACTCGTCGAAGTCCTCCTCGGCCACGTAGTCGTCGGCCTCGTCATCCGAGACGAAGCCGTCCACCACTTCGGAAATCTGCATCTCGCCGGCGGCGATCTTCTCGCCCAGCGAGAGGATTTCCGCGATGGTGGTGGGCGACGCCGAGATGGCCAGCATCATCGCCTGCAGGCCGCCTTCGATGCGCTTGGCGATCTCGATCTCGCCCTCGCGGGTCAGCAGCTCGACCGTGCCCATCTCGCGCATGTACATGCGCACCGGGTCGGTGGTGCGGCCGAATTCGCTGTCCACCGTCGACAGGGCGGCCTCGGCCTCTTCCTCGGCTTCCTCTTCGGTGGCCGTGGTGGTCGTGCCTCCCGCGATCAGCAGGGTGGCCGCATCGGGCGCCTGCTCGTAGACGGCGATGCCCATGTCGTTGAGCATGGACACGATGGCGTCCATGATCTCGGCCTCGACCAGCTTCTCGGGCAGGTGGTCGTTGATTTCCGCGTGGGTGAGGAAGCCGCGCGTCTTGCCCATCTTGATGAGGGTCTTGAGCTCGGTGCGGCGCTTGTTGACCTCTTCCTCGGTCAACGTGGTCTCGTCCAGCCCGAATTCGCGCATCAGCGCGCGCTCCTTGGCGCGGCTGACCTTCATGCGCAGCGGCTTGGCCTTGGGCTTGTCGTCTTCCTCGCTGGCCGCCTCGACTTCGGGCTCGACCTCGCCTTCCAGGTCGGCGTCGATGTCGGAGAAGTCCTCTTCGGCCTCCAGCTCGGGGCGACCCTTCTTGGCCGTTGCGGTTTCAGCCTTGGGCTTGCGCCCGCGCTTGCCCTTGGGGGCCGCTTCCGCGGTGGCAGTGGTGGCCTTGGCCGCCCGGGTGCCGGCGGACTTGGCAGCAGCCTTGGGCGCGGCCGCCTTCGCCGGCGCCTCTTTCACGGCAGCGGCCGGCTTGGAGGGCTTCTTCTTCTCGGCGGGTTCAGCGGCTGCGGCCTTGGCGGCGGCCTTGGGGCTGGCACTTTTCTTGGCGGTCATGCGTTTCCTCGAATGGTCTGGGACGATGGGTTTCGGTCCGTGCATGCACCTGAACCGCCCACGGAGCAGGCAGGAACAGCCGTTTCAGAAACACGAACGAAACCAGTCGACGCTGCAACACGGCACATGCGGCCGGCAGTCGTCGACTCAAGGGGCAAGCTCGCGTGAACCTGGATGAATTGCAGCCCTTGCGGGAAAAGGGTGGCCGTCTTGGTAACCCGTGTCGCGGGTGGCCGGGGCCCGGAGGTGCTGCTGTCACTCTTGCCGCTTCAATAACCTTCCATTATCGGTCAATCCGGGTCATTCGTCAAAGCTTCTGGCTTTCGGCCCGGCCGATCGGTTCACCGGACCCCGGTGCTGTCGGTGGCGGACGCCTGCTCAAGGCGGCGTCGGCGCTCGTGCACTTCCCTGTAGCGCTGAAGCGCCAACGGGTCCTGACCGGCGCGGGCGATCAGGCGGGTCTCCTCGGCCTTGAGGCGTTCGACCAGGAGCCGGTCGAGCAGGGCCCGCACGTCCTGGAATCCGAGCGCGTCGTCCGGCGTGGCTCGGCCGATGAGTCGGCGGGCCGCCTCGAGCAGGGCATCGCCGGCCAGGGCCTGCTCCAGTGCCGACCAGGGCTGCGGGCCGTGATCTGCCAGCCAGCGTTCGAGCCAGGCGCTCAAGGGGCCCAACGGGGGATCGAGGCTGTGCAGCAGTTCGTGGTCTTCGGTTGACAGCCGATCCCACCACGCGCTGTGCAACCACAGCAGGCGCACCACCTGCTCGGCCGGCCCGGGCGGTGCTTTGCGCGGGCCCCTCGGGCGCGGGGCGTCATCGCGATCGCGTCCGCGCCACCCGTCGCGACGCGCCCCGCCGGTACGCCCGGAGCGGGTCGGCGCAGGGGGGCGGCCTTGCCAGAGGTCGAGCAGGTCGGGCGCATTCAGGCCGCCAGCCTGGGCGAGGTCGGCGAGGATCTGCTGCTTGAGCACGCCGTCGGGCAGCTGGTTCCACAGCGGCTTGGCCGCCGCCAGCATGTGGGCCCGACCTTCGGCAGCGCTGAGATCCAGTCCTTCGCGTGCGGTATCGAGCAACTGGCGAGACAGCGGCACTGCATCAGCCACGCACAGCGCAAAGGCGTCCCGGCCGTGTTCTCGGATGTAGGAATCCGGGTCGTGCTCGGGCGGCAGGAACAGGAACTTGATCGTGCGGGTGTCGCTGGCGTGGGGCAGGGCGGCTTCGAGGGCCCGCACGGCGGCCCGGCGGCCGGCGGCATCGCCGTCGAAGCTGAAGACGAGTGTGTCGGTGAAGCGCAGCAGCTTGTGCACGTGCTCGGCCGTACAGGCCGTGCCCAGGGTGGCCACGGCATTGGGAAAGCCCAGCTGGGCCAGGGCCACCACGTCCATGTAGCCCTCGACCACCAGGGCATAGCCGAGCTGACGCAGGGCCTGGCGAGCTTCGTACAAGCCGTAGAGTTCGCGGCCCTTCACGAAGACCGGGGTCTCCGGGGAATTCAGGTACTTGGGCTCGCCCTGGTCGATCACGCGCCCGCCGAAGCCGATGAACTCGCCGCGCACGTTGCGGATGGGGAACATCACCCGGTCGCGGAAGCGGTCGTAGCGCCGGGCGTCTTCGCCTTCGCCCTGGACGATGACGAGGCCCGCTTCCGCCAGCAGGGGGTCGTCGTAGTGAGGGAAGGCGCTGGCCAGGCTGCGCCAGCCTTCGGGGGCATAGCCCAGCGCGAACTGTGCCGCGATTTCGCCGGTGAGCCCGCGGCGCTTGAGGTAGTCGATGGCGCGTGGGCTGGCCTTGAGCTGCTTGCGGTAGTGCGCAGCGGCCTGCTCCAGCACCTCGGTCAGGGTGCCCTGGCGCTCGCGCTGCTGCTGGGCCTGCGCACGTTCCTCGGGCGTGCTGTCGTCCTCGGGCACGGCCAGGCCCACCTGCTGGGCGAGGTCGCGCACGGCGTCGATGAAGCCCAGCCCCCCGTGCTCGATGAGGAAGTCGATGGCGTTGCCATGGACGCCGCAGCCGAAGCAGTGGTAGGTCTGGCGCGAGGGGCTGACGATGAAGCTGGGTGTCTTCTCGCCGTGGAAGGGGCACAGGCCCTTGAAGTTGATGCCGGCTTTCTTGAGCTGGACGTAGCGGCCCACGATCTCGACGATGTCGATGCGGGCGAGCAGGTCCTGTTTGAAGCCGGGTGGGATCACGTGCGCAGTCTACCGCCGGGGCGGCCCGCGCTTGGTCAGGGTGTCCTGTTTCGTCGATCCGGCGCATTGATGTAGTCAAAATACTTTTGATGTATTACATCAAGCAAGCTGTTGGTACAGGGGTGGCCCGGTGCAGATCGAACCCTCGGGTCATCACTAGTTTGTAAGGCATTGGTAACACTTAGACTCCCGGTCCAAAGGGTGAATCACCCGTGGAGGAAGACATGCAGAAGAGTCGACGTGATGTAGTCAAACTACTTTCTTTGTGGGCCGGAGCTCCGGTCATGACCTGGCACACCCGGGCTGGAGCCTGGACCGCCGGGCAGCTGACGGTCTGGGTGAACGCCGACAAGGGCCACGAAGGGCTGCGTCGTGTGGCCGAGGCCTATGCCCAGCGCAGCGGCCGCAAGGTGGTGGTGCAGCATTTCGAGCAGGCCGTCGATCGCTTCGAGGCGGTGATGAAGGAGGGGGGGCAGGGCGGGCCCGACATCTGGATCTGGCCGCACGACCGCATTGGCGACTGGATCCAAAGGGGCTGGATTGCGCCGGTGCAGCCCAGCGAGCCGGTGCGCAGAGACATCGTGCAGGTGGCCTGGGACGGCTTCACGCAGGGGGGGAAGATCTGGGGCTACCCGCTGTCCGTGGAAGCGGTGGCCCTGGTCTACAACAAGGCGATCGTGAGCCAGCCTCCGGCCAGTTTCGAGGAGGTGCTGACGCTGCACGAAAAGCTCAAGCCCCAGGGCATCCGGGCCCTGGGCTGGGAGACCGGCAGCCCCTACTTCACCTGGCCGCTGATGGCCGCCGGCGGGGCCTACGTGTTCCAGCGGCGCATCGATGGCAGCTACGAGCCGCGCGACACGGGCGTGAACCACCCTGGGGCGGTGCGTGCGGGGCAATACCTGCAGCAGTTGATGGCGGCTGGCGTCATCCCTCAGGGTGGCCTGAGCTATTCGGAGGCCGAAGCCGACATGCAGGATGGCCAGCAGGCGATGTGGATCACGGGCCCCTGGGCGTGGGAGGGGTTGAAGTCGAGCGGCATCGACTTCGGTGTCGCGCCGCTGCCGACGCTGGGGGGGCGTCCGGCACGACCCTTTGTGGGGGTGCTGGGGGCGATGGTGGTGGAGGGCTCGCCCCACCGGGACCAGGCGATCGACTTCATCGAGAATCACCTGCTCAAGCCCGAGAGCCTGCAGCGCGTCAGCGCCGACAAGCCGCTGGGCGTGCCCGCATCGCGACGCATGTTCTGGAGCCAGTACGCGGATGCGCGTGTGCGCGCCTCGATGGAGGCCATCTATGCCGGGCGCCCGATGCCCAGCAACAGCGAGATGACCTGGTTCTGGCAGCACCTGTCCACGGCCTTGCGCGAGATCAACAGCGGCACGCGCGGACCGCGCGAGGCCCTGGATGCAGCCGCGGCGCAGATCCGCACGCTGGCCTCGCAGGGCCGACCGGTCGCCAGCCGCTGAAAGCGGTCAGTCCCCGCGCACCGTGCCTTCTCGGCGCGGATCGGCGCCGCCCAGCCAGCCGCGCGGGTGGCGTTGCAGCGCCTGGGCTCCGCTGGTCATGGGGGCCTCTCGAACGGTGTGCCCGCGCTGCCGCAGGGTCTCGATGGTCGCACTCGGAAAACGTTCCTCTTCCAGCAGCAAGGGGCCGCCGGTGGTGCCGAAATTGGGCAGGTCGAGCGCCTGCTGGGCATCCAGCCCCCAGGCCAGGGTGCCCAGCAGGGCCTTGGCCGTGTAGTGGATGATCAGTGCCCCGCCCGGCGAGCCGACGTTGAGCACGAGTTCGCCGCTGTTGCGGTCGAAGACCAGCGTGGGACTCATGGACGAGCGGGGGCGCTTGCCCGGCTCGACGCGGTTGGCCACGGGGCGTCCGTCGGCATCTGCGGGCACGAAGGCGAAGTCGGTGAGCTGGTTGTTGAGCAGGAAGCCGCCGGGCAGGCCGGTGCCGCCGTCGACGAGCTGCCGCGCGCCGAAGGCGTCCTCGATCGTTGTGGTGAGGGCCACCGCACGGCCCTCGCGGTCGATGACCGAGAGGTGCGAGGTCCCGCGCTCGGGGGCGTCGGGTTGCGGCGCCCAGGCGCTGGGCTGGCCATCCGGGCGGCCGGGCAGGGCGCGCTCCATGGCCTGCTCGCCGATGAGCCGGGCGCGCTCGGCCAGGTAGGCGGGCGCCAGCAGGCTGCGCCAGGTGCCCGCGGGCGGCGCCGCGAAGTCGGGGTCGGCCACGTACTGGGCACGGTCGGCAAAGGCCAGCCGGGAGGCCTCGGCGTAGGTGTGCAGGAAGGCCGGAGTGGGCCGTTGCGCGAGCAGGGGCGGGCCCGCAGGTGCCACGTGGTCGAGCAGGCCGAGGATCTGGGCCACGGCCAGGTGCCCGGAGGACGGTGGCGGGAAGCCGCACAGGCGCCAGGCACGCCACTCGCTGCACAAGGCGTCGCGGCGGCGGGGCTGGTAGGCCGCCAGGTCGGCCTCGCTCAGGCGCCCGGGTCGCGTCGGGTGGCTGCGCACCTTGGCCACGATGCTGCGGGCGATCGGTCCGCGATGGAAGGCATCCGCACCGTCGCGGGCCAGTGTGCGCAGGACGGCCGCCAGGGCCGGGTTGCGCAGACGGTGCCCGACCGGGTGCGCTTCGCCGTTGGGGCGATAGAAGTGGGCGGCCGCAGCCGGGTCGAGGCGCAGGTGCGTGTCGGCCTTCAGCAGCGCATGCAGCCGGGGGCTGACCGGGAAGCCGTCTTCGGCCAGGGCGATGGCAGGTTCGAACAGGCGCGCCCAGGGCAGCCGGCCGTGGGCGCGGTGGGTGGCTTCGAGCAGGCGCATCACACCGGGCGTGCCCACCGACAGGCCGCCCACCACGGCATCGCGAAACGGCAGCGGTCGGCCTTGGGCGTCGAGGAAGAGCCGTTCGTCGGCAGCGGCCGGCGCGGTTTCGCGGCCGTCCCAGGCATCGAGCCGTCGGCCATCCCAGTGCAGGAGGAAGGCCCCCCCACCGATGCCGCTGGACTGCGGCTCGACGAGCGTGAGCACGAGTTGCGCAGCGATGGCGGCATCCACCGCGGTGCCGCCCTCGCGCAGCATGCGCCAGCCGGCTTCGGTGGCCAGCGGGTGGGCGGTGGCGATGGCCTGGTGGCGGGCCAGGACGGCCTCGCGCGGGGTCGTGCCGGTGGCGGCCTCGGGCTGGTCGGGGCGCGCGATGTCCGGCGCCGGCGGGCCTGCGCAGCCCAGCAGCAAGGCCGGTAGCAAGGCCAGTAGCAAGGCCAGTGGGTTGGCAAGACCGGCTCGGCGCATGGCGGGGCTCAGCGCGGCGCCAGCCGGATGGCGCCGTCAAGGCGGATCACCTCGCCGTTGAGCATCTCGTTGGTGACGATCTGGTGCACGAGCTTGGCGTAGTCCTCGGGCGTGCCGAGGCGGCTGGGGAAGGGCACGCTCGCGGCCAGGGCGTCCTGCACCTCCTGGGGCATGCCGAAGAGCATGGGGGTGCCGAAGATGCCGGGGGCGATGGTCATGTTGCGGATGCCATTGCGCGCCAGGTCGCGGGCGATGGGCAGGGTCATGCCGACCACGCCCCCCTTGGAGGCGGCGTAGGCCGCCTGGCCGATCTGGCCGTCATAGGCCGCCACCGACGCGGTGGAGATCATCACGCCACGCTCGCCGGTGGGTTCCGGGTCGTTCTTGCACATGGCTTCAGCCGCCAGGCGGATCATGTTGAAGCTGCCGATCAGGTTGACCGTGATGGTCTTCGTGAAGACGGCCAGCGGATGCGCGCCTTCCTTGCCGACGGTCTTGACCGCCGGGGCGATGCCCGCGCAGTTCACGAGACCCATCAGCTTGCCGAGCGATACGGCCTGCGCGACCACTGCCTTGCCGTCGTCTTCGCTGGCAACGTCGCACTTCACGAACACGCCGCCGATGTCCTTGGCCACGGCCGCGCCCTTGTCGGCCTGGAGGTCGGCGATGACCACCTTGCCGCCCTCGCGCGCCAGCATGCGGGCCGTGCCTTCGCCCAGACCGGATGCGCCGCCGGTGACGATGAAGACCTTGCCTTGGATGTCCATGTGTGTGCTCCTTGCGTCCCGTGACGGGATGTGACGTTGACGTAAACGTCAATTGTGACCCAAGCCCCGGACAAACCCGATCAGGGTTGTCCCGGCACGCCATTTGCTTGACGTTCAAATACTTGAGGTCTAAATTAATTGCATCCCAACCACGGAGTTCGTGGGCATGAAGATCGTGTGCATCGGGGGCGGCCCGGCCGGCCTGTACTTCGCGCTGTTGATGAAGCGCGCCGATCCGTCCCACGACATCACCGTGGTCGAGCGCAACCGCCCCTACGACACCTTCGGCTGGGGCGTGGTGTTCTCCGACCAGACCCTGGGCCATCTGCAGCAGGCCGACCCGGAGACGGCAAGGCAGATCCTCGACGCCTTCAACCACTGGGACGACATCGACGTCCACATCCGCGGCCGCACGATCCGCTCGGGTGGCCATGGCTTCTGCGGCATCGGGCGCAAGCGCCTGCTCAACATCCTGCAGGCACGCTGCGAGGCGCTGGGCGTGAAACTGGTTTTCGAGACGGACGTGGGCAGCGATGAGGACTTCCCCGACGCCGACCTCATCATCGCCAGTGACGGCCTGAACAGCCGCATCCGCGGCAAGTACGCCGCGACCTTCCAGCCCGACGTGGACACGCGCCGCTGCCGCTTTGTCTGGCTGGGAACGCACAAGCTCTTCGAGGCCTTCACCTTCGCCTTCGAGGAGACCGAGCATGGCTGGTTCCAGGCCCATGCCTACCGCTATGACGCGGACACCTCCACCTTCATCGTCGAAGCGCCCGAGGAGGTGTGGCTCAAGGCGGGCCTGGACAGGATGGACAAGGAGGCGTCCATCGCCTTTTGCGAGCGGCTCTTCGCCAAGCATCTCGACGGCCACAAGCTGATGTCCAACGCCGCCCACCTGCGCGGGTCGGCCCAGTGGATCAAGTTTCCCCGGGTGGTGTGCAAGACCTGGGTGCACCACAACGGGCGTGCCCCGGTGGTCCTGATGGGCGATGCGGCCCACACCGCCCACTTTTCGATCGGCTCGGGCACCAAGCTGGCACTGGAAGACGCGATCGAACTGTCACGCTGCCTGCAGCGCCGCCCCGGCGACCTCGCCGGCGCGCTGAAGGACTACGAAGCCGTACGCAGCGTCGAGGTGCTGCGCATCCAGAACGCGGCGCGCAACTCGACCGAATGGTTCGAGAACGTCTCGCGCTACGTGCACCTGCCGCCAGAGCAGTTCGCCTACTCGCTGCTCACGCGCAGCCAGCGCATCAGCCACGAGAACCTGCGCCTGCGCGACAAGACCTATGTCGAGCACTTCGAGGATTGGCTGGCCGCCGGCGCCGGCGTGCGGCGCGAGCCTCACCAAGCTCCGGTGCCGCCGATGTTCACGCCCTTCACGGTGCGCGGCGTGACGCTGAAAAACCGCGTCGTCGTCTCCCCCATGGCGCAGTATTCGGCCACCGACGGCGTGCCGGGCGACTACCACCTGGTGCACCTGGGCGCCCGCGCCATGGGCGGCGCCGGCCTGGTGTTTGCCGAGATGACCTGCGTCTCGCCCGATGCCCGCATCACGCCGGGATGCCCGGGCCTGTGGAACGACACCCAGCGCAAGGCCTGGAAGCGCATCGTCGACTATGTGCACACGCACACCGATGCCAGGATCGGGATGCAGCTGGGCCACGCCGGCGCCAAGGGCTCGACCAACGCGCCGTGGCAGGACGACGGGGCCGACCGTCCGCTGCGTCTGGGCAACTGGCCGCTCATCTCGGCCTCCGCCGTGCCCTATCTCGACGATGGCGCGCTACCGCGTGCGATGTCGCGCACCGACATGGACCGTGTGCGCGACGACTTCGTCGCCGCGGCCCGACGCGCGGCCGACGCGGGCTTTGACTGGCTGGAGCTGCACTGCGCCCACGGTTATCTGCTGTCGAGCTTCCTCTCGCCGCTGACCAACCAGCGCACCGACGAGCACGGCGGTTCGCTCTCGAACCGCCTGCGCTATCCGCTCGAGGTGTTCGCCGCCGTGCGCGAGGTCTGGCCCCAGGATCGCCCGATGTCGGTGCGCATTTCGGCACACGACTGGGTGGAGGGCGGTCTCACACCCGACGACGCCGTGGCCATCGGCCGTGCCTTCAAGGCCGCCGGGGCCGACCTGATTGACTGTTCCTCGGGCCAGGTGAGCCCGCACCAGAAGCCTGTCTACGGCCGCATGTACCAGACCCCCTTCGCCGACCGCGTGCGCAACGAAGCGGGCATCGCCACCATCGCCGTGGGGGCGATCACCGACGCCGACCAGGTCAACAGCATCATCGCGGCTGGCCGGGCCGACTTGTGCGCCATCGCACGCCCGCACCTGGCCAACCCGTCGTGGACGCTGATGGAGGCGGCCAGGCTCGGCTACGCCGACGTCGC
This sequence comes from uncultured Caldimonas sp., assembly GCA_964552215.1. Lineage (GTDB taxonomy): Bacteria > Pseudomonadota > Gammaproteobacteria > Burkholderiales > Burkholderiaceae_C > Caldimonas. The sequence goes on from CAZKGD010000021.1 coordinate 10,256, forward strand.
CTGGCCGGTGCAGTACCTCTCGGCCAAGAGCCAGCTCGAGCGCAACCTCGAACGTGAGCGGGCGGCGTCGGGCGGGCTGGCCGCTGCCGAGCAGGCCAACCGCGCGCTGGGGGTGTGAGGATGGCTTTGTCACGCCATGCCGTTGTCACCGGGGCCGGACGGGGCATTGGTGCAGCCATTGCCCGCGGGCTGGCGGCGCAGGGACATCGGGTCACGCTGATGGGGCGCACCCCACCGGCGCTGGAGTCCCTGCAAGCGGACCTGCCGGGCGAGGGGCACGCCGTGGTCTCGGTGGATGTGACCGATGCCTCCTCGGTGGCCGAGGCCTTTGCGCGGGCACGCGAGGTGTTGGGCCCGGTGGCGATCCTTGTCAACAATGCCGGCCAGGCCGAGAGCGCCCCGTTTGCGAAGACGGACGCCGCCCTGTGGCAACGCATGCTGGCCGTCAACCTCACGGGCACTTACCTGTGCACCCAGGCGGCGCTACCCGACCTGCTGGGCGCGGGCTGGGGGCGCATCGTCAACGTGGCCAGCACGGCCGGCCTGCGTGGCTATGCCTACGTCACGGCCTACACCGCGGCCAAGCACGGTGTGGTGGGCCTGACGCGCGCCCTGGCGCTGGAGCTGGCGAAGAAGGGCATCACCGTGAACGCGGTGTGCCCGGGCTACACCGAGACCGACCTGCTGCGCCAGAGCATCGAGGGCATCGTGGCCAAGACCGGCCGCAGCGAGGCCCAGGCGCGCGCCGAGCTGGCCGCGGGCAATCCCCAGGGGCGGCTCGTGCAGCCGGAGGAGGTCGCCGATGCGGTGGCCTGGCTGTGCCGCGAGGAAGTCGCAGCGATCACCGGTCAGGCGATCTCGGTCAGCGGCGGGGAGGTCATGTGAAGCGCGCAGCCTTCATGCCCGGCCTGGACGAGCACAGCATCGGCCTGGAAGCGCGCGCGTCGTCCGAGGACCACATGGCGCTCAAGCTCTGGCTGCGCCTGCTGGCCTGCAGCACGCAGATCGAGACCGAGATCCGCAAGCGCCTGCGTGCGCGATTCGGCATCACGCTGTCACGCTTCGACTACCTGGCCCAGCTGCACCGGCACCCGGAAGGGCTGCGCATGAACGCCCTGTCGCGCTACCTGATGGTGACCGGCGGCAGCATCACCGGCCTCACCGACGAGCTGGAAAAGGAAGGCCTGGTGTCGCGTGAGCCGTCGCCCGACGACCGCCGGGCCTTCCTGCTGCGGCTCACGGCCGAAGGCCGCCGGGTGTTCGAACGCATCGCGGCCGAGCACGAGGCCTGGGTCATCGAATTCTTCTCCGACCTGCGCGTGGCCGACCGCAAGGCGCTGTACGAACTGCTCGGCCAGTTGCGCGTGCACATGGCGCAGCGCCAGGCCGAGACGCCCTCTCCGTCCCCTTCCAGCGAGGCTGCATGAGCACTCCCACCTCTCCCTCCGGTCTCGACCCCGCCCTGGCCGCCGGCAACCGGCGTGCACTCGCCGGATACGCCGCCCGCCACTTCGTGTGGCACTGCGAGGGCGGCGTGGCCCACATCACCCTGAGCCGCCCCGAGCGCAAGAACCCGCTCACCTTCGACTCCTACGCCGAGCTGCGCGACCTCTTCCGCGCGCTGCAGCACGCGGTGGACGTGAAGGCCGTGGTGCTGTCGGGCGCGGGCGGCAACTTCTGCTCGGGCGGCGACGTGCACGAGATCATCGGCCCGCTGGTGCAGCTCAAGGCCCCCGAGTTGCTGATGTTCACACGCATGACCGGCGACCTGGTCAAGGCGATGCGCGCCTGTCCACAACCCATCGTCGCCGCGATCGACGGCGTGTGCGCGGGGGCGGGTGCCATCCTGGCGATGGCCAGCGACCTGCGCCTGGGCACCGCGCGTGCGAAAGCAGCCTTCCTCTTCAACCGTGTGGGCCTGGCCGGCTGCGACATGGGGGCCTGTGCGATGCTGCCGCGCATCATCGGCCAGGGGCGGGCGAGCGAGCTGCTCTACACCGGCCGATCGATGGGGGGCGAGGAGGGCCTGCAATGGGGCTTCTTCAATCGCCTGTGTGCCCCCGAGGCCGTGGTGGACGAGGCCCTGCAACTGGCCCGCGAGATCGCCGCCGGCCCGAGCTTCGCCAACGGCATCACCAAGACCATGCTGCACCAGGAATGGAACATGGGCGTGGACCAGGCCATCGAGGCCGAGGCCCAGGCCCAGGCGATCTGCATGCTCACCGAAGACTTCCGCCGCGCCTACGAGGCTTTCGTGGCCAGGCAGCGTCCGGTGTTCCAGGGGAATTGAGATGGCCGACACCGCCTTCCTCGACTGGCCCTTCTTCGAGTCGCGTCATCGGGACCTCGCGCATGGGCTCGACGCCTGGGCACGCGAGCACGTGCCGCAGGCCCATGGTCATGATGTCGATGCCGAGTGCCGCGCCCTGGTGCGTGCGCTGGGGCAGGGCGGTTGGCTGCGCCATGCGGTGGCCGGCACCGCCCATGGGGGGGTGACCGAGGCCATCGACACCCGTGCGATCTGCCTGATGCGCGAGACCCTGGCGCGCCACTCCGGGCTGGCCGACTTCGCGTTTGCGATGCAGGGCCTGGGCTCAGGCGCCATCAGCCTGGGGGGCAGCGCCGAGCAGCGTGCCGCCTGGCTGCCGCGCGTGGCACGGGGTGACGCGATCGCGGCCTTTGCCTTGTCCGAACCCGAGGCGGGGTCGGATGTGGCTGCGATGGCCTGCGCCGCGCGAGAGGACGGGGGCGACTATGTCCTCGACGGCGAAAAGACCTGGATCTCGAACGGGGGGATTGCTGATGTTTACGTGGTGTTCGCGCGCACGGGCGAGGCCCCCGGGGCGCGAGGCATCTCGGCCTTCATCGTCGAGGCGGGCACGCCAGGTTTCGAGATCGCCGAGCGCATCGAGGTGATCGCCCCCCATCCGCTGGCGCGCCTGCGCTTTGCGGGCTGCCGCGTGCCGGCCGCTCATCGCATCGGCCCGGCCGGCGAGGGCTTCAAGCTGGCCATGCGCACGCTCGACGTCTTCCGCACCTCCGTGTCGGCAGCGGCCCTGGGCTTCGCCCGCCGTGCCCTGGACGAAGCCCTGCAGCGGGCCACCACACGCCGGATGTTTGGCCAGCACCTGGCCGACTTCCAGCTCACCCAGGCCAAGCTGGCCCAGATGGCCACCACGGTGGACAGCGCGGCCTTGCTCACCTATCGCGCCGCCTGGCAGCGCGATCAGGGCCGCAGCGTCACCCGCGAGGCTGCCATGGCCAAGCTGTGCGCGACCGAAGGGGCCCAGCAGGTCATCGATGCGGCCGTGCAGATCTTCGGCGGTCTGGGCGTGGTGAGTGACATGCCGGTCGAGCGCCTGTACCGCGAGATCCGTGCGCTGCGCATCTACGAAGGGGCCACCGAGGTGCAGCAACTCATCATCGCCCGGGAACTGCTCAAGGACGTGAAGGAAAGGGGGCAGCCATGACGACGAGATCCGCACACGTGGACAGCTTCGCCCGCGACCGCTTGCCGCCGCCGGAGCTCCTGCCCGAGTTCCTTTTCGAACGGCCCGAGCTGCAGTTCCCGGATCGCCTGAACTGCGCAAGCGAACTGCTGGATCGCTGGGTGACGCAGGGGCAGGGTGGGCGTCTGTGCCTGCAGGCCCCAGGCGGCTTGCGCTGGACCTACGCCGAGCTTCAGGACAAGGCCAACCGCATCGCCCATGTGCTGGTGAAGGACATGGGCCTGGTGCCGGGCAACCGCGTGCTGCTGCGCGCGCCCAACAACCCCATGATGGCCGCCTGCTGGTTCGCGGTGATGAAGGCGGGTGGCATTGCCGTGGCCACCATGCCGCTGCTGCGGGCCAAGGAACTGGGCCAGATCATCGACAAGGCCCAGGTCAGCCATGCGCTGTGCGACGCGAAGCTTCGGGATGAACTCGTCGCGGCAGCCACCCAGCACCCGGTGCTGGGGCAGATCGTCTGCTTCCACGACGACAGCCCCGATGGCCTCGAAGGCCGGATGGATCGTCACCCCGGCCGGTTCGACAATGTCGACACCGCCGCCGACGACACCTGCCTGATCGCCTTCACCTCCGGCACCACCGGGGTACCCAAGGGCACGATGCACTTCCATCGTGACGTCATGGCCATCTGCGCCTGCTGGCCGTCGCATGTACTCAAGGCCAGCCCGGACGACATCTTCATCGGCAGCCCGCCGCTGGCCTTCACCTTCGGCCTGGGCGGCCTGTTGCTCTTCCCGATGAGCATCGGGGCGTCCACCGTGCTGCTGGAAAAGGCCGGCCCGCCGATGCTGCTGGAGGCCATTCCGCAGTTCGGGGCGACTGTGCTGTTCACGGCACCCACCTCCTACCGTGCGATGGCGGTGCAGGCTGGTGAGCGCCGCATCGCCGCCCCCCAGGGCGGCAGCCTGCGCAAATGCGTCTCGGCCGGAGAGGCCCTGCCGGCGGCCACGCGGGCGCTTTGGAAGGAGCACACCGGCATCGAGATGATCGACGGCATCGGCGCCACCGAGATGCTGCACATCTTCATCTCGGCCGACGAAGCCCACGCCAGGCCCGGAGCGACCGGCACCGTGGTGCCGGGCTACCGCGCCTGTGTGCTCGATGAGGACGGCCGCCCGGTGCCGCCGGGGACGGTGGGTCGCCTGGCGGTGAAAGGGCCGACCGGCTGCCGCTACCTGGCCGACGATCGTCAGCGCCAGTACGTGCGGCAGGGATGGAACCTCACCGGTGACGCCTATGTGCTGGATGAGGATGGCTACTTCCACTACCAATCACGCACCGACGATCTGATCGTCTCGGCGGGCTACAACATCGCTGCCGTGGAGGTGGAGGATTGCCTGTTGCAGCACCCGGCCGTGGCCGAGTGTGCGGTGATCGGTGTGCCGGACGAGGAGCGTGGCCAGATCGTGAAGGCCTTCGTGGTGCTGCGCGAGGGCCATGGGCCGGGAGACACCATGGTGCGCGAGCTGCAGGACTTCGCCAAACGCACCGTGGCGCCGTACAAGTACCCGCGGGCGATCGAGTTTCGCGAGCAGTTGCCTCGCACCGAAACCGGCAAGCTGCAGCGCTTCAAGCTGCGCTCGGTGTGAACCCGCTCACAGCCCCTGGCATTCCTCGTGCATGCTTCGCCCCCAGACCGATCGACCACCCTTTCTGAAGGAGAGACTGATGCGCCTGTCCCAACGCTCCGTGTTCGCCGCCGCCCTGGTGGCCAGCGCCCTGACCTTGCCGGCCGTGGCGGCCGACAAGGTCAAGGTGGGCTTCCTCAGCACGCTGTCCGGCCCAGGTGCCGGCCTGGGCGTGGACATCCGTGACGGCTTCAACCTCGCGCTCAAGCACACCGGCGGCAAGCTGGGCGGGCTGCCCGCCGAGGTCATCATCGCCGACGACCAGCAAAGCCCGGACGCGGCCAAGCAGACCACCGAGCGCCTGCTCAAGCGCGATCGGGTGGACTTCATGACCGGAGTGGTCTTCTCCAACGTGATGCTGGCCGTGGGACAACCCATCTTCGAGAGCCAGACCTACTACATCAGTGCCAACGCCGGCCCCTCGCAGTACGCCGGTGAGCAGTGCAACCCCTATTTCTTCAACGTGGCCTGGCAGAACGACAACCTGCACGAAGCCGTGGGCAAGACAGTGGCTGACAAGGGCTTCAAGCGCATCGCCCTGCTGGCGCCGAACTACCCGGCCGGCAAGGATGCGCTGACGGGCTTCAAGCGTTTCTACCAGGGCGGCGAGATCGTCTCGGAGATCTACACCCGCCTGGGCCAGCTCGACTACGCCCCCGAACTCGCTCAGGTGCGCGCTGCCAAGCCCGATGCGATGTACATCTTCCTGCCCGGCGGCATGGGCATCAACTTCATCAAGCAGTACGTGGCCTCGGGCATGTCCAAGGACACCACACTCTTCGGTCCGGGCTTCTCGGCCGACGAGGACGTCATCCGCGCTGTGGGCGACCCCATGCTGGGCATGTTCAACACCTCGCAGTGGGCGCACGACCTCGACAACCCGCAGAACAAGCGCTTCGTGGCCGATTTCCAGAAGGAATACGGTCGTCTCCCGTCGCTCTACGCCTCCCAGGGCTACGACGCCGCCATGCTGATCGACGCCGCGGTGCGCGACGTGAAGGGCAAGATCGAGGACAAGGCCGCGTTGGGCAAGGCCTTGAGGGCTGCCAACTTCAAGTCGGTGCGCGGCGCCTTCAAGTTCAACACCAACCAGTACCCCATCCAGGACTACTACCTGCGCATCGTGCACAAGGATTCCCAGGGCCGTGTGACCAACCGCACCCTGGGTACGGTGTTCAAGAACCACGCCGATGCCTATGTCGGCGCCTGCAAGATGAAGTGATCGCAAAGGCGCGACCGTGACCCTGACGCTCATCCTCGAGCAGGCCCTGAACGGCCTGCAGTTCGGACTCATGCTCTTCCTGCTGGCGGCCGGCCTCACGCTGGTCTTCGGCATCATGGACATGATCAACCTGGCCCATGGCTCGCTCTACATGGTGGGGGCCTACCTCACCGCCGCCGTGGCGCAGGCGTCGGGGTCCTTCGCGGCGGGGCTGGCCGCCGGCATTGTCGGCACGGCCCTCTTCGGCATGGCGCTGGAGTTCACCATCCTGCGCCGGCTCTACCAGCGCGACCACCTGTCGCAGGTGCTTGGCACCTTCGGCATCCTGCTCATGTGCAACGAGGGTGTGCGCATGATCTGGGGGCCTCAACCCATCCTGCTCAACCCGCCGGCCGCGCTGGCCGGCCCGGTCGAATTGTGGGAGGGCTTCTACTATCCCGCCTACCGGCTGCTCATCATCGCCGTGGGGCTGCTCGTGGCGCTGGGGCTCTTCCTGCTCATCACCCGCACGCGGGTGGGCATGCAGGTGCGCGCCGGTGCGTCCAATCGCGAGATGGCCCTGGCAATGGGTTCGGACGTGCGCAAGCTCTTCACGGCGGTCTTCGGTGTGGGCGCGGCCCTGTGCGCCGTGGCCGGTGGCCTGCTCGGTCCGCTGGTGGCCGTGCAGGTGGGCATGGGCGAGAACATCCTGATCCTGGCCTTCGTGGTCATCGTGATCGGCGGCATCGGCTCGGTGCGCGGTGCCCTGATGGGCTCGCTGCTGGTGGGTGTGGTCGACACCGTCGGCCGCACCTTCGTCCCGGTGGCCCTGGGCGGGCTGCTGGGCCCGGCGGTCGCCTCTGGTGTCGGGCCGGCGCTCGCCTCCATCCTGATCTACGTCCTGATGGCCGTGGTGCTGTTCTGGAAGCCCGAGGGGCTGTTCCCGGCGCGAGGCTGAACACCCCATGAGCGAACCGATGCAAAGCACCACCACCACCCCGCTCGCGGCTGCGACCTCGCAGCCGCCCGCATCCTCGACACCGCCACCTGGCCTGCTCGACCACCCCCTGCACTTGCGCTGGGCCTTGCCGCTGCTGGCGCTGCTCATCGCCTTCCCGCTGGTGGCCCAGGCCCTGGACGAGGCCTTCTACATCAGCCTGGGCAGCCGCATCCTCATCCTCGCTCTGGCGGCGACCAGCCTCAACCTCATCCTGGGTTTTGGCGGCATGGTGAGCTTCGGGCACGCGGCTTTCGTGGGCATCGGCGCCTACACGGTCGGCATTGCCATGGCGCACGGGGTGGTGTCCGGCTGGGTCACGTGGCCCCTGGCCGTGGCGATGGGCGGGCTCTTCGCCCTGGTCATCGGTGCGATCAGCCTGCGCACACGCGGCGTCTACTTCATCATGATCACGCTGGCCTTCGCCCAGATGCTGTTCTACGTGATGATCTCGCTGCGCGACTACGGCGGCGAGGACGGCCTGCCACTGCCCCAGCGGTCCTCGCTGGGCCTGGGCCTGAACCTGCGCGACGATGTGCACTTCTATTACGTGGTGCTGCTGCTCTTCGTGGCCTGCTTCCTCTTCATCTGGCGCGTGCTCAATGCCCGTTTCGGCCATGTGCTGCAGGCCCAGCGCGAGAACGAGACGCGCATGGCCGCCATCGGCTTTCCGGTGTATCGGTACAAGCTGCTGGCGTTTGGCCTCGCCGGCGCCATTGCCGGGCTGGCGGGGGCGCTGATGGCCAACCAGAGCGGCATCGTGAGCCCGGCGCTCATGAGCTGGCAGCAGTCCGGGGCGCTGATGATCATGGTCATCCTCGGCGGCGTGGGGCACCTGTACGGCGGCTTCATCGGCGCGGTCGTGTTCCTGATGCTCGAGGAGGTCGCCCTGGACTACACCATCCACTGGCAGTTCGGTGTGGGTGCGGTGCTGCTGGCCGTGGTGCTTGTGGCGCCGCGTGGCCTGATGGGACTGCTCGGCGATCTGGTGGCGAGGAGGCGCTCATGAACCCGGCACCCCTGCTGCGGCTTCACGGCGTGGTGAAGCGCTTCGGCGGCCTGACGGCCACGGACCATGCCACGTTCGATGTCCTGACCGGCGAGGTTCACGCCCTGATCGGGCCCAATGGGGCGGGGAAGACCACGCTGATCCACCAGATCTCGGGCGCGCTGGCGCCCGACGCCGGCCGCATTGAATTCGATGGTCACGACGTGACCGGCCTGCCGATGCACGCGCGCGTGCTGGGCGGGCTGGCGCGCTCCTACCAGATCACCAGCATCTTCCGCCGCCTGAGCGTGCTCGACAACCTGGCGCTGGCCGTGCAGGCGCGCAGCGGCAGCAGCCTGCGCCTGTGGGCGCGCGCGCGCGAGGAGAGGGCACGCTATGAGCAGGCGGCCGCCGTGGCCCAGCGCGTGGGCCTGGGGGCTCGGCTCGGTGCATTGGCCGGTGCCCTCGCCCATGGTGAGCAGCGCCAGCTGGAAGTGGGGCTGGCGCTGGCCACGCGGCCGAAGCTGCTGCTGCTCGACGAGCCCATGGCCGGCATGGGGCCCGAGGAGTCCGAACAGATGGTGCACCTGCTGCAGTCGCTGCGCGGCGAACTGACCCTGCTGCTGGTGGAGCACGACATGGATGCGGTCTTCCGTCTGGCCGACCGCATTTCCACCCTGGTGTCGGGCCGGATCATCGCCAGTGGCTCACCCCAGGACATCCGCGAACACCCGGAGGTGAAGCGGGCCTACCTGGGCGACGAGATGGAGGAGGTGAGCGCATGACGGCCTTGCTGGAAGTGCGTGGGCTGGAGACGGCCTATGGCAGCAGCCAGGTGCTCTTCGGCATCGACCTGGACATCCGCGCCGCAGAGGTGGCCACTCTGCTGGGCCGCAACGGCATGGGCAAGACGACCACCGTGCGATCCGTCCTCGGCCTGACCCGTCCGCGCGGCGGGGAGGTGCACTTCCTGGGCGAGCGTATCGACGGCCGCGACCCTGACCGCATCGCCCGCATGGGCCTGGCCGTGGTGCCCGAGGGCCGCCAGATCTTCCCCAACCTCTCGGTGCAGGAGAACCTGCTTGCGTTTGCCGGCAACCGCAGTGCGTCGAGCGACCCCTGGACGCTGGAACGCGTCTACGAGCTCTTCCCTCGCCTGAAGGAGCGTGCGGCCAACATGGGCAACCAGCTCTCGGGTGGCGAGCAGCAGATGCTGGCCATCGGCCGTGCGCTGATGACCAACCCGCGACTGCTGGTGCTCGACGAGGCGACCGAGGGCCTCGCCCCCCTGATCCGCGAGGAGATCTGGCGTTGCCTGAGTGCCTTGCGCGGCCAGGGCCAGACCATCCTCGTCATCGACAAGTACGTGCAGCGCCTGGTGCGCCTGGCCGACCGACACACCATCATCGAACGGGGGCGCGTGGTCTGGCAGGGCGATTCGGCCCAACTGGGCGCCGACCCGTCGTTGTGGCACCGCTACATCGGGGTGTGAGGGCGCCCGTCATGCCAGACATTGCCAAGCGCCACACCTTCGAGCGCCCACAGCCCATCCGCTTCTCGCACTGCGATCCTGCCGGACTGGTCTTCTTTCCGCAGTACCTCGTGATGTTCAACCAGCTCGTCGAGGACTGGTTCACCGAGGGCCTGGGCCTGCCCTACGCCGAGATCCTGGGCCCGCGCCGCGTCGGACTGCCCACGGTGAGTCTGGCCTGTGACTTCACGGCCCCGAGCCGCATGGGCGAGGTGGTCACCCTCGGGCTGTCGCTGGAACGCATCGGCGGGGCTTCGATCGGCCTGCGCCTGGGCGTGCGTTGCGATGACGAAGCCCGGGTGACGGCTCGCCAGGTGCTGGTCACCACCTCGCTCGACACCCATCGTGCCCTGCCCATCCCAGAGGACATGCGGCGCGCCTTGCTCGACTTCGAGCAGACACAACACGGAGACACAGCATGAAGATCCTCCAACCCCCCGGCTGGCCGCGTCCGAAGGGGTACTCGAACGGCGTGGCCGTGCGCGGAGACATGGTGTTCGTGGCCGGCATGATCGGCTGGGACGCCGAGGGCCGCTTTCCGGCCGATGACATGGCCGGGCAGGCTCGTCAGGCGCTGGCCAACATCGTCGCCGTGCTGGACGAAGCCGGCGCAAAGCCCGAACACATCGTGCGCATGACCTGGTACGTGACGGACAAGCGCGAATACCTTGCGCAGCAGCGCGAGATCGGCCAGGCCTTCAAGGAGCTGATCGGCAGCTACAACGCTGCGATGACGGCCATCGAGGTTTCGGCCCTCATCGAGGATCAGGCCAAGGTCGAGATCGAGGTGACGGCCGTGATTCCCGCGGACTGAGCGTTCCTCAGGCCAGGGCCGCGAGGGCGCGCGTGGTGATGTCCTCGACCGAGCCGATGCCAGCGATCTTGCGGTACTTCGGGGCCTGCGCATCGCCGGTGGCAGCCCACTGGGAGTAGTAATCGACCAGCGGGCGTGTCTGGTTCTGGTAGACCTCCAGGCGCTTGCGCACGGTCTCTTCCTTGTCGTCATCGCGCTGGATCAGGTCCTCGCCGGTCAGGTCGTCCTTGCCGGCCACCTTGGGCGGGTTGTACTTCACGTGGTAGGTGCGGCCCGAGGCCACGTGCACCCGCCGCCCGCTCATGCGTTCGATGATGGCCTCGTCGGGCACGTCGATCTCGAGCACATAGTCGAGCTTCACGCCGGCCGCCTTCATCGCGTCGGCCTGGGGGATGGTGCGGGGGAAGCCGTCGAAGAGGAAGCCGTTGGCGCAATCGGGCTGGGCGATGCGTTCCTTGACCAGGCCGATGATGATGTCGTCGCTGACCAGGCCCCCGGCATCCATGACCTTCTTGGCTTCGATGCCCAGCGGCGTGCCGGCCTTCACTGCCGCACGCAGCATGTCGCCGGTGGAAATCTGCGGAATGCCGAACTTCTGGCAGATGAAAGCGGCTTGCGTGCCTTTGCCTGCGCCAGGCGCGCCCAAGAGTATCAATCGCATGGGGGTCCTCTGAAAATGCCATGCCCGGCGCGCGACGCCAGGCACCAATTGCGGGCGAGGATATCACGGGGTCCCCTGCGTGAAACTGACGCAGGCGACAAGGGTTTCCCCCGTGGCTCGTCGCCCCCGTCAGGCGCCGAGCAAGGCCCGCACGCGCGCCAGATCCTCGGGCGTGTCCACACCGGGCCCCGGAGCGGTCTCGCTCACATGCACAGCAATGTGCTCCCCATGCCAGAGCACGCGCAACTGTTCCAGCGACTCGATCTGTTCCAGCGGGCTGGACGGCAGCGTGGGAAAGCGCCTCAGGAAGCCGGCGTGATAGCCATAGATGCCAATGTGGCGCAGGGGGGCGGGGTGGCTGAGCGCGTGGACACCCCCGGCATAGCCATCGCGCCACCAGGGCAGGGGCGCGCGCGAGAAGTACAGCGCCCGGCCGGCCGCATCGCACACCAGCTTCACAACGTTCGGGTTCGTGAATTCGGCCGGCGAGCGGATCTCATGGGCGGCCGTGCTCATCACGCAGTCCTCGCGCATCAGCAGCGCTGCTGCCGTGGCGTCGATCAGGGCCGGGTCGATCAGCGGCTCGTCGCCCTGCACGTTCACCACCACGTCATGGCCGTCCAGGCCGAGCTGTGCGCAGGCCTCGGCCAGCCGGTCGCTGCCAGTGGGATGGTCGTTGCGGGTGAGCAGGGCGCGAACGCCATGGGCCTCGCAGGCGCGCACGATGTCGGCATGGTCGGCGGCCACCACCACCTGATGGGCCTCGCTGGCCTGGGCACGGCGGGCCACGTGCACCACCATGGGCAGCCCGGCGATATCGGCCAGGGGCTTGTTGGGCAGGCGGGTAGAGGCGAGCCGGGCAGGAATCAGGACGCTGAAGCTCACGCCGCCCCCGCGTCGGTGGGTGCAGGAGCCGGAGCGTCGATCGGACGGGCCTCGCTCTCCAGCATCACGGGGATGCCCTCGCGGATGGGATAGGCCAGCCGGTCGGCCTTGCAGATCAGTTCATGCGCGTCTCGGTCGTGCTCCAGCGGGCCCTTGCACACCGGGCAGACCAGCAGTTCCATCAATCGGGTGTCCATCAACGGCTTTCCTGCGCCGGCCGGGCGGCGCGAGCGGCCTGCAGCAGACGCTGCACGGCCAGGTGATATTCGGGATCGGGCTCAAAGTCTAGCGTGACCACGTGCAGCCGGGGATCCTGGACGAGGGGATGGCCCGGACGCAGCTTGACGGCATCCTTTTCGGTCAGCAGCACCAGCGGCGCCGGATGGTCCGCCCAGGGAGCCTCGGTGTAGGTGTGGTGGTCCTCCAGTGGGCAGGGATCGACCTGCAGGCCCTGGGCGCGGAGCATGCCGAAGAAGCGCGCCGGGTGGGCGATGCCGGCCACCGCAAGCACCTGCTTGCCCGCCAGATCGTCCAGGCGTTGCCCGTCGTGGGACCCTGACCACCACGCCTGCAGCGGCACGGCCTGACCGAGCCGTCGCCGCGCCAGCACCCCGGGGCGCGCCGTGGATGGCATCGACGCGTTGTAGAGCACCAGGTCGGCGTGTCGGTCCGGCCGGTCGCGCAAGGGGCCCGCCGGCAGCCACCAGCCGTTGCCGACGCCGCGTTCGTCGAACACCAGCACCTCGATGTCACGTGCAAGCCGGGCATGCTGCAGGCCGTCGTCGCACACGATCACCGTGGTCTCGGGGTATTGCTCCAAGAGATGCCAGCCGGCGGCCACGCGGTCGCGGCCCACCACCACCGGTGCGCCGGTGCGCAGGTGCATGAGCAGCGGCTCGTCACCCACTGCCGTCGCCTCGCTGCCGGCGTGGACCTCACACACGCCGTCGTCGCGCCGCCCGTAGCCGCGCGAGACGAGGCCAGGTCGTTCGCCGGCCGCCTGCAGCGCGCGCACGGTGGCGATCGCCGTGGGTGTCTTGCCGGCACCGCCGGCGATGACGTTGCCGATCACGATGACCGGCCGGGGCAGTTGGTGCACCTGCCGCAGGCCAAGCGCATACACGGTCTGATGGGCGCGTGCGAGGGCTGCGTACAGCAACGAGAGCGGGGTCAAGGCCCAGGCGAGCGGACCGCGGGCCATCCAGGCCGCCTGCACCTGCGCAGCCAGGCGTTGGGCGGCGCTCATCGGCCTGAGCACCGGTTCAGCGGCCGCGCGCGGGCTCGCTCAGCCGGGTCGCGAAGGTGAGCTGGTTCAGCCCGGCGCGACGGGACGCGTCCATGACGTTGACCACGCTCTGGTGGGCGGCGTTGGCATCGGCCGAGATCACGACCACCGCCTCGGTCCCGCCCGCGGCAGACCGCAGTTCAGCCGCCAGGAGATCGACGGCCCGGCCGTCGATCGGGCGGCGGTTGATCGCATAGTTGCCCTCGGCCGAGATCGAAACGATGACCTCCTTGGGGTGGTCGCGCGGGGCTTCGGCATCGGCCACCGGCAGGTTCACCTGCAGCTCGGCGAACTTGGAGTAGGTGGTGGTGAGCATCAGGAAGATGAGGATCACCAGCAGCACGTCGATGAAGGGAATGAGCGCGATCTCCGGCTCTTCCGTGCGGCGATGGCTGAAGTTCATCTTCTTCACGCTCGGCCTCGCATCAGCGTTGGGCGGTGAAGCGCATCAGGTGGGGCACCATGCGCTCGGCAGCCTGTTCGAAGTCGAGCAGGTACTCGTCCACCCGGCCCCGGAAGTAGCGGTAGAACATGAGCGAGGGAATGGCGATGATCAGGGCGAAGGCCGTGTTGTACAAGGCGATCGAGATGCCGTGCGCCAGTTGCTGCGGATTGCTCCCGGTGCTGCCCCCCTGTGAGGCGAAGATCTCGATCATGCCGATCACGGTGCCCAGCAGGCCCAGCAGCGGCGCCGCCGCAGCGATGGTGCCCAGCGTGTTCAGGTAGCGCTCCATCTTGTGCGCGGCGGCCCGGCCGGCGGTCTCGAAGGCGATGCGCAGGTTGGGCTCGCTGATGCGAGGCTCCTGGATCACGCTGCGCAAGCCGGCGGCGAGCACCTGCCCCAGGAGTGAGTTGGCGGCCAGCTTGTTGACCACGTCAGGCGCCGGCAGGCTGGCACGGGTGACCGACAGAACCTCGTCCAGCAACTTGGGCGGGGCGATGCGGGCCACGCGCAAGCTGGAAAAACGTTCGATGATCAAGGCCAGGGCGACGATGGAACACGCGATGAGCGGCCAGATCGGCCAGCCGGCGGCTTGTATGATCGAAAACAACGCGCGTCCTCCTCGAAGAAGCAGGCCCCTGGGAGCCCGACGGGGGGTGATTATGGCCCCAAGCTCCGAGCCCACCGACCCTCGTGCCGTGAGGTGCTGCACATTCACGACGCCGCGGGTCGGTGGCCGCTCAGACATCCACCGTTCTTGTGGATAACTTTGTGGGCAACTGGCAGCCGCGGCCCGGCGAGGCGCGAGAATACTGGGGGGCTGACAGATTGCCACATCGGCGAGCACCGAAAAATTCATGCAAATCAATCACTTGCAACGATATGACAAGGCTATGACGGTGATATCACCCCGCAAAGCCTTGTCTGGCGCGGCTGTGGAGTTTTAACCCCGCATCAGACTTGGGATTCCAGCGCATGCCCTTCGCCACTTCCAGCCCCGAGGCCGCGGGTGCCGGGCCCCGCGGCCTCTGGCGCGTGGCGGCTCTGCTGCGTGCCGTGGCCGACCAGCTCCAGGCCCGTTTCGGGGCCGTCTCCGTCCAGGGGGAACTGTCCAGCTTCACACGAGCCCCCAGCGGGCACTGCTACTTCGCCCTGAAGGACGATGCCTCGGCCGAGCCGGCGCTGATCCGCGGCGCGATGTTCCGCCGCGCCGCGGCCTTGCTCGATTTCGAACCCCGCGAAGGCCAGCTCGTCGAGATCCGTGGACGCCTGGCCGTCTACGACGCACGCGGCGATCTGCAGCTCGTCGCCGAGGTCATGCGGCCGGCCGGGCAGGGCGCCCAGTATGAGCAGTTCCTGAGGCTCAAGGCGCGCCTGGAGGCCGAGGGCCTGTTCGACGCGGCGCGCAAGCGGCCCCTGCCGCGTCATGTCTTCCGCGTGGGCCTGATCACCTCGCTGCAGGCGGCGGCCTTGCACGACGTGCTGACGGCCCTGAAGCGGCGTGCGCCGCATCTGGAGGTGGTGATCTACCCGGCGTCCGTGCAGGGCGATGCCGCGCCGCGCGAACTGGTGCAGGCCCTGGCGCTGGCCGGGCAGCGGCGCGAGGTGGAGGTGCTCCTGCTGTGCCGCGGGGGCGGCTCGCTGGAAGACCTGTGGGCCTTCAACGACGAGGCGCTGGCGCGGGCCATGGCCGCGAGCCCGCTGCCGGTGATCAGCGCCGTGGGTCACGAGACCGACTTCACCATCGCCGACTTCGTGGCCGACCTGCGCGCGCCCACGCCCACCGCGGCGGCCGAGCTGGTCACGCCGGCGCGCGACGACAGCCTGGCGGTGCTGGCCTCGCTGGCGCATCGTTTGCGCGTGGCGCAGGCCCGCCGGCTCGACACCGCGGCGCAGCGGCTGGACCAGGCTGCGCTGCGCCTGGCGCGGCCGGCGCAGGTGCTGGCCCAACGCCGGCGCCAGCTCGCGCTGCTGGGCCAGCGGCTGGCCTGGGCACCGGGCCAGCAGGTGCGTGCCTCCCGCGACCAGCAGCGCGCCCTGGCGCAGCGCCTGATGCGTGCCGCGCAGGTGCGCTGCCAGCGTGCCGGACAGCAGCTGGGTGCGTGTCAGGCGCGGCTGGTGGCGCTCGATCCGCAGCGGGTGCTGCAACGCGGCTACGCCTACCTCACCGATGGGCAAGGGCAGGCGCTGGTGTCGGTGGCCTCTGTGCGGGTGGGCGAGACGGTGCAGGCCGTGATGTCCGACGGTACCCTGGTCACCGAGGTCGGCGAGGTGCGCAAAGGCAAGGCCTGACCCTTCCCGCCGCGCGGTCCGCGCGCGGGTGGCGCGGCAAGTGGGCCACCGAGTGCCTACAATCAAAACCAAACGTTTTCCGACAACACTTCTCACAAACAGAGGAAAGGACCACACGATGGAACACACCCTGCCGGCGCTGCCCTACGCGATCGACGCCCTGGCCCCGCACATCAGCAAGGAAACGCTGGAGTTCCACCACGGCAAGCACCACAACGCCTACGTGGTGAACCTGAACAACCTGATCAAGGGCACCGAGTTCGAGGCCCTGTCGCTCGAGGACATCATCAAGAAGTCCAGCGGTGGCGTGTTCAACAACGCCGCCCAGATCTGGAACCACACCTTCTTCTGGCACAGCATGAAGCCCCAGGGTGGCGGCGAGCCCAAGGGCAAGCTGGCCGAGGCGATCAACGCCAAGTGGGGCAGCTTCGCAGCCTTCAAGGAGGCGTTCACGAAGTCGGCCGTGGGCAATTTCGGCTCCGGCTGGACCTGGCTGGTGAAGAAGCCCGACGGCAGCGTGGACATCGTCAACACCAGCAATGCCGGCACGCCGCTGACCACCGCCGACAAGGCGCTGCTCACCATCGACGTGTGGGAGCATGCCTACTACATCGACTTCCGCAACCTGCGCCCGAAGTTCGTCGAGACCTTCCTCGGCTCGCTGGCCAACTGGGACTTCGCCGAAGCCAACTTCGCCTGATCCATCACGGGCGAGCCGCAATGCAAGCCGGCCTGCGGGCCGGCTTGTGCCTTTGGGCAAGGCACAATCACGGCACCCCGTAGCACGCCTTCGTGGCGCAAGCTTGCCTTATGAGAATCCTGCTCGTCGAAGACGATCCGGCCCTGTCCCTGGGCGTGGCGCGTGCGCTTCAGCGCGAGGGCTGGCACGTGGACACCCTGAGCGATGGTGCGGCCGCCTGCGCCGAGGGCCTGATCGACCAGTACGACCTGGCCGTGCTCGACCTCGGCCTGCCGCGACGCGATGGGATGGATGTGCTGCGCACCTGGCGGGGGCGCGGTGCGCACCTGCCGGTGCTCATCCTGAGCGCGCGCGACGAGCTGTCCGACCGGCTCCAGGGGCTGGATGGCGGCGCGGACGATTACCTCGTCAAGCCCTTCGACGTGCCCGAACTCGTGGCCCGCATCCGTGCGCTGCAGCGCCGCGCCGCAGGCCGCGTGGATGACCGCCTGGTGCTGGGCGATCTCGAGCTGGACGTGCGCCACCGCGAACTGCGCCACCGTGGGCAGCGCGTTCACCTTAGCCCGCGCGAGCAGGCGCTCACCGAACTGCTGATGGCTCGCGCCGGCCGTGTCG
The DNA here is from genome assembly GCA_964552215.1 of uncultured Caldimonas sp. Classification (GTDB taxonomy): domain Bacteria; phylum Pseudomonadota; class Gammaproteobacteria; order Burkholderiales; family Burkholderiaceae_C; genus Caldimonas. Next base: position 27,804 of record CAZKGD010000021.1, read on the forward strand.
TTCCCAAGGAGCACATCGTCTCCACGCTCTCCAGCTGGGAAACCGACTTCAGCGAAAACTCGGTGGAGGTCTACATCCACCGCCTGCGCAAGCGTTTTGCCGACCTGGGCGTGGTGATCCGCACGGTGCGTGGCTTCGGCTACCTGATGGAAGTCGCCTCCGCCGGTTCGCAGGACGCCGATTGAGGGTCCTGGTGCGCACGGCCAATCCCAGCCTGCGCCGTCAATTGCTGGGCCCGCTGATGTGGGTCTGGGTGGCGGTGGCGCTCATCGCTGCCTGGGGCGCCTATCGGCTCGCCCAGTTTGCCGGCGACACCGCCTACGACCAGACCTTGCAGGACGAGACCGGAGCCATCGCAACCCAGGTCTACTGGACCGATCGCGGCCCGCTCCTCGAGCTGAGCATCCAGGCGCAGCAGCTGCTGGCCCGCGACAGCGAGGACCGCAATGCCTTCATGGTGATCGACACCATGGGCCAGATCCTGGCAGGCACGGCGAACCTGCCCATGCCCGAGGACTTCAAGGCGAGCTTCGAGGCGCCCCAGCTCTTCGATGCCACCTATCTGGGTGAGCCGGTGCGTGGCGCCATCTATTCGATCCGCTCCCCCATGCTCGACCAGGAGGTCTCCATCGTGGTGGTCGAGACCCGCCGCCGCCGCCAGGAACTCGAGCGCGAGATCCAGCTGGCGGTGCTGCTGCCCACCGTGGCGCTGGGCCTGCTCACCTTTGCGTTGCTGCACTGGGGCATCCGGCGTGGCGTGGCCCCGCTGCGGCGGGTGGCCGCGGCGGTGGAGGCCCGCGACCCGCAGGATCTGCAGCCGTTGCCGCTGGAAGGCGTGCCGGCCGAAGCCGTGCCCCTCATCGAGCGCATCAACATGCTGCTCGCCAACGTGGAGCGCGCCGTGGCGCTGCAGCGCCGCTTCGTGGCCGATGCAGCCCATCAGCTGCGCACGCCGGTGGCTGGTGTGCGCGTGCTGGCGCAGGAACTGCAGCAGGAACTGAAGGATTCCGGTGGAGAGGTCACGCCCGGGCTGCTGCGCGAACTCGTGGCTAGCAGCGAACGCATGGGCCGGCTGGTGTCCCAGTTGCTCAACCTGGCGCGTTCCGAGGCGGCCCTTCGCGGGGCGGGGGCCGAACTGCCGCCGGTGGACCTCGTGCCCATCGTGCGCGAGGCCGCCGAGCCGCTGGCGCTGCGGGCCAGCCGCCTGGGGCGACATGTGGCCCTGCACGCGCCGATGCAGCCCTGCCGGGCCCGGGCCCACCCGGTGTGGCTGGGCGAGGCGGTGGCCAATCTGCTGGACAACGCCCTGCGCCACGGCGGGCCGGAGGTTCACCTCACCGTGGAGCCTGTCGAGGGCGGGGTGAGGATCGAGGTCCGGGACAACGGCGAGGGCATTCCCGCCGATCAGCGCGCCCTGGTCTTCGAGCCCTTCTGGCGGGGCGAGCGGGCCGACACGCGCGGCACCGACGGGGCCGGCCTGGGGCTGGCCATCGTCAAGGAGGTGGTGCAGGGCATGGGTGGCCGCATCGAGTTGCGCAGCCGCCCCGACTGCAACGGCACCTCGTTCGCCGTGTGGCTGCCGGCCTGAGCCCGCTCGTCCTCAGCGCGACGGCGCGATGGGGCCGCCCTGGATGTGCATTCCGGGCTTGATGCCCCGCTTGGCGAACCAGCCCTGGTTCATCTCCAGGGCCAGGCGCACCGGCTCGTCCGAGCAATGCGAGTTCAGCGTCTGGGGCTGCATGTCCGCGATATTGACGATGCGACCGTCATCGGCCAGGAAGGCGATGGACAGCGGGATGAGGGTGTTCTTCATCCAGAAGCACTGCGTGCCCGCTGTCTCGAAGACGAACAGCATGCCTTCATGAGTCGCCATCTCCTTGCGATGCATCAAGCCCACAGCCCGTTGCTCAGGCGTGCGCGCCACCTCGGCCGAGATGGCATGGAAACCGGCACGCAGGGTGACGGCGGGAAGCTTCTGGGCTGACTCCTGCGCCTGTGCCGGACCGACGAGTGCGGTCAGGCCCGCGAGGCACAGGACAAGCCACGACCCGATGCGTGCGGGGGAGGGGCGCAGGGCTGGCAACTTGATCTGGATCATGATGAAATGGGCAACAGGACAGTAGATTCTCGTTGTCCGCGCGGCCGGTGTCGACCTGCGGGACTTTTCACCGACCCGAGATGTCCCGCACCGACGCCCCCGATCGCCCGCCGCCTGCCGTCTGTGCCTCGTCCGACGACGAGGCGGTGGCCTGGGATGATCCGCAGGAGCTGGCACGTTTCACCCAGCTGGTGCCCTCGGAAGACGCGCGTGTCTCGACGGCGCGTTCGGTGCTGGTCATTGAGGGGATGTACTGCGCCGCCTGCTCGGTGACCATCGAACAGGCCCTGATGCGCGTCCCCGGCGTGCTGGAAGCCGACGTCAACCCCGCCTCGCGCCGCGCCAGGGTCCTGTGGGATCCGGATCGCGTCAGGGCTTCCCGTATCGCCCAGGCCGTGGCCGAGGCGGGCTACCGTGCCTACCCAGCGCTGTCGGTGCAAGCCGAGGCCGACCGCCGGCGTGAGCAGCGTCTGGCCTTGTGGCGGCTTTTCGTGGCCGGCTTCTGCATGATGCAGGTGATGATGTACGCCGTGCCCACCTATGGCGTGGCGCCGACCGGCAGCGAAGACATGAGCAGCGACATCTGGCAGCTGCTGCAATGGGCGAGCTGGCTGCTCAGCATCCCCGTCCTGTTGTTCTCGGCAGGGCCCTTCCTGCAAGGCGCCTGGCGTGACCTGCGGGCGCGGCGCATCGGCATGGACGTGCCGGTGGCCCTGGGTATCGTGGTGACCTTCGTCGCGAGCACGGGCGCCACCTTCGATCCCGGCGGACTCTTTGGTGAGGAGGTCTATTTCGACTCTCTCACGATGTTCGTCTTCTTCCTTCTGGGCGGGCGCTATCTCGTGCTGCGATCCCACGGTGCAACCGCCGGTGCGCTGGAATCGCTCATGCAGCGATTGCCTGATACCGTGGAGCGCGAGACGCCGCAGGGCGCGCTGGAAACACTGCCGGTGTCACGCTTGCAGGTCGGTGACCGCGTGCGGGTGCGCGCGGGTCAGGCCTTCCCCGCCGACGGTCGTATCGAGGCGGGAACCGTGTGGGTGGATGAGGCCTTGCTGACCGGTGAATCCACGCCGGTGGAGCGAGGCCCAGGCCAGGCCGTGGTGGCGGGCAGCTTCAATCTGTCGACGCCGACCTGGGTGCGTGTCGAACGGGTGGGGCAGGACACGCGCTATGCCCAGATCGTCGAACTCATGCAGCGGGCCGCGACCGACCGTCCCGCCTTTGTCCAGGCAGTGGATCGCATGGCGGCCCCGTTCCTGTGGGCGGTGCTGGCGGCCGCGGCGCTGTGTGCCCTGGCCTGGGTCTTCATCGATCCCAGCCGCAGCGTCTGGGTGGCGGTGGCAGTGCTCATCGTGACCTGTCCCTGTGCGTTGTCGCTGGCGACGCCTTCGGCGCTCCTCAGTGCGGCCGGATGTCTGGCCCGGCGTGGGGTGCTGGTCCAGCGGCTGCAGGCGCTGGAGGCCCTGGCGCGGGCCCGGGTCTTCGTGTTCGACAAGACAGGCACGCTCACCGAAGACCGGCTGGCGCTCGGGCGGTGCGAGCCCCTTTCGACCGAGTTTTCCGCCGAGCAGGCGCTGGGCCGCGCCGCGACGCTCGCGCAGGCCTCCCTCCACCCGGTATCCCGAGCGCTGGTGGAAGCGTTCGGCTCCATTGAACGGCTGACCGAGCTGTCTGATGTCAAGGAGCTGGCTGGATCGGGCCTGCAGGGGCAGGATGCACAGGGCCGCTGCTGGCGCTTGGGCAGCCGCAGCCATGCATCGGGCCAAGGCGCAGAGCCGGCCCACGAGGCGACGGATGGGCCCACGTCCGGCCCACAGGCCTGGCTGGGTGTCGATGGCCGCCTGGTCGCCCGATTCGAACTGACCGAGCGGGTCCGCCAGGACGCGCGCGCTGCGATCGCGGCCTTGCGCGCCGAGGGGCTGGAGACTGTCCTCCTGTCCGGCGATCGACCGGAAGCCGCCGAGGCCATGGGTCGCGCGCTGGGCATGGATCGCTGGCACGGCGGGGCGGGCCCGGAAGACAAGCTGACGGTGGTGCGTGCCGCGCAGGGCCGAGGCCTCCAGGTGGCCATGGTCGGTGACGGCGTGAACGACGGGCCCGTCCTGGCGCAGGCGGATGTTTCGCTGGCCATGGGGCAGGGCGCCGCGCTGGCCCGCGCGCAGGCCGATTTCACACTGATGAGCGGCCGGCTGGGTGACGTGGTGGAGGCCTGGTCGCTGGCCCGCCGCACGGTCGACATCATCCGCCAGAACCTGGCCTGGGCTGCAGCCTACAACGCGACCGGCATCCCTCTGGCGGCCATCGGCTGGATGCCTCCGTGGCTGGCTGGCCTGGGGATGGCTGCCAGTTCGGTCCTGGTCATTGCCAATGCCTGGCGGCTGACGCGCCCGCAAGGAGCGGTCGGCCGCGCCGTGCCGCTCGGTGCAGCGCCGGCTGCATCCCTGGGGCCCTGAGGGAGTGCCATGGACATCCTCTTCCTTCTCGTCCCGCTGTCGGTTGTGCTGGTGCTGGCCATTCTTGGCCTGTTCGCCTGGGCATTGCACAGCGGCCAGTTCGACAACGTGGAGCGTGAGGGCGAACGCATCCTCTGGGATGACGCGCCAACCGCCGCGAAGGCTGTTGATGCTGATCAAGCTGTAGCTGCGACCCGTCCGGAACAATAACCCTACTGACTTCTAGGAGAGAGGCCTCATGTCTTCGTCATCCACGTTCGCCGCGGCCCGTGCGGTGAACTACAACGACACGGTGGTGCGGCAGTTTTCGATTGCCGCCGTCGTGTGGGGCGTGGTCGGGATGCTGGTAGGGGTGTGGATCGCCGCCCAGCTGGCCTGGCCCGAACTGAATTTCGGCATCCCCTGGCTGAGCTACGGCCGTCTGCGGCCGCTGCACACCAATGCCGTGATCTTCGCCTTCGGTGGTTGCGCGCTCTTTGCCACGAGCTACTACGTGGTGCAGCGCACCTGCCAGGTCAGGCTCATCTCCGACAAGCTGGCCGCCTTCACCTTCTGGGGCTGGCAGGCCGTGATCGTCGCCGCGGCCGTTTCGCTCCCCCTGGGCTACACCAGCGGCAAGGAATACGCCGAGCTCGAGTGGCCCATCGACATCCTGATCACCCTGGTCTGGGTGGCGTACGCGGTGGTGTTCTTCGGCACGGTCGGCATCCGCAAGGTGCGCCACATCTATGTGGCGAACTGGTTCTTCGGCGCCTTCATCCTGGCCGTTGCGCTGCTGCATCTGGTCAACAGCGCCGCCATGCCGGTGAGCTTCATGAAGAGCTACTCGGCCTACTCGGGTGTGCAGGATGCCATGGTGCAGTGGTGGTATGGCCACAATGCGGTCGGCTTTTTCCTGACGGCCGGTTTCCTGGGGATGATGTACTACTTCATCCCGAAGCAGGCCGAGCGCCCGGTGTACAGCTATCGCCTGTCCATCGTGCACTTCTGGGCCCTGATCTTCACCTACATGTGGGCGGGCCCCCACCACCTGCACTACACCGCGCTGCCCGACTGGGCGCAAAGCGTGGGCATGCTGTTCTCGCTCATCCTGCTCGCACCCAGCTGGGGCGGCATGATCAACGGCATCATGACCCTCTCGGGTGCCTGGCACAAGCTGCGTGACGACCCCATCCTGAAGTTCCTGATCGTGTCCCTGTCGTTCTATGGCATGAGCACCTTCGAGGGTCCGATGATGTCGATCAAGACCGTCAACGCCCTGAGCCACTACACCGACTGGACGGTCGGCCACGTGCACTCCGGCGCCCTGGGCTGGGTGGGCCTGATCACGATGGGCTCGCTGTACTACCTCGTGCCGCGCCTGTTCGGGCAGAAGCAGATGTACAGCGTGCGGGCCATCGAGCTCCACTTCTGGATCGCCACCATCGGCATCGTGCTCTACATCGCCGCCATGTGGATCGCCGGCGTGATGCAGGGCCTGATGTGGCGCGCCATCAACACCGACGGCACGCTCACCTACAGCTTCGTCGAAAGCGTGAAGGCCACCTATCCCTTCTACGTCATTCGCCTGCTCGGCGGCCTGCTCTACCTGGGTGGCATGTGCCTGATGGCCTGGAACGTGGCGAAGACGGCGCTCAATGGTCGTCCGACCGACGTCGCCATCCCGGCGATGAAGCCCGCGGCGGCCTGAGGCCTGGACCGAAGAGAACGAGGAATCATCATGGCTGATCCAAACAAGAAGCCCGGCTTCTTCACCCACGAGAAGATCGAGACCAACAACTTCCTGATGATCGTGCTGATCATCCTGGTGGTGTCGGTCGGCGGTCTGGTCGAAATCGTGCCGTTGTTCTTCCAGCGGTCCACGACCCAGGCCGTCGAGGGCCTGAAGCCCTACACCCCGCTGCAGCTGGTGGGCCGCGACGTCTACATCCGCGAGGGCTGCTACAACTGCCACTCGCAGATGGTGCGCCCGTTCCGCGCCGAGACACTGCGCTACGGTCCGTACTCCACGGCCGGTGAGTTCGTCTACGACCATCCCTTCCAGTGGGGCAGCAAGCGCACGGGGCCCGACCTGCACCGTGTGGGCGGTCGGTACAGCGACGAATGGCACCGCATCCACCTGATCAACCCGCGCGACCTGGTGCCCGAGTCGAACATGCCGGCCTACCCCTGGCTGGACAAGACGGCGCTTGATCCCCAGGACGCGGTACCTCGCATGCGCGCACTGCGCCGGCTGGGGGTGCCCTACAGCGACGAGGAGATTGCCAAGTCACCCGACGAACTCAAGGGCAAGACCGAGATGGATGCCGTGATCGCCTACCTGCAGGTGCTGGGCACGGCCAACAAGTAAGGAGCACACCATGAACATCGATGTGACCGACCTGCGCATCATCGTCACGGTGGTGTCGCTGCTGATCTTCCTCGGCATCTGCGGCTGGGCCTATGCCCGTCGCAACCGGGAACGCTTCGACGAAGCCGCCCAGCTGCCCTTCCAATCCGAATAGCCCAGAGTCGGGGACCCAACATGAGTGACTTCTTCAACGACGGCTGGTCGATCTTCATCGCCGTCACCACCATCGTCAGCATCGCCGCGTGCCTGCTGCTGCTGCTGGTGGCGGCCCGCCGCAAGGTCATGGCCAACGACAACACCACGGGCCACGTCTGGGACGAGGACCTGAAGGAACTGAACAATCCGCTGCCACGCTGGTGGATGGGCCTGTTCGTCATCACCATCGTGTTCTCGGCGGTCTACCTGACCTTCTACCCGGGGTTGGGCAGCTACCAGGGCAAGTGGGGCTGGTCCCAGACTGGCCAGTACGAGAACGAAATGGCGAAGGCCCAGGCGCAGCTCGAGCCCCTGTATGCGCAGTTCACGGCCAAGTCTGCCGAGGAGCTGGTGGGCGATGCCCAGGCGATGGGCATTGGTGAGCGCCTCTATGTGAACTGGTGTGCGCAGTGCCACGGATCGGACGCGCGCGGCAGCCGGGGCTTCCCGAACCTCACCGACGGCGACTGGCTCTGGGGCGGGTCGCACGACGCCATCAAGACGACGATCGCCGAAGGCCGCACGGGTGTGATGCCCCCAATGGGCGAGGCCGTGGGCGGTGGTGAGAACGTCCGCAATGTGGCCCACTACGTCATGAGCCTGTCGGGCAGCCCTCACGACCCGATCGCCGCCCAGCTGGGGCGGACCAAGTTCGGCGTTTGCGCCGCCTGCCATGGCGCCGACGGGAAGGGCAACACCACCATGGGGGCTCCCAACCTCACCGACCGCATCTGGTTGCATGGCTGGGGTGAGCAGGCCATCGTGAGCATCATCAACAATGGCAAGACCAACGTGATGCCTGCGCATGCCGACAAGCTCACCGAGCCGCAGATCCATGTGCTGGCGGCTTACGTGTGGGGTCTGTCGCGCAACACGGCGGTACAGTCCCGCTGACCCTCTCATTGACGGCCTCCCACCTTGAGCAGCACCGAGCCACGGGTCATTCCCATCCAGCCCGCTTCGGAGGACGACGGCGACGCGGCCGTCCAGATGGTCTCGCTGTATCAGAAGCAGCAGAAGATCTACGCCCGGGCTGTTCACGGGTGGTTCGCGGCCTGGCGATGGGCACTGGTGTGGGCCACCCAGCTGGTCTTCTATGGGCTGCCCTGGCTGGAATGGAACGAGCGCCAGGCGGTTCTCTTTGATCTGGCTGCCCGGCGCTTCTACATCTTTGGCCTGGTCCTGTACCCGCAGGACTTCATCTATCTGACGGCGCTGCTCATCATCAGCGCCTATGCGCTCTTCCTGTTCACCGCCGTGGGCGGGCGCCTGTGGTGTGGCTATGCCTGCCCGCAGACCGTCTATACCGAGATCTACATGTGGGTGGAGCGCAAGATCGAGGGAGACCGCGCGGCCCGCATGAAACTTGACCAGGGACCGTGGACCTTCGAGAAGCTCTGGCGCAAGTCCGCCAAGCAGGGGGTCTGGATCGCCATCGGGCTGTGGACCGGCTTCACCTTCGTGGGCTACTTCACACCCATCAAGGAGCTGGCGGCATCCGTCCTCACGCTTGGGCTGGGGCCCTGGGAATGGTTCTGGGTGCTCTTCTACGGCTTCGCCACCTATGGCAACGCCGGCTACATGCGCGAGCAGGTGTGCAAGTACATGTGTCCCTACGCGCGCTTCCAGAGCGCGATGTTCGACCGGGACACCATGATCATCACCTACGATGACGCCCGAGGAGAGCCGCGAGGCTCGCGCTCGCGCAAGGCGGATCCTGCCCAACTCGGTCTGGGTCACTGCATCGATTGCACCTTGTGCGTCCAGGTCTGTCCGACGGGCATCGACATCCGCAAGGGCCTCCAGTACGAGTGCATCGGCTGCGCCGCCTGCATCGATGTGTGCGACGGCGTGATGGACAAGATGAACTACCCTCGCGGGCTCATCCGTTACTCCACCGAAAACGGCATGGCCCAGGGCTGGACCCGCCACCAGATGTTCCGGCGTGTGCTGCGGCCTCGGGTGCTCATCTACACGCTGATCCTGGGGCTCATCAGCGGAGCCTTCCTGGTCAGTCTGATGCTGCGCAGCCCGTTCAAGGTGGACGTCATTCGCGACCGTGGTGCGTTGGCGCGTATCGTCGAGGACGGGCGCATCGAGAACGTCTATCGGCTGCAGATCATGAACACCCTGGAGCAGCCGCAGCGCTATGAGGTGAGCGTCTCCGGCCTGCAGGGACTGACAATCGCGTCAGAGCCGGTGATCGAGGTGGACAGTGCTGCGGCGCGTTGGCTGGCAGTGCGTGTGCAGTTGCCGCCGGAAGTTGCCGAACCGCTGCGCGGCCAGTCGAACCCGATCGAGTTCCGCATTGACCGACAGCCGCTGGGCGGCGAGGCGGTGCGCAGTGTCCACGAGAAATCCACCTTCCTGGTGCCGCGTTGAGCGGCCCTCACGAGGAGACCATGATGAACAGCATCGCATCCGCCCCCGCCCGTGCCAGCAGGTCGGCATCGCCCTGGTGGCGCGAGCCCATGATGTGGCTGGTGGTTGGGGGGCCCTTGCTGGTGATCCTGGCCTGCGCAGTGACCATCACGCTGGCCATCAAGCACCCCGATCCGGTGCTTCCACGTGGGGGGGCGGTCGGCTCGGCTGCTTCCCACGACGAAGAAGGGGCGCTGACCCGCATGCCAGCCCACCAGGCGCGCAACCACACCGCCACGCCTGCGACGGCGCTGCCGCGCGACGACGCCAAGTGAGCGAGCCCGTGAACAAGCTCCCCTGGATGGGCATCCTGTGGCCGGCCTTCCTGATGGCCGGCGTGGTGGAGATGGTGGTGTTCGCCATGGTGGACCCGCAGGACCTGCATTGGGTCGGCGGGGCGCCGGTCGCCCTGTCGGCATCGGCGATCTATTCGCTCGCCTTCTTTTTCTTCTGGGCGGCCTTTGTCGCCGCTGGCATCATGATGGCGACGCTGATCCGCACGCCTGCGGCGGATCAGCCGTGAAGGTGCCGCGGCGGCTTCAGCAGGGGGCGCTGTTCACCAGCCGCTGCAGGCCGTCCTGATCGACGATGCGGATCTGGCGCTGCTTCACCTCCAGCAGGCCATCGTCCTGGAACTTCGAGAACGTGCGGCTCACGGTCTCCAGCTTGAGCCCGAGGTAGCTGCCGATCTCCTCGCGCGTCATGCGAAGGATCAGCGAGGACGGCGAAAAGCCCCGGGCCTGCAGACGCTGCGTCAGGTTGAGCAGGAAGGCGGCGAGCCGTTCCTCGGCGCGCATGCTGCCCAGCAGCAGCATCACGCCATGATCGCGCACGATCTCGCGGCTCATGATCTTGTGGAAGGAGCTCTGCAGCTCGGTGAACTCGCGCGAGAGGTTCTCGAGCTGCGAATAATGGATCACGCAGACCTGGGAATCCTCCAGGGCCACCGCGTCGCAGGTGTGGCGATCCTGGCTGATGGCATCCAGCCCCAGCAGTTCGCCCGCCATCTGGAATCCTGTCACCTGGTCCCGGCCGTCTTCGGAGGAGACGCGGGTCTTGAAGAAACCGGTTCGCACCGCGTACAGAGACTGGAAGGGGTCACCCGCGTGGAACAGCGCTTCGCCGCGCTTCACCGCGCGCCGGGAAGCGACCAGTTCGTCGAGCTTCTCCAGGTTGGGCTTGGACAGGCCCACCGGCAGACACAGCTCCCGCAGGTTGCAGCTCGAACAGGCAACCTTGAGGGTGTCGAGTTTGATCATGCGCGCTGTCCTCTCCTTGATGTCCATTATGGACCGGCTCGCCCCAGGTGGCACAGCCCCGGGCGCGGTGACCGTCGAGGCGGCCCAGTCCCCGGAATCGCAGAGGTCTTGTGCTGTATCGAGCGACATGTTTGATGCTCCTCAGTGAATGCGCCCCATTGTTGAGCAGCGCTCGGGCACGGCCCTTGAGGCAGATCAAGTCCGACAGCCGTGGGTCTGGCACATTGCCCGGCATGATGGTCGATACCCCCCTGCCCATAGCCACCGATGTTCTGCGCCGCTTCGACGTGCCGGGGCCCCGCTACACCTCCTTCCCCACGGCCGACCGCTTCGTGGAGGCCTTCGGCCCGGCGCAGCTCGTGCAGGCGCTGGAACAGCGCGCCGGAGGCGTGGGGGCCGTTGGAGGCCGCGCCGCGCCGCTGTCGTTGTATGTGCACATTCCGTTCTGTGAGTCGGTGTGCTACTACTGCGCCTGCAACAAGATCATCACCCGCCATCACGAGCGCGCCGCCGAGTACCTGGACGCGCTGGAGCGTGAGGTGGAGCTCTACGTCGGCGTCCTGGGGCGTGGACAGCCGGTGAGCCAGCTCCACCTGGGCGGGGGCACCCCCACCTTCCTCAGCGACGCGGAACTGGCGCGCCTCATGGGCTCGCTGCGCCGGGCCTTCCGGCTGGTGCCAGGCGGTGAATACAGCATCGAGGTCGATCCGCGGACGGTCTCAGCCGAACGGCTTTCCGTCCTGGCGGGCCTGGGGTTCAACCGCATCAGCCTGGGCGTGCAGGATTTTGACCCCGAGGTCCAGAAGGCCGTCCATCGCATCCAGTCCTTCGAGAGCGTGGCTGGCCTGATCGAGCAGGCACGCAAGCTCGGGATCGAGTCGGTGAACGCGGATCTCATCTACGGGCTGCCGCGCCAGACGCCAGGCTCTTTCGCTCGCACCCTCGACCTCATCAGCCAGCTTCGGCCTGATCGCATCGCGTTGTATGGCTACGCCCACCTGCCTGCACGCTTCAAGCCTCAGCGACGCATCCATGCCGACGAACTGCCCAGTGGCGCAGACAAGCTGGCGATGCTTTCGGGGGCCATCGCGCGCTTCGCATCGGCCGGCTACGACTACATCGGGATGGACCACTTCGCGCTGCACACCGACGCCCTGGCCGTGGCCAAGCGCCAGGGGCGCCTGCATCGCAACTTCCAGGGTTACAGCACGCAGCCCGACTCCGACCTGATCGCGCTGGGGGTGTCTGCCATCGGCCGCATCGGCAGCACCTACAGCCAGAATGCGAAGACGCTGCCCGAGTACTACGACGCCTTGCGCCAGGGCCAGTTTCCGGTGGTGCGTGGGCTGGCGCTGAGTCGCGACGATCTGGTGCGCCGGGCCGTGATCATGGCGCTGATGTGCCAAGGACACCTGAGCTTCGAATCCATCGAGCTGTCCTACCTCATCGACTTCCGCCAGTACTTCGCCGCTGAACTGGGCCAGCTCCAGCCCATGGTCGAGCAAGGCCTGGTGCACATCGAGACGGACGGGCTGTCGGTCTCGCCCGCAGGATGGTATGTCGTGCGCGGCATCGCGATGGTGTTCGACAAATACCTGCAGGCCGAGCGCAACCGCGAGCGGTTTTCGCGCATCATCTGAGCATGATCACCGCAGTCCTGCTCAGCGCCGCGCTGATGGGGCTGGCGGGCAGCGTGCATTGCATGGCGATGTGCGGCGCTGCCACGCTGGCCATCGGCCGCGACGGTCCAAGGTTGTGGGCGTTCCAGGCCGGCCGGCTGGCCGGCTACGCGGCCGCCGGTGCCTTGGCCGCGGGGGCTGTCCAGGCCCTGCAGTGGGGGGCGCAGCAAGTGACCGTGCTGCAGCCCTTCTGGGCCATGTTCCACGTTGCGGTGATCGTGCTCGGCCTGGCACTGGTCTGGCTCGGGCGTCAGCCTCGATGGCTGGATGCGCTCGCACACCAGGTCTGGCAGCGCCTGCGTCATGCCAGCCTGGGCTGGTCCCACGCGTCGGGTCGTCTGGCGGCGGCGGGGGCCGGCCTGTTGTGGACCTTCCTGCCGTGCGGCCTGCTGTACTCGGCCCTGATGGTGGCCGCCCTGGGGTCCACGCCATGGGATGGCGCGCTGGCGATGGCGGTCTTCGCCGCCAGTTCAGCCGTGGGCCTGCAACTCATGCCGTGGGTCTGGCAGCGGCTGAAGGGGCAGGGCGCCGCAGTGAGAGGCGCCTGGGCCGTGCGCGCTGCGGGGGCCATCCTGGCCACCATGTCCGGCTGGGCGCTCTGGCATGGCCTGTGGGCTCAGTTTGCCGCTCCTGTATGCCGATGAGACTGTGCGAAAGACGCGCGTCGAGGGCCTGGGGTGCTGCTTTAGAATCAATGGTCTAGAACAATTCCTCTAACCCCGATTTTCCATTCGGTTTTGCGCGGAGCTTGCGACATGTACCAGCACATCAAGGTGCCCGAGGGCGGGCAGAAGATCACCGTCAACAAGGACTTCTCGCTCAATGTGCCCGACAACCCCATCATTCCCTACATCGAAGGGGATGGCACCGGATTCGACATCACGCCCGTGATGATCAAGGTGGTCGATGCTGCGGTGGCGAAGTCCTACGGTGGCAAGCGCAAGATCCACTGGATGGAAATCTACGCCGGCGAGAAGTCCACCAAGGTCTATGGTCCTGACGTGTGGCTGCCCGAAGAGACTCTGCAGGTGCTCAAGGACTATGTGGTGTCCATCAAGGGCCCGCTGACCACCCCGGTGGGCGGTGGCATCCGCTCTCTCAACGTGGCTCTGCGCCAGGAGCTCGACCTCTACGTCTGCCTGCGCCCGGTGCGCTACTTCAAGGGCGTGCCCTCGCCGGTCAAGGAGCCGGAAAAGACCGACATGGTCATCTTCCGGGAGAACTCGGAAGACATCTACGCCGGCATCGAGTTCGAAGCCCAGAGCGACAAGGCCAAGAAGCTGATCAAGTTCCTGCAGGAAGAATTCGGCGTCAAGAAGATCCGCTTCCCCGAGACCTCCGGCATCGGCGTGAAGCCCGTGTCCCGTGAAGGCACCGAGCGTCTGGTGCGCAAGGCCATCCAGTACGCCATCGACAACGACAAGCCCTCTGTGACGCTGGTTCACAAGGGCAACATCATGAAGTTCACCGAAGGCGGCTTCCGCGACTGGGGCTATGGCCTGGCGCAGAAGGAGTTCGGCGCCGAGCTGATCGACGGGGGGCCGTGGTGCAAGTTCAAGAACCCGAAGACGGGCAAGGACATCGTCATCAAGGACGCCATCGCTGACGCCTTCCTGCAGCAGATCCTGCTGCGCCCGGCCGAGTACTCGGTGATCGCCA
>CAZKGD010000022.1:0-26726 GCA_964552215.1 uncultured Caldimonas sp.
TGCCCGTGGCAATCTCGGCGCTGGCCGTGGAGATGGAGTCGGTCGATTGGCGGATGCGCGAGACCAGACCCCGCAACTGAACTTGCATATCGGCCAGCGCACGCTGCAGTTCACCCGCTTCGCCGCCGCGATCCACACGAACCTCCTGGGAGAAATCGCCGCTCGCCATGGTGCGTGCCAGGCGTGTCACCGCATGCAGCGGCTGCACGATCGAGCGCGCCAGCAGCAGCCCCAGGACCACCAGCACCGCCAGCCCGAGCGCGCCCACGCCCAGGGTGAGGCGCTCGCTCGCGGTGCTGGCGCCGCGGGCGTGCGCATAGGCGCGCGCCGAGCCGTCGACCTGCGCGGCCAACAGAGTGGCCAGCGCCGCACTGGCGGCGTCGAAGGGAGGGGCCAGGTTGGAGCGGAACTCCGAGATCGCCTGCGCACGATCGCCTTCGCGGTAGAGGTCCACGATGCGCTGCCGCACCTCGCGGTAGCCGGCCCAGGCAGTCTGGAAGGCGGCCACCTGGGCCTGATCCGACGGCGCGCTGAAGCGATCGAACACCGGCAGGAGGATCTCGTCCACCTCGGCCTCCAGCCCCATCATGCGCTCGAAGTGCTCGAGCGCCTGGCGCTGGTAGGAGGTTTCCATGGCCAGCACGATGCGCATGCGGCTGCGGTGCAGTACATCCAGCGCCTGGCCCAGTGCGCCCATGGGTACCGCGTGCGTGTGGTAGACGCCAGAGAGTTCCTTCATCGCCACCTGCGAGCCCTGGCGACTCACCAGCATCAGGGCCACGATGAGGCTGGCGCACAGCAGGGCCAGTCCGGTCAGACGGGTGCCGATGCGCCAGTCCTTCCACGACAGCGTCGACAACGATGGCCGCCACGCGGCGGCCCTGCGGGGAATGCGGGTCATGGGGGTCTCCTCGAAACGCGTGTCCAAGGCTATCGACCCATCACCCGATGTACTTGATGTAGTACGACAACTACATCCCCCGGGGAAACCCTCGGTCAGTGCTGCAGGATTTTCGAGAGGAACTCTTTGGCCCTTGGCGTGCGCGCCTCGGGCTGGCCGAAGAAGGCGTCCTTCGGGCAGTCTTCCAGAATGCGCCCCTGGTCCATGAAGATCACGCGGTGGCTGACCTTGCGCGCGAAGCCCATCTCATGGGTGACGCACATCATGGTCATGCCTTCGTTGGCCAGCTGCACCATCACGTCGAGCACCTCACCCACCATCTCGGGGTCGAGCGCCGAGGTGGGCTCGTCGAAGAGCATCACGATCGGGTCCATGCTCAGCGCCCGAGCGATGGCCACGCGCTGCTGCTGGCCGCCGGAGAGCTGGCCGGGAAACTTGTCCTTGTGCGCCATCAGCCCCACCCGGTCGAGCATCTTCAGGCCTCGCTCACGCGCCTCATCCTTGCTGCGGCCCAGCACCTTGGTCTGCGCCAGCGTGAGGTTCTCCGTCACCGACAGGTGAGGAAACAGCTCGAAATGCTGAAAGACCATGCCCACGCGCGACCGCAGCTTGGGCAGGTTGGTCTTCGGGTCGTTCACCGAGACACCGTCGACCAGGATCTCCCCCTTCTGGAAAGGTTCAAGGGCGTTGACGGTCTTGATCAGCGTGGACTTGCCCGAACCCGACGGCCCGCAGACCACCACCACCTCGCCCTTGTTGACGCTGGTGGTGCAGTCGGTGAGGACCTGGAAGCTGCCATACCACTTGCTGACGTTTCTGATTTCGATCATTGCCGACATGATGTCGTCTCTCCTGGAACGGGGTCGTGCTCAACGCACGATGGCGATTTTCTTCTGCAGCCGCTTCACCAGCTGAGACAGCGCAAAGCAGATCACGAAGTAGACCACGGCCGCTGCGATGTAGGCCTCGACCGGACGGCCGAGGTTCTTGCCGGCGGTCTCGAAGCCCTTGAGCATGTCGTAGGCGCCGATGGCATAGACGAGCGAAGTGTCCTGGAACAGGATGATGGTCTGGGTCAGCAGCACGGGCAGCATGTTGCGAAACGCCTGGGGCAGGACCACGTAGCGCATGTTCTGCGCATAGCTCAGCCCGACGGCCTGCCCTGCGAACACCTGGCCGCGCGGGATGGACTGGATGCCCGCCCGCATGATCTCCGAGAAATAGGCGGCCTCGAAGAGCGTGAAGGTGATGATGGCCGACAGCTCTGCGCCGATCGGGCGGCCCAGGAGAAAGGGCATCAGCAGGAAGAACCAGAGGATCACCATCACCAGCGGAATGGAGCGCATGCCGTTGACGTAGATCGTTGCCGGGACCGCCAGCAGCGGATTGCCGGACAGGCGCATCAGAGCCAGCAGGGTGCCCAGCACGATGCCACCGACCATCGCCACCAGCGTGAGCTGCACGCTGAAGACCAGGCCCTGCCAGACGAACTTGCTGAGGAGATCCCAGTCGTAGAAGGACAGGTCGAGATCGATCACTTGGCGACTCCCACATAGCCCGGCAC
Source organism: uncultured Caldimonas sp. (assembly GCA_964552215.1). GTDB lineage: Bacteria > Pseudomonadota > Gammaproteobacteria > Burkholderiales > Burkholderiaceae_C > Caldimonas. The sequence continues at coordinate 2,466 of CAZKGD010000022.1, forward strand.
GCGCACGCTGCTTTCGATCAGACCCATCACCCGGTTCACCGCAAAGGCCGAAACGATGTACAACGTGGTCACACCCAGGTAGATCTCGATGCCTCGCGAGGTTTCCTCCTGGGCCTGCATCGCGAACATCGTGAGCTCCGCGATGGACACCGCGAAGGCCACCGAGGAGTTCTTGATGATGTTCATGGCCTCCGAGGTGAGCGGCGGGATCACCAGCCGCAATGCCATGGGCAGGACCACGTAACGATAGGTCTGCAGGGTGGTCAAGCCGATGGCCGCACCTGCCATGGCCTGGCCCCGGGGCAGCGCCTGGATGCCGGCGCGCACCTGCTCGGCGACGCGGGCCGAGGTGAAGAAGCCCAATGCCATCACGACGAGCACGAAGGGCGACACGGACCGGAACGCCGGCACCAGGGCCGGGACAACGTGGTACCAGAGAAAGATCTGGACGAGCAAGGGGATGTTGCGGAACAGCTCGGTCCACGCATTGGCGGCCCACTGCCAGCCCCTGTGGGGAACCGTGCGCAGCGTCCCCACGGCAATGCCGGCTGCCAAGGCCAGGACCCATGCACTGGCCGCCACCGACAGGGTCCAGCCCCATGCGGAGAGCATCCAGTCCAGGTAGGTGACGGTCCCGCCGTCACCAAAGCAACCCGGGATGGTGATGCCGTCCAGGGTGTCTCGGCAGAACACCTGCCATTCCCACCGAAAATCCATTCCTTCGTCTCCATAGCATCGCCGGCAGCGGTTGCGGCGACGTCCTCAATAAAAGGGGCCCGCTTGCGGCGGGCCCCTTTGTCACGGCGCCAAGGCCTCGAGGCTTACTTGCTGGCGTAGGCCTCCATCGGGTTGTCGTTGGGCTTGGCGAACGCCGCCTTCAGGCTCTCTCCCATCGGCAGGTTCACGTTGACGTTCTTGGGAGGAATCGGTTGGGTGAACCACTTGGCATAGAGCTTGGCGAGTTCGCCGTTGCGCATCATGGCGCGGATGGAATCGTCCACGGCCTTCTTGAACGCGGGGTCGTCCTTGCGGAACATGATGGCGATGGGCTCCACCGACAGCACCTCACCCACGATCTTGAAGTCGGACGGGTTGCGGGCGTTGGCGATCGCGCCAGCCAGGATGTTGTCGTCCATCACGAAGGCGTGAGCGCGCCCGGACTCCAGGATCAGGAAGGAGTCGGCATGGTCCTTGCCGAAGATCTCGCCGAACTTGACGTTCTCGGCGCGCTGGTGGCGACGCAGATGCTGAACCGAGGTCGTGCCGGTGGTGGTCACCACGGTGCGGTTGTTCAGTTGGGCGATCGAGTCGATGCCCGACTTCGCGTTCACCGCCATGCGCACCTCGGTGATGTAGGTGGTGACCGCAAAGGCCACCTGTTCCTGGCGCGCCTGATTGTTGGTCGTGGACCCGCACTCGATGTCAACCGTGCCGTTCTGCACGAGCGGGATGCGGTTCTGCGCCGTCACCGAGGTGTAGTCGACGGTGGGGGCCACGCCCAGCTGCTTGCCGATGTCGGCGATGACGCGCTGGCAGAGCTCGACGTGGTAGCCGGCGTATTGACCGCTCCCCAGCGTGAAAGACAGGGGTGAGGAGGAGTCGCGCACCCCCATCACCACCTTGCCGCTGTCCTTGATCTTCTTCAGCGTGTCCGCCTGTGCAGCTCCGCAGGCGAGGGAAATAAGTGCAAATGCGAGCAAGGTTTTTTTCATTGGAGTCTCCATGACAGGAAGGGGCCCAGGTGGGCTTGGGGGATGACTGCGCCCGCTCGGGCGTGGCGAGGAGCGGCTAGAAGGGCACGACGTCGGTGGGGTACTTCCAGAAGTCGCGCAACAGGTAGTTCATCGGAAGGTTCAGCGACTGGTTGCGCGGAGGGATGGGCTGCAGGAACCATCGCTCGTAGACCTGGCGAGCTTCGCCGGAGAGGATGAGGCGCCTCATCTCGTCGTCGAGGATCTTCTTGAAGGCCGGATCGTCCTTGGACAGCATGATGGCCAGCGGTTCGATCGTCAGGAACCGGCCGACCACCTTGAAGCGCTCGGGCTGCGCATGCGAGGCGATCAGGCCGTAGAGCAGGACGTCGTCCATCACGAAGCCGTCGGCTTCGCCGCGATCGACCATCTCCATCGCTCGCCCGTGGTCCGGCGCCTCGAGCAACTCGATCCGCAGCATGCGCTCCCGGTTGGCCTGCTCGACAGCCTTGATCGGCGTGGTTCCCTTGGTCGACACGAGGCGCTTGCCTTCGAATTCCCTCAGGTCACCGATCGTGCTGTTCGCACGCACCAGGTAACGCGCGCCGGTGATGTAGTGCGGCACCGTGAAGGCCACGGACTTCCTTCGTTCGGCGTTGTTGGTGGTCGAACCGCATTCGAGATCCGCCTTGCCCTCGGCGATCACGGGGATGCGCGACGAAGGGGTGACCATCGTGTACTCGATGGTCAGCGACTTCATGTTCAGGTTCCGCCTCACGGCTTCGGCCAGACGCTGGCACAGCTCCAGGGCGTAGCCCTGAGGTTTGCCATCCGGGGCGACGAAGGAGAACGGAATCGACGACTCGCGATGGGCCAGGACGATCTTGTTCGTGGCAGCGATGCGGTCCAGCACGGGCCGAGACTCGCCCGCAGCGCTGGCCCACGCGGATCCTGCCCACAGCGCGCACGCAGCGATGCACGAGGCGAGTCGCATGCTCAGTGGGGACGACGGGTTCCTGTGCGTCATGGGGGCTGGTGCGGTAGCTTGGGGCTGGTGGTGCATCTGGGTCGACGCTGCGCAGTATCCGAAGGCGTGCGGCCATGCCGGCAGGGGGCAAACCATGCGCCGACTTGCAAACCCTGCATGACACCCGGCGGCGCGAGCATGGCTCGCCCCGGGGAAGCAAGGGTATGCATGATTTGCACGGCGCCATAGCAAGCCCGCCGACGCGGGCTGCCGTTAACCATGGGCTGCGTCGGGGTGGGGGGGGCTAAGGTAGCGACGGCCCTGCTCAGGTCGGCCGCTACCAGTCTTCGGAGGCTTCATGGATTCATTGGCAGACGCACACGCAGGTCGCCGGCGTGTCCGGGTGGCGACGGTCTTGCTGTTGGCTGCGCTGACCGCCCAGGTCGGCGGGGCCGCCGAGTTCGACGGCAGCGAGGCGGATCATTGGCCCGTGTTTCCCTTCGCCATGACGCTGGCCTTCGTCGCGCTCCTGCTGGGTGGCTATGGTCTGGGCTACGTTCACGCCGGCCACCGTCTGCGCATGGACGCGTTTCAGGCCGAGGGTGTGCCCGCTCTGCGCACGCCCCGAGCGGGCATCGCCGATGAGGTGCACCGGATCGACGCAGCAGCCACCAAGTTGGCTGCGCTGGCGCTGATGACGTCCAAGGAGGCCTCGCGAGCCGGGGCGCGTGGGCAGCGTTGTGCCGCGATGGCCGAGGAGATCGGGTCACTGGCCTACGAGATTCGTGGCAGCGCCTTGCAGATCAGACGCTTGAGCACCGGGTCAAAGGCTGCGCCGATGCCGCGTCGATCGCGGCTTTGTTGAGCGCCGCTTCAGTCTTTCGAGGGAGGAGCCGAGCTTGCGCGCACGACCAATGCCACCGGCAGTGTCGTCTCCGGAGGAACGGGTTGTCCGTCAATCAGGCTCAGGATGCACCGTGCAGCGACACGCCCCATGTCATGGGCCGGGACGCAAACCGTTGTCAGCGGTGGGTTCAGCGCCGCGGACAGCGGCATGTCGTCGAAGCCGCAGATGGAGACCTGCTCGGGCACCCGCAGCCCCAGTCGTTGGGCCTCGAGCAGCGCACCGGTCGCCTGGTAGTCGTTGCCGCAGACGATGGCTGTCGGCCTCGCGTCCGACGTCATCAGGGCGCGCAGGCCGGCGGCCCCTCCCGCAAAGGTCAGCGGCTGTTCGCTGATGTCCGTGGGCGGCAGCGACAGGCCTGCTGCTTCCAGGACAGCTCGTACCCCGAGGATGCGCGCCTCCTGGCGATCGTTCGTCCGCGTGGGCCCGGCGATCATGCGGATCCGCCGGTGTCCGAGGTCCAGAAGGTGTCGGGCGACCAAGGACGTCGCACCTGTGTTGTCGATCGACACTGACGGCAGTCGGGGGTCGGACGACCAGGTCAGCAGGACCGGTTTGCCGCAACCGATGAGTTCGTCCCAGGCTTCCTGGGGGCGCAGGTTGCCCACCACGATCAAGGCGTCGACGCCCCGGCGCAGCAGCAAACGGCACAGCTTGAGTTCCTTCTGCGCGTCATGTTCATGGCCTGCCAGCAGGAGTTGGTAGCCTGCCTCGGCCAAGGCAATCTGCAAGGCCTGCGACATCCGGGCGAAGACCGAGTTGTCCAGTGCCGGAACCACACAACCCACGGCGTAGCTCCTGCCCGTGGCCAGCGCACTGGCCGCGGCATCAGGCCGGTAGTCCAGGGCCTCGATGGCGGCAAGGACACGGTGCAGGGTGCCCCTGCGAACCCGGTCCGGCGCAGACAGGGCGCGCGAGACCGTGGCCGTCGAGACCCCGGCCTTCCTGGCCACGTCGTCAATGCGTGCCCGGGGTTTCATGGGATCGCCGATTTGTCCAGGACAAGATTTTCTTCAGGAAGGATTTCATACGACCATTCCGAATCAGCATAGACCGGGCGTCGCCGGGAGGGTCTGCCGGATCATAATTTGAGCCAATGTAAGCGGTTACAAGGATTCCATCATGCAGCACGCAGCCCCCGTGGTTTCCATGACCTCGATCCCTCCCAGGGTCCGGGCCAGCCAGCATGTCAGCATCGACCAGGTCCGGGCCTTCGTCGTGGCGGCCACCCACCGGAGCATCTCCGACGCGGCCAGGCAGCTCGGAGTGAGTCAACCGACGCTGTCACGGTGCATCAAGGACATGGAGCTGGCGCTGGACGCCGTGCTGTTCGAGCGGACCCCCCGGGGAATCTTCCTGTCCGAGGAGGGCGAGCGCTTGCTGTCCAAGGCCCGGCGCCTTCTGGGTGCTCACACCGAGGCCCTGGCGGCGGTGGACCATCTGCGCCATTCGGGCTCCACGCGGCTCAACCTCATTGGCAGCTTCGGGATGATGCCCATCCTCTTGCCGACCTTGCTGGGCAAGCTCAAGCAGATGCAACGTCCAACCTCGATCCAGGTGCTGGAGGCGACGACCTCCCGCGTGATCGATGCGGTGGTGTGCGGAGAGGCGCCGCTGGGGGTGTGCGTCGAGCGCCCCGAGAGCCCGGAGTTGCGCTGCACAACGGCGCTGGAGGTTCCGCTCGGGCTGCTCACGGCCGATCAAGGCGCAGCCCTGCGGCCTGTGCGCTGCATGGACGACCTGGAAGGCCTGCCGCTGGTCCGCTATGGAGACCAGGCACGCGTCACGCGCCTGCTGGTCCAGCACGGCGTCGAGTTCCGGGCCTACTTCGCGTCCCCGGTGGTGGTCAACACGGTCGAGGCGGCGGCAGAGTTGGTCCGCTCGAGCGGTCTGGTGGCGGTTGTCTCGGGCATTGCTGCGTCCCATCCGCAGATGCAAGGCTTGCGCTTCACCCCCCTTCCGGAACTCCTGCCATCCACCGAGGTGGCCATCGTCAGCCGCCGCCGCGAGCACTTCGACGACCAGGCTGAACGCATGCGTGAACTGGTGCGGGACAGCCTCTGGGAGGCACCCTGGCATCCCAGCGTCAAGCGACCTGGTGGGCGGGGGCGCGTGCCGATGGCGCCCTGCGAAGCCGCGTTGGCGGCTTGAGCGCGGCGCTCTGCCTGCATCGAGCGATGCCTGCGGATCCGTCGATGCCGGTGTCACCCTGGAAGGGTTCCGGCGATGTCCCCGAGGACTCCAGCCTCAGCTTCCGGCAGGTATCGGCGTTCCTCGCGGTGGTCGAGCATGGCAACCTGGCCGGCGCGGCCGCCCATCTGCACCTGTCGACCTCGAGCCTGTCCCGTGTCATCCGCGATCTCGAACAGACCCTTGGCGTGGCGCTTCTCGAACGCACTCCGAAGGGCATCCGGCCCAATGCAGCCGGACTGGCCTTCATGCCGCATGCCCAGCACCTGGCGCGGTGCTACGCCAGCATGGTCACCTTGTCCACCGAATGCGCCGACCACCGGATCGTGGTGGCCTGCACCAACGTGGTCTTGCCGCAGGTCCTGCCCCGCCTGCTGGAGCGCAGGCCCCCGGCGCTGGAAGGCGCCAGTCTGGAACTGAAGGAACTGCCGAGCCATCGCATCCGTGAACAGGTGGCTGGCGGTGACGTCGATCTGGGCTTGATGCTGGTGTCCGAACGCGGCGGGGATCCCGGACTGGTGCCCCTGCTGCAGGCGCCTCTGGGCCTGCTTGCCAGCCCTGCGGTAGCCCTGCCGTCGCCCATGTCGACGGCGCAGGACTTGGCCGGCCTGCCGTTCGCACGGCTTGCCGACGACAAGCTGGTCCCGCAAACCCTGCGGGCCAATGGAGCGGGCCTCGAGGCCTACTTTGCAGCGCCGGTGGCAGTCAACAGCATGTCCGCCCTCTTCTTGGCGATCTCGGAGGGCCAACTGGTCACGATCGTCTCGGCCATCGCCGCGTCCTCGCCCATGGCTTGCGGCCTGCGTTTCGTGCCGCTGCCTCATCTGCTTCCCAGCCTGTGCTTGTGCTCAGGGCGCAGTCCGCTGCGCTCCCATCCGTCGGTGCACCTCTGGGAGGCCGCACTGCGCGCCAGCGTGCACGCGGTCGACTGGCGGCCCGAGGTGAGCGTCCTGCTCAAGGCCTGATCGGGTCGGTGCCCCGACGCATCGGGCCTGCTGCCGGTGGCCATGCAGGCGCGGGTCCCTCCGATGCAAGTTCTGCAATGCGCCTTCACGTGAACACTGAAGAGCAAATGTGTATCGCGGCGTAACTTGCTGAACTGCCACGCCTGCTCTTTCACTCTGCGTCCTGGGCATCGTCGCTGCGGCATGCGGGAGATCCTGTCGGGGGTGGTGGCCATCAGGCGCAAACCCAACCGATTGAAGGACGTCACCATGAAGAACGACAGCAACGACAACGGCATCACGAGGCGCAAGTGCATTGCAGGGGGCGCTGCGGCAGCGGCAGTGCCCATCCTGAGCGCGTGCGGTGGAGGCGACCCTGATGACGTGCTCGGCATGGCGAGCTACGAGGTCGATGAGTCCTTCCCGGGGGACGGCGTCTCCGCAGGGGAAGAGTCTCTGGTTCGCGCCGCATCCACGACGCCTCCGCTTTACATCGTCCCGGAGACGGGCCAGTACCACGTCGAGGTGGTCTACGCCACGACGCTTGCGGCCAACCCGCAGTTCCGAAACGGCTACCGCGACGCCGGCTCCTACCCGGGTGAAGTCCATACCAACGCGGAATGGAAACCCGCCACCTCGTCGGTGGCCCACAAGGTGAGCTACATGCTCATCCAGGCGACCTCGACGAGCCGCACCCAGCTCAACTTCAACGTCTATTTCCCCAGCCCGGCCATCACCTTGAGCGCGGGCGGCGGCAAGGCCCCCAATGCACCACGCACCGGCGCCTACGTGCGCTATGTGACCCGCAGCACGACGCATGTGGAATGGTGGTTTTATTGGGGCGACCAGGTGGCAGTCATCCTGCGGCTGATCAAGCTGTCGGGTTCCGACATCGACACGAGCTTCCAGAACAACCCTGGGCCCTCGTGCGCCGTGCGAATCACCAACACGGGGACCCATGCCAACGCTCACGGCCAGACGACGGTTGCGCCAAAGAAGTACCCGACCGGCTACAACTTTGCGAGCAATCACGCGACTGCGATCAAGGACTCTTCGGCCAACAAGGCGGACACCGTCGTCCTGCCCAACCCCAATCTGGCCAACCATCGCGAGCTGCACCCGGTCCTGGGGGCGACCAGCGGTCGTGAGCGAAACCATCTGAAGCGCCGGTTTGCCCGACATCTGGATGCCTACGCCCAGCACCTGCGGAACAACCACACCTACAGCGCCAGCAACGACCAGGATCTCCACCACACGGTGGGCAACGAGATCATCAAGCTGGTGGGCGGTGCGGCCCTGGTCGACCGGCTCAACGAAGTCCGGGCCAACCTGGTGACGCGCTTCACGAACAACCTCAATTACGCGGAGGGCCAACTCAACGAGGTGTGCACGACGCTGCGCAGCCAGCTCGAGAACAGCAACATCAACTCGCAGAACCGCGCGCTGCTGGACACGCAGGCCACCGACATGCATCTGTCCAAGGCCAACTGCGGCTTCTCGGTGTCCACGAGTGCGCAGTTCATCATGACCGGCAACTTCCCGCTGTGGGATGGCCTGCCGGTGAAGGCGGGGGTTCGCGTGTCCTTCGGCATGGCTCGCGCGTCCTGGGTCGCCAACCTGGGCGTGAAGTCGAGCATCAACACCTACACGCTGGCCAATGCGCCCAGTGCCGGATTCAAGTTGATGGCCACCGGCATTCTCGGCCCGGGCAACCTGGCCGATGGGACGGCCTTCAAGATCAAGAACACCTTCACCTGCGATCTCGAAGTGACGGTGGTCATGACCATCCAGGAAGGCAAGTGCCGCATCGATGCGATCCAGTTCGACCCGGTGTTCGATCTCGACACCCGGGAGTGGGTGCGCAACATGATCGTGCGCGTGTATCGCAAGCTGCTGGCCGATGCGACGAATCTGGCCTCGACCCATCCTGTCTTGCCCACGCTGAACTTCTCCAATCTCGCGGCCGCCACCAACACGGTCAGCAGAATGAAGGGCTTCGCGCAGCAGGCGGTGGGTCGTCAGATCGCGTCGTTCGAAGCGGATGCCCTGAACAAGATCGGGACCATGTCGCAGAACATGTACAACTGGCTCAACACGAATGCGCCCAACACTCGGACCTGGGGCACTCTCGAGCTGTCTCCGCTGCGGTTCGTCATCCCCAACAGTGACGTGAACAACCCCGATGTGCCTCAGGTCCGCAGCGGGTTCCGGTCGGGCGGCGTGGGTTGGGCGCCTGGGGTGAAGTACATCGCAGGTGTGGGCTACCAGAACAACTTCACGCTGCTTGGTGCGACCTTCACGGTGCAGGTGCGGTGGGCGACGGTGGCCGATGGCTATCTCGCTTTTGGATCGGACGCCTACTCGCGTTCCCTGGGATTCAAGTGGGACGACTGAAGTCCTGACAAGAGCGCGTGTGGGGCAGGCCGCCGGCTTGCCCCACCCGGGTCCATGAGGCGGCGTGCCGCTCAACCGGGCATGCGTTCACTCCACACAGGTATCCCGCATTTGCAATGAGGGCCGGGGCATTCCCGATCTCTCGTCGACCACGGGGCCGAATACCGTGGAACCCACAACGGCCATGCGCCCTGCTCGTCGCCACACGAGCAAGTGGACGGCCGTTGCGAAGCGACCGACATCACCTGGAGAAGACATCATGAGCCACTTACTCAAATCAGCCATCGCAGCCGCGTGCACGGCCTTCCTGGCGGCATGCGGAGGATCCGGAAGCCCTGGTGAAGGGTTGCAAGGCAGTGCACAGCAGTCGACAGCCAATCCCGAGGACGGCGCCCCGGATGACGGGGGCCGCAGCTTCAGCGACATGACGCAGGCCTTGCGCGCCGAGGCCCGCGAAAGAGGCATCACGAAAACCATCTACTCCCTCGGCGGGCAGATCGGGGCCTATGGTCAGACGCTCGTCGACGACGGCTGGACCGTGGTGGATGCCAGTCCGGCCGATGTGCCCACCGCAGCGCAGACGATCGTCTATGTGAATGCGGCGGACGAAGCGTCCCAGCGGGACAGTGTCGTGCAGTTCCTGGCCGGCTTTTCAGGCGTGCTGGTCATCGACAGTGATCAGAGGCAGGCACTGTTGCCGGACGAAGACACCGTCGCGGACCGGGTGACGGCCATGTCCCTGCCGGAGGAGTCTACGGCCGAGGCCGGGCCCGCCCCTGCGTACTACCTGAGAGTCTCGGGGGGGGAGGCGAAGTATGCGCCCTCTGCCACGGCACTGATCACCTCGTCCACGTCCAACAGCATCACGCCGGTGCTGGTGCACGAAGACGGTGGCATCAACGGGTCGAGTGTGGCGGGCCGCGAAGACCTGATCGACCTGACCATCGTCGCCCTGGACAGCCTGAAGAAAGCGGAAGCGTCTTCAGCGACGGTCCGCCCCATGGGCTTCAGCTCCACACGCACGAACTGGGACCGGGTGGTCGACCTCAACTACACCGCCGACAACTGGAACGTGATCGGTCGGGCCTTCGTCGAAGGCTTCAAGGAGGGCTCCGGCAGCCGGCACTTCGTGGCGGTCGAGATCGACACGGGCAACAACATCACGCAGTGCTATGTGCTTGGCAAGGAGTGCGGGATCTATCCGCAGTCGAGGAGCGCCATCATCACGACGGAGCGCCCGTCGACGAGTCGGTGGAAGACGATCAGCTACGCCACCCAGTTCTCCGCACGCGCGACCGTCTACCCGGCCATCCAGGTGATGGAGTACCGGCCCTCACGAACGTCCTGGACGGCGACCGAGGCGGTGAACACCGATTCTTATGAAAGGGTCTGGAGCGAAGGCTTCTCGGTGGGCGTCTCCGCGGGCGCATCGACGGCCCAATCCTTCAGCATCGGGCCCAGCGCGTCGTACTCGAAGTCCACCGTGCACCGACGGCGGATGCACCGCTGGGACGGCGACGGCGGCATCGCGTCGTCATCGTGGACGGATGGTGGTGTGACCTGGCAGTCCCACGAGGCCTACAGCGGCGTGAAGATCAAGGACGACTACCGCTACGACTTCGTGGGCGTGAAAGCAGGCAGCTGGAGCAGCACGGGAGAGTCCGGTTTCGAGACGGCCATGCGCGATTCCCAGTTGCGCGCGCTCTATTGCTACGGCACCGGCAAGACCTGGGACGCGAAAGCCAAACCACGCATGTCCTACGAAGGATGGAACCCCTCGCTGGGCGCGATGTTCGAGGTGCCGGCCAACCGTGTCAGGGCCTCGACCAACAACACGATCAACGTGAAAGTGGGCTTCCGGCTGGGCCGCCAGATCCGCGAGTACGACGCGGTGAGCAACCAGAACTGCTTCCGTTCACCGGGTTCGTATGGATACCGAAGCTACAGCGGCTATCGCCTCGTGGGCCAATCCGGCAAAAACGGGGACGTCATGGTCTACAGCAGCGCCTGGCGGGAATACAACCGCACACTGACGCTGACGCTCTTCCCGAGCTCGTTCACCAACTGACCGTCGCTGCTCAGGCCAGCAGCAAGGTCCAGACCCCCTGGTGCAAGCCAGGGGGTCTACGGCCCTCGTCGATTCCATGGCGATGCTCCTGGACCCCGTCACGCTGAATGCGGGGTTCAGCGAGCCGGCGCAGTGATCGAGGCCTGCAGTTTCTGCTGGACCAGCGCACGCGCAAGCAGCTCTCGAAGCCCTGGCTGGGCGAGCAGTTCGCCGCGCTCCAGGTCGAGGCTCACCAGGCGCCATTGGCCCGAGGGGCGCTGCGGGTGCAGCAGCAGTGGCTGGCCGTCAAGGGTCCCCACCTGCCACCAGTCCAGCACCTCATCCAGGGTGGTATCGCAGCGTCCGCTGGTGCCGGGCGGGCAGGCCAGTGCGATGGCCCGGGGGGTCTGGGGTCGCAACTCGGCCAGGCGCGCGCTCAGCTGGCTGGCCAGCCGGGGACGGCTTTGGCGCAGGGTCATCACTTCGGTCACCGGCAGCAGCTCCAGCGAAGGGCCGGCGCGCAGGCCGTCGCGGGTGCGATAAAACTCCAGCGCAACGGGCGGCAGCACGTCGCCGGTGTGCCGCGCCAGGGTGTTCAACGCCAGTTCCGATGCCCCAGGGCGGGGAGCCGCAGCATCGTCGCGCAGTGCCTGTACCAGCTCGGCCACGCTCAACTGGCTGGAGGCCTCGGCGAGTTGCTGGACCTCGGCCGATTGGCGATCGCCGTCGCTCATGAAGGCCACGCGCCCGACTTCGACGACCTGGGGTGCCAGGACCACCGGAGAGGCCAGCAAGGCGAGGTAGGCCACACCCATGCCAAGCGCCACCAGCCCGCGCAGTGGCCTGTAGCGCAGGTGGGTGATGAGTTCGTCGACCATGCCCATGCGCTGGTTCAGGGAGGTGCGCTTGGGCAGCACGCGCTCAAGCGCCTGAAAGGCCAGGCGGGCCAGCGCCCGGGCGTCGGCAGGCTTGTGCTTGCGCGCGGCAGACGCGTAGAGCTTCTCGAACTGCATCTGGCGCCACAGGCTGCGCCAGGTCAGCGCTCGCAGCACGAGCAGCACCAGGGCGATCGGTGCATCCAGAAACCACCACAGGGCCAGCAGGCCGACCACGGCCAGGCCCTCCAGGGCAATGCGCACCACCACCTGGCGCGCCGGTAGCAGGGCTTCCAGTACGTGCCCGCCGTCCAGTGGCTGGAAGGGCAGCAGGTTGAAGGCATTGACCAGCAGCATGATCCAGCCCAGCAGCAGCAGGTCGGGCGAGCCCGGGTTCCAGGCCAGCAGGGCCGCACCGATGAGCAGCCCAGGAAGGGGGCCGGCGAGGCTCACGGCCACGCGATGCAGGGCATTGGGCTTGCTCTCCTCCCCGAATGCCACGCCGCCGATGAGCGGCAGCATCAGCATCTGCACGTGCCGGTAGCCCAGCAAGCGCATGGCCAGGTAGTGCCCGGCCTCGTGCAGAGCGATCACCAACAGCAGCATCCCGGCGAAGCGCCAGTCCAGCACCAGCCCACCCAGCACGAGGAAGAGGAGGGCGCTGAGGGCGTACAGCGTCCACTGCACCACGGGCGGCGGGCTGTGCTTGGGCCGTGCGCGGGTGGCCACGAAGAGCATGAGGCTGCGCTCCAGCGGCGCGGAGGTCTTGAGCACGGCAGACTCGGGAGCGGCTTTCTTGAGTGAGCCAACGAGGCGCTTGAGCTGTCGGGCCAGATGCTGAGCCAGGGCGGGCAGCCTGCGCGGGGTGATGCGCAGGCTGTCGCCTTCGGGCTCGCACCAGCCTGCTTTCACGAGTGCCTGCAGGGAGCGTTCTTCGTAGGCGCTCAGGCGGGCTTCGATGTCCTCCGGCTCACCCCAGGGGCGGAAGTCCTGCATCCCCTCGGCGCGCATTGCATCGAGCTGGGCTTCGTACTGGTCCTTGACCGAGACGAAGTCATCCCCGCCGTTGCGCAGCACCTGCGGGTCGGTCGGGAAGATGTTCATCGGCACGTTCTGCGTGGCCACCATGAGGCCGTCCTTGAGTTCGGACAGCAAGGTGAGCACCGGCACGTTGGGCAGCTCGGGCAGCGTGGGTCCGGACAGCTGGGCCACGATGGGGAAATGGAAATGCCGGAAGACGCGCACTGGTTGCCAGGGGCTCAGGCCCTTGGGCTCGGCCACGGCATCGGCCGCGTGAGAGAACCGAAAACCCAGTTCGGCCAGCTCGGCTTCAAAGGGCGCAAAGAGGTCGTCCACGGCCGATTGCAGCCGAGGGGCCGCCGGACGCCGCGTGATGCGGCTGGGCAGCCTCAGCGCGGCCAATGCCCGCACCCGTGCGACCAACGGTGCCAGCAGCCAGATCACCGTGATGGCGATGGCAAGCACTCCCCAACCCATAGCTCTCCCTCAGAAGTCCTGTCGAGCAGATCGTATCCGGCAATCGGAGGGCTGCAGATCGGTGCCGCCAGCCGTGCTAGTCTGGATGAATCACTTTGAGATATTCCCACAGCGCTTGCGCCGCGGGGCGGACATGCTTGGCAACTTCCGGCTTCTCCCGGTAAATCCGCACATCCATTGTCACCTCCAGAGAGGACAGGTCGGGCGCTGCGGCCACGAGGCGCTTGCTCCTGAGCTCCTTTCGCACGGAGCTCGCTGGCAGGAAGGCCACACCGTGGCCTTCCAGCGCCATGGCCTTGAGCCCCTCGGCCATGTCGGTTTCGTAGATGGCATCGAGGTGCAGGGGCACCGGCGAGCGCTGCTTGATGCCATCCACCAGCCGCCCCAGGTAGGCTCCCGCCGCGTAGCTGAGGAAGGGCACGGGTCGTTGTGGGGTGCCTTGGGTCAGGACAAAGAGGGGGGCGCCGTTGGGGCCGGCCTTGGCATAGGGCGCCAGGGTTTCCACACCCAGGGTGATCATCTCGTAGCGATCCGGGCTGATCTGCAAAGGCTGCGACGGGTTGTGATAAGCGATCAGCAGATCACAACTGCCTTCGGTCAGGCGCAGCACGGCGTCATGGACGTTCAGCGCGATCAGCCGGCTCTTGACCGGACCGAACTGCTGGCGAAGGCTCATCACCCAGTGCGGGAAGAAGGTGAACGCCAAGGTGTGCGGCACGGCGAACTCGATCAGGTCCTGACCGGTCGCCCGGTAGGCACGCATCAGGTTGCGCGTGGCCTGCAGGGAACCGATGATCTCCAGAGCCTGCCCCAGGAAGGTCTGCCCGGCCGGCGTCAGTCGCGTGGGGTATGACGAACGATCGACGAGATCGATACCGATCCAGCTCTCCAGCGCCTGGATGCGCCTGGAGAAGGCTGGCTGGGTCACATGCCGCAGCTGTGCCGAGCGCGAGAAGCTACGCGTCTCGGCCAGACTGATGAAGTCTTCCAGCCATTTGGTTTCCACGGGCGGCAGTGTAAACAGGCCGGGTCAGAGGTCTGTACGCAGTTTCCATAATTCCGGAAAAAGCACCACGTCCAGCATCTTTCGCAGGTAGCCCACGCCCGAGGTGCCCCCGGTGCCGCGCTTGAAGCCGATCACACGCTCCACGGTTGTCACATGACGGAAGCGCCACAGCCGGAAGGCGTCCTCCAGGTCGGTCAGTTCCTCGCCCAGCTGGTAGAGGTCCCACTGACGCTCAGGGTTGCGATAGACCTGCAGCCAGGCCTGCTCGACCTCGGGGCTTTCCGTGTAGGGCTGGGTCCAGTCGCGTGTCACATGGCTGGCCGGCACCGGCAGGCCGCGGCGCGCGAGCAGCCGCAGGGCTTCGTCGTAGAGCGATGGGGCTCGCCAGGCAGCCTCCACCTCGGCCAGACGCTGCGGGCTGTGTGCATGGGGCTTGAGCATGGCCGCATTCTTGTTGCCCAGCGAAAACTCGATGCAGCGGTACTGCCAGCTCTGGAAGCCGCTGGAGTTCGACAGGTAGGGCCGGATGGCCGAATACTCAGGCGGGGTCATGGTGGCCAGCACATCCCAGGCGTGGACGAGCTGTTCCATGATCTTGCTCACGCGTGCGAGCATCTTGAAGGCCGCCGGCAGCTCGTCGCGGGCCACGCAGGCGATGGCCGCGTGCAGCTCGTGCAGCATCAGCTTCATCCACAGCTCGCTCGTCTGGTGCTGCACGATGAAGAGCATCTCGTTGTGCTCGGGCGAGAGCGGATGCTGGGCGCTCAGGATCTCGTCCAGGTGCAGGTAGTCGCCGTAGCTCATGTCCTTCGAGAAGTCGAGCTGGGCGCCTTCCTCGTGCACGATGCGCTCGGGGTCCTGATCGGGCCGATGTGGGCAGGTCATCGTTGTCTCCTCAGGTCACGGCGGCGCGCTGGTGGAAGCGCGCGTCGCGCCATTCCCCGCTGGCCATCACCTGCACGAGCTGCTCCACCGCGTCCCACACGTCGACATGGCGCGTGTACAGCGGCGTGAAGCCGAAGCGCAGGATGTCCGGGGTCTGTGCGTCCCCGGCGCGGAAGTCGCCCACCACCCGGCGCGCAATCAGGGCCTGCACGATGGCATAGGCGCCTTCGGCGCGGGTGAGGCAGACCTGGCTGCCGCGCCATGCCGCCTCGCGTGGCGACACCACGGAGAGGCCATGCCCCGCACAGCGCGCTTCGACCAGGTCGGCAAAGAGGGTGGTCAGCGTGATCGACTTCTCGCGCAGCGCGGCCATGCCGCCCAGCGGTTCGGCCGCGAGGACGGTGTCCACACCGCACTCCAGCGCACTCATCGCGATCACCGCCGGCGTGCCGCACAGGTAGCGCGCGATGCCGGGTGCGGGCTGGTAGTCGGGCGTGAACCGGAAGGGCGCGGCATGCCCCATCCAGCCGGCCAGAGGCTGCCAGAAGCGGTCGGCATGGCGCGGATGCGCCCAGACAAAGGCAGGTGCGCCGGGTCCGCCATTGAGGTACTTGTAGCCGCATCCCACCGCGAAGTCGGCGTCGGCGCCGCGCAGGTCCACCGGGACGGCGCCCGCGGAGTGGGCCAGGTCCCACACCACCAGGGCGCCGGCCGCGTGCGCGGCGCGGGTCACCGCCGCCATGTCGTGCATGCGCCCGGTGCGGTAGTTCACATGCGTGAGCATGAGCACCGCCACGTCGTGGGTGAGCGCGGCCTGCACCTCCTCGGGCTCGATGAGCCTGAGCGTCCAGCCCAGCTCGCGCGCCAGGCTTTCGGCGATGTAGAGGTCGGTGGGGAAGTTGCTGCGCTCCGAGACGATCACGCGCCGTGCGGGCTGGTCCTGGCGGGCGATGTGGCTCGCGGCCATCAGCACCTTGTAGAGGTTCACCGAGGTCGAGTCGGCCGCCACCACCTCGCCGGCGCCCGCGCCGATCAGCCGCGCGATCTTGTCACCCACGCGCTGTGGCAGGTCGATCCAGCCGGCGGTGTTCCAGCTCTGGATGAGGTCGCGGCCCCATTCCTCGCGCACCACCTGCTGCACGCGAGCGGGCGTGGCGCGGGGCAGCACACCCAGCGAATTGCCGTCGAGGTAGATCAGGCCCTCGGGCAGGTCGAAGTGCTCGCGCAGGGGGGCGAGCGGGTCGGCGGCGTCCAGCGCCAGGTAGTCTTGTCGTGTGGTCATGGTCGGTCTCTCAGGGAAGTTCGCGCAGCACGGCGCGCACCGGGCTGGCATCGGCTTCCATCAGCTTCAGGGGCAGGGCGATCAGTTCGTAGTCGCCTTCGGGCACCTCGTCGAGCACGAGGTTCTCCAGCACGCGCAGGTCGCGGCGCCGCAGCACCTGGTGGGCGTCCAGGGTCTTGCTCGCGGCCGGGTCCACCGAGGCGGTGTCGATGCCCACGAGCCGCACGCCGCGGTCGGCCAGCCATTCCAGGGTCTCGGGCGCAAAGGCGCTGAAGTCATCGACCCAGCGGTCCACCACGGCGTGCGTGCAGGTGCGCACCAGCACGCGCGGTGGCAGCCGCGACTGCGCATGCGCGAGGTGCTCGGGCCGCACCAGCGCGCCCGCGTCGAGGGCGTGGATCACCCGGCAGGGGCCGAGGAAGGGGGCCAGGTCGACCTCGCCGATGGTCGGCGCACCCTCGGCGTAGTGCAGCGGCGCGTCGGCGTGCGCGCCCGCATGCGGCGAGGTGGTGATCTGGCTCACGTTCACCGGGCAGCCGGGCCCGATGGTGGCGCCCCAGACCTGGGAATAGGGCGTGTCACCCGGGAAGACGGGGCTGCGCGTGTGCAGGGGCGGGGAGATGTCCCACAGGCGTTTCATGGGCCGCTCGTTGCTGGGAAAGCCGAAATTTCAGCACCGCAAAAATGAGCGTGGTGTCGGTTATTTCCAACGCTACGGCAAGTTCCTAGCCGAAGCCAGCCAGCGGTGGAAGCCCATGACGCGCGCGGGCCCGGGTGCAGGCGTCATCCGGCAGGCCCAGCGGCGCCAGCGCGCCGAACTCACGGCAGGGCGAGGGCCGCCACTCGTAGATGCCGCAGTGCGCCTTCACGCCCACCTGGCCCACCAGGGCCGCACAGCGCGGGCGGGCATGGTCGGTGCCGCGCATGCGGCAGGTGGTGTCAGTCACGTCCACCACCAGGCCGGCCGGCACGGTGCCGCCGGCCTCGTCCAGTTCGTCGCGCGAGAAGTCCACGCGGAAGCTCGCGCAGCAGGCGCCGCAAGTGGTGCAGGGGTTGTCGAGGGGGCCGCTCATGCGGCATTGTCGCGCCATGATCTACCGCCTGGCTGCCGATCTGCTGGTGCTGCTGCACCTGGGCTTCGTCGTGTTCGTGGTGGCGGGCGGCCTCCTGGTGTGGCGCTGGCCTCGCGTGGCCTGGTGGCACCTGCCGGCGGCCGCCTGGGGCGCATGGATCGAGCTGAGTGCGGGCATCTGTCCGCTCACGCCACTGGAGAATCGCCTGCGCGCGGCCGGCGGCGAGGCGGGCTATGCCACCTCCTTCGTCGAGCACTACGTGATGCCGGTGCTCTACCCGGTGGGGCTCACTCCGGCCCTCCAGGCCTGGCTGGGTGTCGGCGTGATCGCCGTGAACACGCTGGCCTACGGCGTGTGGCTGTGGCGGCGGCGGGTCAGCCGATCCGCCCGAGCAGCAGGTATTCCATGAGCACCTTCTGCACGTGCATGCGGTTCTCCGCCTCGTCCCACACCACCGACTGCGGTCCGTCGATGACCTCGGCCGTGACTTCCTCGCCGCGGTGCGCCGGCAGGCAGTGCATGAACAGGGCGTCGGGCTGGGCCACGGCCATCATGTCGGTGTCCACGCACCAGTCGGCAAAGGCCTTGCGACGCTGCTCGTTCTCGGCCTCGAAGCCCATGCTGGTCCACACGTCGGTGGTCACCAGATGGGCGCCGCGACAGGCATCCATCGGGTCCTTGAACGTCTTGTAGCAGCTGCGGTTGCCGATGCCGGCCAGGGTGGGGTCCACCTCGTAGCCGCTGGGCGTGCTCACATGCACGGTGAAGCCCAGGATCTCGGCGGCCTGCAGCCAGGTGTTGGCCATGTTGTTGCCATCGCCCACCCAGGCCACCACCTTGCCTTCGATCGAGCCGCGGTGCTCGATGAAGGTGAAGATGTCGGCCAGGATCTGGCAGGGATGGAACTCGTTGGTCAGGCCGTTGATGACCGGCACGCGCGAGTGCGCCGCAAAGGCCTCGAGCTTGGCCTGCTCGTAGGTGCGGATCATCACCAGGTCGACCATGCGGCTGATCACGCGCGCGCTGTCCTCGATCGGCTCGGCGCGGCCGAGCTGGCTGTCGCCGGTGGTCAGGTGCACGACCGAGCCGCCCATCTGGTACATGCCCGCCTCGAAGCTCACGCGGGTGCGCGTGCTGGCCTTCTCGAAGATCATCGCCAGCGTGCGGTCGACCAGCGGTGTGTACTTCTCGTAGTTCTTGAAGCGCTTCTTGATGAGCGCGGCGCGCTCGAAGAGGTAGGCGTATTCCTCGGCGCGGAAGTCCTTGAACTGCAGGTAGTGCTTCATCAGTGAGTCTCCCGGTTTCATCGCCTGCCTCATGGAGAGGGCGCGGCCAGGAAGGCCTTCACCAGCGGCGCGAGCTTGGCCACGATCTCGGCGGCCTCGGACTCGGTCAGGATGAGCGGCGGGACGATGCGGATGACCTTGTCCGCGGTGACGCTCATCAGCAGGCCGGCCTCCAGCGCCTGGCCCAGCAGGGCGCCGCAGGGGCGGTCGAGCTCGATGCCCAGCATCAGACCCTGGCCGCGGATCTCGACCACGCCGCTCAGGCCGGCGAACTCGCGCTCCAGTCCGGCCTTCAGGGCAGCGCCCACCTTCGCGGCGTTGTCCAGCAGGCCGTCCTCTTCCATGATGCGCAGCGTCTCGACGCCTGCGCGCATGGCCAGCGGGTTGCCACCGAAGGTGGTGCCGTGGTTGCCGGGCTGCAGCACGTTCGCCGCCTTCGGGCCCGCCACCACCGCGCCGATGGGCACGCCCGAGCCCAGGCCCTTGGCCAGGGGCATCACGTCGGGCACGATCCCGGCCCATTGATGGGCGAACCATTTGCCGGTGCGGCCGATGCCGCACTGCACCTCGTCGATCATCAGCAGCCAGCCCCGCTCGTCGCAGACGCGACGGATCTCGCGCAGGTACTCGGCGCGCGCCGGGTTCACGCCACCTTCGCCCTGGATGGTCTCCAGGAACACGGCCACCACGTTGGGGCGGCTCCTTGCCACCTCTTCGAGCGCGGCCACGTCATTGAGCGGGATGCGCACGAAGCCGGGCACCAGCGGGCCGAAACCGGCCTGGACCTTGGGGTTGCCGGTGGCCGACAGCGTGGCGATCGAGCGGCCATGGAAGGCCTTGTCATAGACCACGATCTCCGGGGTCTCGAGCCCCAAGTCGTGCCCGAACTTGCGGGCGATCTTGATCGCCGCCTCGTTGGCTTCCAGGCCCGAGTTGCAGAAGAAGACGTTGGTCATGCCCGACAGCTCGACCAGCTTCGCGGCGAGCTGTTCCTGCAGGGGCACCTGGTAGTAGTTCGAGGTGTGGATGAGCGTGGCGATCTGGTCCTGCAGGGCCGGCACCAGCTTCGGGTGGGCATGGCCCAGGGTGTTGACGGCAATGCCGCCCAGACCATCGAGGTACTCGCGCCCGTTCGTGTCCCAGACGCGGCAGCCTCGCCCGTGCGACAGCGCGACCGGCAGGCGGCCGTAGGTGTTCATCACATGGGGCATGGGCGTGTCGACCTTCTGGGGTGCGTTCATGGCGGCTCCAAAAAAGAAAAATCGCGGCGGCAAGCCCTGCACCCGCAAGGCCCCCAACCGCGTCGGCATTTCATTCTAGGGCAGGTGCCGCGAAGGCGGCATGAAAGCTGCACGACAGCTTGTGCAGGCCGTGATCGGCCCCGGCGCGGGCTTGGCCCCGGCCTGGAACCCGACTGAACCCTGGGCAGGTCTTATATAAGATATCATTCCTAAGACCTGTCGCTGCAGGGACACCGCCTACACTTCGCAGCGCGGCCGCCACAAGCGGCGCATCGAGAGTCTGTACCGCATGACCAGCCCCAAACCCCGTGAGATCTTCATTCAGGGGATCACCCGTGACGGCCGCACCTTTCGTCCCAGCGACTGGGCCGAACGGCTGGCCGGCGTGATGTCGTGTTTCCGCCCCGGCGGGGTGCAGTCGGGCCGCTCGGCCCACATCAGCTATTCGCCCTATTGCGTGCCCACGGTGGTGGGGGGTGTCAAGTGCGTGGTCGTCAACGAGGCCATCCGGCAGATCGAACCGATGGCCTGGGATTTCGTGATGAACTTCGCCCGCGACAACGACCTGCAGATGGTCGAGGCCTGCCTGATTCCGGACAAGCCGGGCGCCTGAACCTCGATCATGGAGCCCCAATGAAAAAGGGCTCGCAGTGCGAGCCCTTGCTTGCTCAACCCGGATTCGGCTTCAGGCAGCCAGTGCCTTGATCGAGGCCGACAGGCGGCTCTTGTGGCGAGCGGCCTTGTTCTTGTGGAAGAGACCCTTGTCGGCCACGGAGTCGATCACGCCCTGGGCGTGCTTGAACAGGTCAGCGGCGCGGGCCTTGTCGCCGGTCGCCACGGCCTTTTGCACGTTCTTGATGACCGTGCGGAATTTGGAACGCAGTGCCGTGTTGGCAGCGTTGAGCTTGACGTCCTGACGGGCGCGCTTGCGGCCCGATGCGATGCGGACGGTCTTCTTGGCTTTGGAGGAAGTGGCCATGGATATAGCGTTGCGGGTTGAGCAAAGACGAAAAGTATAGCATGTCCGGCCTGCCCTGCCCAGCCCTCTCACCGAAGGCGCGACAGGGGCTCCCTATAATCCCGTTCGCCTCATGAACCTGCTGCGCGCCGCCTCCACCGTTTCCCTGCTGACCTTGGCCTCGCGCATCACGGGCCTGGTGCGGGAACTGCTGGTGGCCACCACCTTCGGCGCCAGCGCCTGGACCGACGCCTTCAACGTCGCCTTCCGCATCCCCAACCTCCTGCGCCGCCTGTTCGCGGAAGGCGCCTTCTCGCAGGCATTTGTGCCCATCCTCGCCGAAAGTCGCGAGCGCCAGGGCGAAGAGGCCACCCGCCGGCTGGTCGATGCCGTCGCCACGGTGCTGGGCTGGGCCCTGCTCGTGACCTGCGTGCTGGGTGTGGTGGCCGCGCCGGTGCTGGTCTATGCCATCGCCGCCGGCCTGAAGCAGTCGCCCGAGGGCTTCGAGGCGGCCGTGGTCATGACCCGCTGGATGTTCCCCTACATCGGCTTCATGTCCCTCGTGGCGCTGTCGGCCGGCATCCTGAACACCTGGAAGCGGTTCGCCGTCCCGGCGGCCACCCCGGTGCTGCTGAACCTGGCGGTCATTGCGGCGGCCTGGGGGCTCACGCCCTGGGTGGAAGCCTGGGGCTACCCCGGCATCTACGCCCTGGCGGCCGGGGTGATGCTGGGCGGGGTGCTGCAGCTGGCCGTGCAGGTGCCGGCCCTGGCGCGCATCGGCATGCTGCCGCGCCTGCGCTCGTTGCGCGCGGCCTGGGGCCACGATGGCGTGCACCGCATCCTGCTGCTGATGGCGCCGGCCGTGCTGGGCGTGGCGGTGGCGCAGATCTCGCTGCTGATCAACACCCAGATTGCCTCCTTCCTCGGCGAAGGCCGGGTGTCGTGGCTGACCTATGCCGACCGGCTGATGGAGTTCCCCACGGGCCTGCTGGGCGTGGCCCTGGGCGTGGTGCTGCTGCCTCAGCTCTCGGCTGCCCAGGCGCTGAACGATTCGGCCCGCTACAGCGCCTTGCTCGACTGGGGCTTGCGTCTGGTGGTGCTGCTGGCGCTGCCCAGCGCGGTGGCGCTGCTGGTCTTCGGGCTGCCGCTGGTGTCGGTGCTCTTCCACTATGGCGCCTTCACCGACGCTGACCTGCGCCAGACCTCGCTGGCCCTGATGGGCTATGGCGTGGGGCTGGTGGGCCTGGTGGCGATCAAGGTGCTGGCGCCGGGCTTCTATGCGCGCCAGGACATCCGCACGCCGGTGCGCATCGCCATCGTGGTGCTGGTGCTTACGCAGCTCATGAACCTGGGTTTCGTGCCCTGGCTGGGCCATGCGGGCCTGGCCCTGTCGATCGGCGTGGCCGCCCTCATCAACGCCATCTGGCTGCTCGTGGGCCTGCGCCGCAAGGGCGCCTACACGCCGCAGCCCGGCTGGGGCCGCTTCCTGGGGCAGGTGGTCCTGGCCACGGCCCTGCTGGGCGGTGCGCTGGCCGCCGCCGCCCACGGGCTGGACTGGACGGCGCTGCGCCAGACGCCCTGGGCCCGCATCGGGTGGATGGCCGCCTGCCTGGGCGGCGCAGCACTGCTCTACTTCGGCACCCTGGCCCTCACCGGCGTGAAGCTGCGCCAGTTCGCGCGCCGGGCCTGAGGCCGGGCCGATGGTTCGCCGAGTGGCGGGTGTGCGCCTACACTGAACCCATGCAGTTCGGTCCCTCAACCTCGCTCGACTACTTCGCGTCCCTGGTGGCCGACGATGCCGCCTTTCCCTTGACCGAGGCGGCCCTGGCGTTGGCCCAGGACGAGTTCCCCGACCTCGACATCCAGGGCGTGCTGGCCGAGATCGATGCGCTGGCCGAGCGGCTGAAGCGCCGCCTGCCGGCCGACTGCACGCCGGTGCACCGCCTGCGCATGCTCAACCGCTATTTCTTCCGGGAGCTGGGCTTCGCGGGCAATGTGAACGATTACTACGACCCGTACAACAGCTGCCTGAACATCGTGCTGCAGTCACGCCGGGGCATTCCCATCTCGCTGGCGGTGCTCTACATCGAGCTGGCCCAGCAGGTGGGGCTGCCGGCGCGCGGGGTCTCCTTCCCCGGCCATTTCCTGGTGAAGCTGCGCATGCCCGAGGGCGAGGTCATCATCGACCCCTTCAGCGGCCTGTCGCTGTCGCGCGAGGAACTGGAAGAGCGCCTGGTGCCCTACAAGCGCCAGCAGGGGCTGACCGGCGACTATGACATCCCGTTGGGCCTGTTCCTGCAGTCGGCCAGCCCGCGCGACGTGATCGCCCGCATGCTGCGCAACCTCAAGGAGATCCACCGCACCCATGAGGACTGGCCCCGGCTGGTGGCGGTGCTGGAGCGCCTGGTGATCCTGCTGCCCCAGGCGCTGGACGAATTGCGCGACCGGGGCCTGGCGTATGCCGAGATGGGTCGCCGCGACGAGGCCATCGCCGACCTGGCCGACTACGTGCAGCGGGCCCGCCAGGCCAGCGACCGGCTGGCGATGGCCGAACGGCTGGAATCCTTGCGCGGCAGCACGCCGCGCCTGCATTGACTCAGACGACCTGGGTGGGGGCTTCGTCCCCCTGGCGGGCCTCGATGCGGCCGATCGCGTGGACCGTCTGGCCGTGGGCACGCAGCACCTCGGCCGCGCGCGCGGCGTCGGCCTCGGCCACGATTACCACGAAGCCGATGCCGCAGTTGAAGGTGCGGTGCATCTCCGACTCGGCCACGCCGCCTTCGCGCTGCAGCCAGCTGAAGATCTCGGGCCGCGGCCAGGCGCTGCCCTGCAGCACGGCCTTGGTGTGGTCGGGCAGGCAGCGCGGGATGTTCTCGACCAGGCCACCGCCGGTGATGTGCGACATGCCCTTGATGCGCACTTCCTTCATCGCGGCCAGCACGGGCTTCACGTACAGACGCGTGGGGGCCATGACGCGTTCGCGGAAGGGCTGGCCGTCCAGCGTGGCCGGCAGGCCGGCCG
>CAZKGD010000022.1:26826-41416 GCA_964552215.1 uncultured Caldimonas sp.
ATGCCGCCCACCACGCGGGCGGCGGTGTCCACGTCGAGCTTGCCGCAGGCGAAGTAATCGAGGAAGAAGAGCGGCTCGGCGCCTTGCACCAGCACGTCGTTCACGCTCATGGCCACCAGGTCGATGCCGACCGTGTCATGCAGGCCCCATTCGAAGGCCAGCTTGAGCTTGGTGCCCACGCCGTCGGTGCCCGAGACGAGCACGGGTTCCTTGTAGCGCTTCGGGATCTCGAACAGGGCGCCGAAGCCGCCGATGCCGCCCAGCACGCCTTCGCGCATCGTGCGCTTGGCCAGGGGCTTGATACGTTCAACCAGGGCATCGCCCGCATCGATGTCGACGCCGGCGTCACGGTAGGAGAGGGGGGTGTGGGACATGGTGTGCGCAGGCGGCTTTCCGCCGGCCCGATAGAATTTGGGGGATTTTACCGGCCGGCCGACGATGCCCGGTTCCCTCTGACTCCAAGATGACCCTCCGTCCTTGCCCAACATGGCGCCGCCCATGAGGCAGTTGCCCCTGGGCCTGGGGCCCGCCGAACCCTGCAGCTTCGACAATTTCCATGCCCCCGGCAACGAGGCGGCCGTGGCGCATCTGCGCAGCCTCGCGCAATCGCAGGGGGCCCTGGCGCCGGTGTATCTCTGGGGCGACCGGGGCGTGGGCAAGACCCACCTGCTGCGCGCCTGGACCGAGGCCGCGCAGGCGCCGGGCGCGCGCGTGGGCTGGTTCGAGGCCACCACACCGCTGCCCTGGGAACATGATGAAGGGTGGCGCGGCATCGTCTTCGACGGCGTGCAGGCCTTCGATGCCGGGCGACAGCACGCCGCCTTTGCCTTGTTCGCTCAGGCCGCGGCGCTGGGCCAGCAGGTCCTGGCCGCCGGTTCTGTGCCGCCGGTGGACCTGGCCGTGCGCGAAGACCTGCGCACCCGCCTGGGCTGGGGGCCGGTCTTTCATCTGTCGCCCCTGCCCGAGGAGCACTGCCGTGCGGCCCTGCGCCGCGAGGCCGACCGCCGTGGCATCTTCCTGTCCGACGAGGTGATGGGCTACCTGATGACGCGCTTCGAGCGCGACCTGGGCAGCCTCATGGGCCTGCTGAACCGCCTGGACCGCTTTGCGCTGGCGCAGCAGCGCGGCGTGACCGTTCCCCTGCTCAAACGCATGCTGGCCGAGGAGGCCCTGTGACGACGACCCGCAATCTCTGCCTGTTCGACCTCGACCACACCCTGCTGCCCATCGATTCCGACCACGCCTTTGGCGACTTCATGGTGCGCATCGGATGGGCCGATGGCGACGCCTTCCGGCGCGGCAATGACCAGTACTACGCGCAATACCTCGCCGGCCGCCTGGACCTGGGCGAGTACATCGACTTCAGCACGGCGCCCTGGCGTCACCGCCACCCCGACGAGCAGCGCGCCGTGCAGCAGCGCTTCCTCGACGAAGTCGTGCGCCCGGTGCTCCATCCCCAGGCCCTGGACCTGGTGCGCGAACACCAGGCGCGCGGCGACCTGGTGGCCATCGTCACGGCCACCAACGAGTTCGTCACGGCCCCCATCGCCCAGGCCTTCGGCGTGGACCACTTGCTGGCCGTTCAGCTGGAACGCGACGCAGGCGGTACCATCACGGGCCGCATCCACGGTGTGCCGTCCTACCGTGAGGGCAAGGTGACCCGCGTCGACCAATGGCTGGCCGACCTGGGCGCCGGGTGGTCGCAGTTCGAGCGCACGAGCTTCTACAGCGATTCGCCCAACGATCTTCCGCTGCTGGAGCGTGCCAGCGATCCTGTGGCGACCAATCCGTCGCCCGCGCTGGAAACCCTGGCCCGGGAGCGGGGCTGGCGCATACTCAAACTCTTCGAATGATCAAGAAGTTCATCGACAAGCTGCTGGGCAAGACCGGCGCAGCCAAGACCGGGGCCAAGGCCGCCGGCCCGGCCAAGGGCCGCCGCACCGAGGTGCCGAAGTCCGAGCACGGCATCGATCCCTCGCTGGTGGACGAGCGCGCGGTGAAGGTGGTGCGCACCCTCACCGACGCCGGCCACGAGGCCTACATCGTCGGCGGCGCGGTGCGCGATCTGCTGCTGGGCCTGCGCCCGAAGGACTTCGACGTGGCCACCAACGCCACGCCCGAGCAGGTCAAGGCCCTGTTCCGCCGCGCCTTCATCATCGGCCGTCGCTTTCGCATCGTGCACGTGGTGTTCGGTCGTGGACGCGACCATGACGTGATCGAGGTGTCCACCTTCCGCGCCTACCTGGATGCGGCGGCGGCCGAGCAGGTCCAGGGCAACGAGAAGACCTCGAAGTCCCAGATGGCCGACAAGACCCACGTGGTGGACGCGAGCGGCCGGGTGCTGCGCGACAACGTCTGGGGCCCCCAGATCGAGGATGCCGCGCGCCGCGACTTCACCATCAACGCGATGTATTACGACCCGCAGCGCGAGATCGTGGTCGACTACCACGGCGGCATCGCCGACGCGAAGAAGCGCCTGCTGCGCATGATCGGCGACCCGGAAACCCGCTACCGCGAGGACCCGGTGCGCATCATCCGCGTGGTGCGCTTTGCCGCGAAGCTGGGCTTCGAGATCGAGCCCAAGACACGTGCTCCGATCCAGCGCATGGCCGACCTGCTCGACAACGTGCCGGCCTCGCGCCTGTTCGACGAGATGATCAAGCTGCTGCAGACCGGCCACGCCCTGGCCAGCATGCAGGAGCTGCGCAAGCAGGGCCTGCACCGCGGCGTCTTCCCCATCCTCGACGTGGTGCTCGACGAACAGCAGAAGCACGACGGGCGCGAGAAGTTCGTGCAGCTGGCCCTGGCCGACACCGACCGCCGCGTGTCCGAGGACAAGCCCGTGGCGCCCAGCTTCATGCTGGCCTGCATGCTCTGGCACGACGTGCTCGACGGCTGGCAGCGTCACCAGGCCAAGGGCGAACCGGCCTTCCAGGCCCTGGGCGTGGCGATCGATGAAGTGTTCAATGCCCGCATCGGCGACATCTCGGGCCGCGGCAAGCTGGCGGCGGACATGCGCGAGATCTGGATGATGCAGCCGCGCTTCGAGCGTCGCACCGGCAATGGGCCCTTCACGCTGGTGGAGCAGCCGCGCTTTCGCGCCGGCTTCGACTTCCTGCGCCTGCGTGCCGATGCCGGCGAGGTCGATGCGGCCCTGGCGCGCTGGTGGGAGGACTTCTCCCAGGCCGACGAGGCCCGCCGGCGCAGCCTGATGGAGGCGGCCCGCGAACAGCAGGGTGCACGCCGCGTGAACACACGTCGCAAGCCGTCCCCGGCCAGCGCGCCCCCGTCGGAGGGGGTTGATCTCGAGCTCGGTGAGGGCAGTGAGCCCATGGACACCAGCGAAGAGGGCGCGCCATCCGCGCCGCGCAAGCGCCGGCGCCGGCGCCGCAAGCCCGCGGGTGCTGCACCGGCCACAGGCGGCAGCGCCGACTGAACCCACCCGGCGGGCCACCCCATGACGCGCGCCTATGTCGGCCTGGGCGCCAACCTGGGCGATCCGCTGCGGACGCTGCGCTGGGCCGCAGATGCCCTGCGCGCGCGCCCCGGCGTGTCGGAGTGGGTGGCGTCTCCCCTCTACCGGACCCGTCCTGTCGAGTCCAGCGGCCCCGACTACCTGAACGCGGTCGTTGCGTTCGATTCCGACGAGAGCGCCTCAATGCTGCTGAGCGCCCTGCAGGCGCTGGAGCGGGCCCAGGGACGCGCGCGCCCGTACCGCAACGCCCCGCGCACGCTCGACCTCGACCTGCTGCTGCTGGGGGACCTGTGCCTGGACACCCCGGCGCTGCAACTGCCCCATCCGCGCCTGCACGAGCGTGCCTTCGTGCTGGCGCCGCTGGCCGACCTGGCGCCCGGGCTTGTCATCCCGCGACGGGGGGTGGTGCGTTCTCTGCTGGACGCCTTGCCCGACCAGGGCATCGAGCGCCTGCCCGACCCCCTCTAGGAAGCCACCATGAGTGCCCACGCCCTGCCGGTCTCGCTGCAGACCATCGCCCTGCTGACGGCGTCGAACATCTTCATGACCTTCGCCTGGTATGGCCACCTGAAGGGACTGGCCGCCAAGCCCTGGTACATCGCGGCGCTGATCAGCTGGGGCATCGCGCTGTTCGAATACCTGCTGCAGGTGCCGGCCAACCGCATCGGCTACAGCAGCGGGGTGTTCACGCTGCCCCAGCTCAAGATCATGCAGGAGGTCATCACGCTCACGGTCTTCGTGCCGTTCGCGATGCTCTACATGAAGGTGCCCTTCAAGTGGGATTTCGTCTGGGCGGGGCTGTGCCTGGTGGGCGCCGTCTACTTCATCTTCCGCAGCTGACGCTCACTGGCTGATCTGCCGCGCCGCTTCCACCTGCGTCTCGAAGTAGCGCTGGAAGCCGAAGGCCAGCGTGGCCATCAGCACTGCGGCGCCGATCATCAACGCGGCGATCACGCCGATGATGGCGGCCCAGCCGGTCTGGTGCTCGGGGCCCCGCGGGTTGAAGCGGGCGTTCCACTTCTCGTCCGGCGTGAGCCCGTAGACGATGGCCATCAGCATGGCCTGCGAGACCATCAGGCCCAGCAGTGGAATCAGGGCCCAGGCCAGGCGGTCGTCCTGGCCGAACTCGAGCATGCGCTGCAAGCCGATCACGCCCAGCGCCGTGGGCAGCGGATGCAGCCAGCCCAGCCAGTCCTTCAGCCCATGGAGGTAGAAGCGGTGCAGGCCGAGCGAGCCCGCGATCAGGGCGATCCAGGTGGCCAGGGTCTTGGATTTGTAGGGCCCCGCGGGGGCGTCGGGCGTCGTTGTCATGGGCCGCGACTGTAGCGCGCGCCATGGGGTTCTGACGTCGTCCCGGCCTGACTCCTGGCAGCGCTGCGGCCGGGGCTCGACCTTCGGGCTTCGGAACGGCTATAATTTTGGGTTCTCGACGCTGGCCGAGCCGGGTGGCAGGCGTATCTACGGGGTCGAGACGAAATTTTCACCGCCTGGCCGGCGCCATCCCAGACTGCCCTGAGTGTCTCCAGTGGCAAGGGGTGCCGCGGGTGGGCACAAGGACACAGCATGGTCGTGATTCGTCTTTCCCGTGGCGGCTCCAAGAAGCGCCCCTTCTTCAACATCGTGGCCGCCGACGCCCGCAACCGCCGTGACGGCCGGTTCCTGGAGCGTGTGGGCTTCTACAACCCCGTGGCGTCTGGCGCCGCCGAAGGCCTGCGCGTGGCGTATGACCGCGTGGACTACTGGGTCAGCCACGGCGCCCAGGTGTCGCCCACCGTCGCCCGCCTGATCAAGCAGGCCAAGGCCGCCGCCTGAGCCCCGCACGGCCGCAAGGCCGGCAGCCGACCCGATGAGCGCCCTGGCCCCCGCTGACGACAACGTCGCCTGGCCTGAAGACGCGGTCGAGGTCGGTCGCGTGATCGACGCCTGGGGCATCAAGGGCTGGATCAAGGTCCAGCCCTACGCCACCGACCCCCAGGCGCTGTTTTCTTCCCGGCGCTGGTTTCTCCAGCCCCCTGATCCCCCCCGTCCTGCCACCAAGCCGGTGCCGCGCCTGCTGCGCATCACGGCCGCGCGCGACCATGGCGACGGCCTGGTCGCCCAGGCCCAGGAAGTCCCCGACCGCAGCGCGGCCGAGGCACTCAAGGGGGCTCGCATCTTCGTGTCGCGTGCCAGCTTCCCGACCGCCGACGAGGGCGAGTACTACTGGGTCGACCTCCTCGGCCTGGCCGTGGTGAACCGCCAGGGCGAGGCCCTGGGCCGTGTGGCCGACCTGATGGACACCGGTGCCCACAGCGTGCTGCGCGTGGTGGACGACACCACGGATCCGCCCACCGAGCGGCTGATCCCCTTCGTGGCGGCCTATGTCGATCAGGTCGAGACGGCCGCCGGCCGCATCCTTGTCGACTGGGGCCTGGACTACTGAGTGTGAGCCAGTCGATGCGCTTCGACGTCGTCACGCTCTTCCCTGACCTGTTCCAGCCCTTCCTGAGCCAGGGCGTGACGCGTCGCGCCTACGAGTCGCGCCAGGTGGATGTGCGCCTGTGGGCCCTGCGCGACTTTGCCGAAGACGCCTATCGCCGGGTGGACGACCGCGCCTACGGCGGCGGCCCGGGCATGGTGATGCTGGCCGAACCGCTGGAGCGCGCGCTGGCCGCCGCTCGTGCCGCCCGGGACGAAGCCGGCGCCCCTCAGGGCCCGGTGGTGTGGTTTTCGCCCACCGGCCGGCGCATCGACCAGGCCCTGCTCGGCGATTGGTCTACCGGGCCCGGCGCCATCCTGGTGTGCGGCCGCTACGAGGGTGTGGACCAGCGCTTCATCGACCGTCACGTCGACATCGAACTCAGCCTGGGCGACTTCGTGCTCTCCGGGGGCGAGATCCCGGCCCTGGCCTTGCTCGACGGGGTGGCCCGCCTGCAGCCCGGCGTGCTGAACGATCCGGCCTCGCACGAGCAGGACAGCTTCAGCGATGGCCTGCTCGACTGCCCCCACTACAGCCGCCCCGAGGTGCTGAACACCCCCGAGGGGCCTGTGCCCGTACCGGCGGTGCTGATGTCGGGCCACCATGCCCAGATTGCCCGCTGGCGGCGCGAGCAGTCGCTGCGCCTCACTGCCGAGCGCCGACCCGACCTGATCGTCGCGGCGCGGGCGGCCGGGCGGCTGAGCCGCGACGATGAGCGCTTTCTGGCCTCGCTTGGGCTATAATCCAAGGTTTTCCCGATCCTCTGCCGGGTGAGCCCCGCCGGGCCTTGTTCCTGAAACGGGACAGGTTCCCAGGGCACCAAGACCCTCCAACCACCCCCGCGCACGATCCTTGGAGTGACCATGAACCTCATCCAGACCCTTGAACAGGAAGAGATCGCTCGCCTGAACAAGACCATCCCGGCGTTTGCCCCTGGCGACACCGTCATCGTGAACGTCAACGTCGTCGAAGGCACCCGCAAGCGCGTGCAGGCCTACGAGGGCGTCGTGATTGCCAAGCGCAACCGCGGCCTGAACTCCAGCTTCATCGTGCGCAAGATCTCCAGCGGCGAAGGCGTGGAGCGGACGTTCCAGCTCTACAGCCCGCTGATCGCCTCCATCGAGGTGAAGCGCCGCGGCGACGTGCGCCGTGCCAAGCTGTACTACCTGCGCCAGCGCAGCGGCAAGTCGGCCCGCATCAAGGAAAAGCTGTCCTGATCCGGCGCGTTGCTGCAACGCCCCTGAAGCCGCCTGCGCGCATGTTCGCCCAGGCGGCTTTTTCGTTTTCCACCCCGATCCATGGCCCTCATCCGTGACCCCCAGGCCTTCCCGGTGGTGGGCGTCGATGCCCACCTGCCGCCGGTGGCCGACGAACGCCTGACCCCGAAGGCCCTGCGCGAACGCTTCGCGAGCCCCCCCGCCTGGGAGCCCGAGGTGCTGGCCGAACGCCGCATGTTCGCGCGCACGCCGGCCCATGCCTCGGTGCTGGTGCCGCTGGTGCTGCGCCCTCAGGGCCTCACGGTGTTGCTGACGCAACGCACCGACCACCTGAGCGACCATCCCGGTCAGGTGAGTTTCCCCGGGGGGCGCGCCGAACCCGAGGACCAGGACCCGGCCGACACCGCGCTGCGCGAGGCCGAGGAGGAGGTGGGCCTCGCCCGCCGGCACGTGGAGGTCATCGGCCAGTTGCCCCTCTACAAGACGGTGACCGCCTTCATGGTGACGCCGGTGGTGGCCCTGGTCCAGCCGCCCTTCGATCTGAGGGTCGATCCCAGCGAAGTGGCCGAGGCCTTCGAGGTGCCGCTGGCCTTCCTGATGCACCCTGCCCACCACCAGCGCCACGCCGTGGAGTTCGACGGCGAGCGACGCGAATTCTTCTCGATGCCCTGGCAGGCACCGGGCCGCGAGCAGCCCTATTTCATCTGGGGTGCAACCGCGGCGATGCTGCGCAATTTCTATCGCTTTCTCGCAGCATAGAGAGAGTGTGTGGCCGCTATCATGCCGGCCATGAGTTTCTTCTCCGTCCTGCTGGCCCTGCTGCTGGAGCAACTGAAACCCCTGCGCGGCGGCAACCTCATCCATGACACGCTGGTGGGCTGGGTCCATTGGGCGGGCCGCAACTTCGACGCGGGCCGGCCGGTGCATGCCTGGGTCGTGTGGTGCATCACCGTGCTCGTGCCGGCCTTGCTGGCCTTCGGCATCTACCTCTCCATCGCCCAGCACAGCCTGCTCGTGGCCCTGGGCTGGAACGTGGTGGTGCTCTACCTCACGCTGGGCTTCCGGCAGTTCAGCCACTATTTCACCGACATCCGCGATGCCCTGGAACGCGGCGATGAGTTGCGTGCCCGCCAGCTCTTTGCCGAGTGGCGCCACATGGATGCCAGCGAGCTGCCCCGCACCGAGCTGCTGCGCCATGTGATCGAGCATTCCCTGCTGGCCGCGCATCGCCATGTGTTCGGCGTGTTCTTCTGGTTCATCGTGCTGGCGGCAGTGGGCCTGGGGCCGGCGGGTGCGGTGCTCTATCGCATGGCCGAGTTCTCGAGCCGCTACTGGACCTACCGCAGCCACACCGTGGGCGTGCCCACCAACCCCAGCCTGATGGACCTGGCCCAGCGCCTGTTCGACGCGCTCGACCATCTGCCGTCGCGCCTCACCGCCTTCGGCTTTGCGGTGGTGGGCAATTTCGAGGATGCCATCGACAGCTGGCGGCGCCATGCCGTGCTGTGGCAGCACGCCAGCGACGGCATCATCCTGGCGGCTGCCGCTGGCGCCGTGGGCGTGCGCCTGGGCGGCAGCAGCGCGCCCGGCCTCAGCGTAGACCGCACCAAGACCTTCGAGGCCGGCGCCCCCGTCGGTGCCACCGACGCCGAGGGCCACACCGGCGGACTGCCGCCCACGCTGGGTCATCTGCGCAGCATCGTCGGGCTGGTGTGGCGCTCGGTGGTGCTGTGGATGCTGCTGCTGGCGCTCCTGACGCTGGCCAATCTGACAGGTTGAGGCTTGCAAGCCGGCCTTATGAGTTCTTCGGCGGAACAAAGAACTTTTTATTCGTTGCAGTAATGATCGTGCCGGCCCAGCATGCCGGCCATGAACTTTCAGCAATTGCGCTCGGTGCGGGAGGCGGTGCGCCGGGGCTTCAACCTGACGGAGGTAGCCCATGTGCTGCACACCTCCCAGCCCGGAGTGAGCCGGCAGATCCGTGAACTGGAGGATGAGCTCGGCATCGAGCTCTTCGTGCGCGCCGGCAAGCGGCTCACCGGGCTGACGCCCCCGGGGGCGCAGGTGCTGCCCATCATCGAGCGCATGCTGCTGGACGCCGAGAACCTGCGGCGCGCCTCGGAGGACTTCGTGCAGCAGTCGCGGGGTCGTCTGTCGATCGCGGCCACGCATTCCCAGGCTCGCTACGCCCTGCCGCCGGCCGTGAGCGAGTTCCGCCAGCACTTCCCCGAGGTCACGCTCAACCTGCACCAGGGTTCGCCCCGGCAGGTGGCCGAGATGCTGCTGACGGGCGAGGCCGACATCGGCATCGCCACCGAGGCACTGTCGCGCTACGACGACCTGGTGGCGCTGCCGTGCTACCGCTGGACGCACTGCCTGCTCGTGCCGCCAGGGCACGAACTGATCGAGGGCGGGTTGGTCACGCTGGAGCGCATCGCCCGCCACCCCATCGTCACGTACGACGAGGGCTACACCGGCCGTGCGCACATCGACGATGCCTTCCAGCGCGCGGGCCTCAAGCCCGACATCGTGCTCACCGCCATGGATGCCGACGTGATCAAGACCTACGTCGAACTGGGCCTGGGCCTGGGCATTGTGGCGTCCATCGCCTACGACGAGGAACGCGACCAGCACCTGCGGGCCCTCGACGCACGCCATCTGTTCGCCATGAACATGACGAAGCTGGCCATTCGTCGTGGCAGCTTCCTGCGCGGCTACGCGTTTGCCTTCATTGAATCGTTCGCCCCCACGCTCACCCGGGCGGTGGTGGAGCAGGCGATGGCAGCCGAGCCCGGCACGAGCTTCGAGATCTGACTCAGCGGCCGTCTTGCGCCAGGGTCTTCTCGCCCTTCACGCGCTGCTCCACCAGGAACTTCAGCACCAGCGTCACCAGGGCGAGCATCGCCAGGAGCGAGGCCACGGCAAAGGCGGCGGCGAACTGGTATTCGTTGTAGAGGATCTCGATGTGCAGCGGCATCGTGTTGGTCTCGCCGCGGATGTGGCCGGACACCACGGAGACCGCACCGAATTCGCCAAAGGCGCGCGCATTGCAGAGGATGACGCCGTACAGCAGCGCCCACTTCACGTTGGGCAGGGTCACGCGCCAGAAGATCTGCCAGCCGGAAGCCCCGAGCACGCGGGCGGCTTCTTCCTGCTCCTGGCCCTGCGCCTGCATCAGCGGGATGAGCTCGCGCGCCACGAAGGGGAAGGTCACGAAGACCGTGGCCAGCACGATGCCGGGCACTGCAAAGATCACCTTCAGGTCGTGGTCGCGCAGCCACTCGCCGAACCAGCCTTGCAGGCCGAAGACCAGCACATAGATCAGGCCGGCGATCACCGGGGATACCGAAAACGGCAGGTCGATGAGCGTGAGCAGCACGTTCTTGCCGCGGAAGTCGAACTTCGCGATCGCCCAGGCGGCGGCCACGCCGAACACCAGGTTCAGCGGCACGGCGATCGCGGCGGTGAGCAGGGTGAGCTGTATGGCCGCACGCGCATCGGGCTCGACCACGGCGGCTGCGGCCACCTCCCAGCCCTTGCGCAAGGCCTCGACGAAGACGGTGACCAGCGGGATGAAGAGGAACAGCGTGAGAAAGCCCAGGGCGACGCCGATCAGCGCCCAGCGCACCCAGGGGGACTCGTCGGTGGCACGCCGGTGGGCTGGGGGGGCTGAAGCGACCGGGGTGTTCAGGGGAATGGCCGACATACAAGGGGTCCTTCAGCTCACCTGGCCCTGGCGGCGTCGCGCCCAGGCCTGCAGCAGGTTGATGATCAGCAGCAGCGCGAAGGCGGCCACCAGCATCACCACGGCGATCGCGGTGGCGCCGGCATAGTCGTACTGCTCGAGCTTGGTGACGATGAGCAGGGGGGTGATCTCCGAGATCATCGGCATGTTGCCGGCGATGAAGATCACCGAGCCGTACTCGCCCAGGGCCCGCGCAAACGCCAGCGCAAAGCCGGTGAGCAGCGCCGGCGCGACGATGGGCAGGATCACGCGCGAGAAGGTCTGCCAGCGGTTCGCACCCAGGGTGGCGGCGGCTTCCTCGAGTTCCTGGTGCAGGTCCTCCAGCACCGGCTGCACGGTGCGCACCACAAACGGCAGGCCGATGAAGGTGAGCGCCACGAACACGCCCAGCGGCGTGAAGGCCACCTTGAAGGGCAGCCACTGGCCGATCCAGCCGTTTTGCGCGTAGAGCGCCGTGAGCGCGATGCCCGCCACCGCGGTGGGCAGCGCAAAGGGCAGGTCCACCAGCGCATCCACCACGCGCTTGCCGGTGAAGTGGTAGCGCACCAGCACCCAGGCGACGATGAAGCCGAACACCGCGTTGACCAGCGCGGCGGCCAGCGAGGCGCCGAAGGTGAGCCGGTAGGAGGCCACCACGCGCGGGCTGCTCACGGCCTCCCAGAAAGCGCCCCAGGTGAGGGTGAAGGTCTTGAGGAAGGCGGCCGACAGCGGGATGAGCACCACCAGGCTCAGGTAGAGCAGGGTGAAGCCCAGCGCCAGGTCGAAGCCGGGCAGCACGCTGTGGCGCTTGAGCAGCAGGCGGGTGAAGACCATCGTGGATGCTCAGCGGCGTGTGAAGATCTGGTCGAAGAGGCCGCCGTCGTTGAAGTGCGCCGTCTGGGCCTGGGTCCAGCCACCGAAGACTTCGTCGATGGTGAAGAGCGACACCTTCGTGAACTGCGAGGCGTACTTCTTCGCGGCGGCCGGATCGATGGGCCGGTAGTAGTGGCGCCCGGCGATGTCCTGGCCTTGCGGCGAGTAGAGGAACTCGAGGTAAGCAGTGGCCACCTCGCGGGTGCCCTTGCGGTCGACCACCTTGTCGACCACCGTCACCGGCGGCTCGGCCAGGATGCTGACCGAGGGCACGACGATGTCGAACTTGTCCGGCCCCAGCTCCTTCACCGCCAGGAAGGCCTCGTTCTCCCATGACAGGAAGACGTCGCCGATGCCGCGCTCGGTGAAGGTGGTGAGCGCACCGCGGGCGCCGGAGTCGAGCACGGGCACGTTCTTGAACAGGGCGGTGACGAACTCGCGCGCCTTGGCGTCGTTGCCGCCGGGCTTCTTCAGGGCGTAGCCCCAGGCCGCCAGGTAGTTCCAGCGCGCACCGCCCGAGGTCTTGGGGTTGGGGGTGACCACGGCGATGCCGGGCTTGACCAGGTCGTCCCAGTCCTTGATGCCCTTGGGGTTGCCCTTGCGCACCAGGAAGACGATGGTGGAGGTGTAGGGCGAGCTGTTCTTGGGCAGGCGCCTTTGCCAGTCGGCCGGGAGGAGCTTGGCCTTGGCGTGCAGTTCGTCGATGTCGTAGGCCAGCGCCAGGGTCACGACGTCGGCGTCCAGGCCGTCGATGACCGAGCGGGCTTGGCGGCCCGAGCCGCCGTGGGATTGGCGCACGGTGACGTTGTGGCCGGTCTTGGCCTTCCAGTGGGCGGCAAAGGCCTTGTTGAAGTCGGCGTAGAGCTCGCGCGTGGGGTCGTAGGAGACGTTGAGCAGGGTCACGTCCTTGGCAAGGGCCGTGGGGACGGCGGCAGCCAGGGCCAGCCCGGCGGCCAGGAGGCGAAGACGGTGGAAGAGCGACATGAAGGAGTCCTGATCGGAAGCCATGGGAATGGCCTGGATGCTAGGAAGGCTCCTGCGCGCCGGGAACGAAGCGATGGGCGCATCGATATGCGCAAAACGAGGATGAGCTGGCGCTACCAGCGCTGCCGGGTCAGTTCCTCGTGGATCTCGGTGTAGATCCGGTACCGGCTCTCGGTAACCTGGCCGGCCTCCACGGCCGCGCGCACGCCGCAGCCGGGCTCATGCAGGTGGGTGCAGTTGTAGAAGCGGCAGCCGGCCACGTGCTCGCGCAGGTCGGGCATGTAGGCGGGCAGCTGGGCCGCGTCGATCTGGCGCAGGCCGAACTCCTGGAAGCCGGGCGAGTCGATGAGGGCGCTCTCGCGGCTGTCGTCGAGCCAGTACCACTGCGTGGTGGTGGTGGTGTGGCGGCCGGAATTCAGCGCCTGCGAGATCTCGCCCACCTGGGCCTGGGCCTTGGGCACCATCAGGTTGATGAGCGTGCTCTTGCCGGTGCCCGAGGGGCCCAGCACGAAGCTGGTGCGGCCGTGCAGGCGTGGCGCCAGCAGGGCGCGGGCTTCATCGGGGCGGGCCTTCAGGGCCACCTCCAGCACCTCGTAGCCCATGGCACGGTAGGGGGCCAGGCGCTCACGGGCCTGGGCGGCCTGGGGCAGGTCGGTCTTGTTGAACACCACCGTGGCCGGGATGCCGGCATGCTCGGCGGCGATGAGCGAGCGGCTGAGCTGGGACTCACTGAACACCGGCTCGCTGGCCACCAGGACGAGGATCTGGTCGAGGTTGGCGGCGAAGGACTTGGTCTTCCATTCGTCCTGGCGGTGCAGCAGGTTGCGCCGCGGCTCCAGGGCCTCGATCACGCCCTCGTCGCCGGTGTTCGACTGCGCGGCCTGCCAGCGCACGCGGTCGCCCACCACGCACTCGCTTTTCTTGCCGCGTGGGTGGCAAGTCAGCCGCCGGCCCTCCGGCGTTTCGATGATGTAGTGGCGGCCATGACCGGCCACGACCAGCCCCACATCCAGTTCGACCGGCTTGCCCAAGCGCGGCTCAGCCCAGCAAGGCGTCGGCCTTGGCCGCGCAGATGAAGTCGTTGATGGAGATGCCGCCCACCGAGTGCGTGTTGAAGCGCACCTGGCAACTGCCGTACTTCACGAGCAGGTCGGGGTGATGATCCTCGGCGTGGGCGATCCAGGCCAGGGCATTCACGAAGGCCATCGTCTCATGGTAGTTGCGGAAGGTGTAGGTCTTCTCGATGGCACCGTCGGTCAGGGCCCAGCCATCGGACTGGCGCAGGTGAGCCTCGATCTCGCTCGGGCCCATGGGCTGGCCGCCTTCGAGCGGCTTGCATTTCTGGGTCAACAGGGGGTTCATGGGGTGAGGGCTTTCATGGCGGCCAGGCGTTGCACGGCCGGCGGATGGGAGTAGTAGAAGCGCACGTACCAGGGGTCGGGCGTCAGCGTGGCTGCATTGTCCTCGTAAAGCTTGAGCAGCGCATTCGACAGGTCGTGCCCGTTGGCCTGGGTGCAGGCGTAGGCATCGGCCTCGTACTCGTGGCGGCGCGAGACGGCGGCCATCAGCGGCGAGACGAAGTAGCCGAACACCGGGCCGGCCATCATGAAGAGCAGCAGGGCCAGCGCATCGTTGGGCGCGGCCAGGTTGGGCTGCACGCCCAGCCCGGTGTAGAACCAGGCCTGGTTCGACAGCCAGCCCAGCAGCGCGAAGCCCAGCAGGCTCACGCCGAAGATGCCCACCATGCGCTTGAGCACGTGGCGGCGCTTGAAGTGACCCAGTTCATGCGCGAGCACGGCTTCGACCTCGCCGGGCGAGAGCTTGTTCAGCAGGGTGTCGAAGAACACCACGCGCTTGGC
>CAZKGD010000023.1:0-41086 GCA_964552215.1 uncultured Caldimonas sp.
ACAAGAAAACCATCGGTTACGGACTGCCGGACTTCGCAGAGGAACTCAACTACGGGGTCGATCTATCAACCATCTGATAATGGTATCAGGTTGGTGGGGTAAAGGTGCCCCATCAACCATTAAATCCGTATACCCCCAATTTTGTGAAGGAGGACCGCCCGTGAGGCGTCTGATGCAATGGATGGCCGCGCTGCTGCTTGCAGGGGCGGCATCGATGGCGGCGGCCAGCCAGGACTTCCTGGACCCGGAGGAGGCCTTTCGTCACAGCGTGCGCGTGCTGGACGATCGGGTGCTGGAGCTGCGCTTTGAGATCGCGGACGGCTACTACATGTACCGCGAGCAGTTCGCCTTCACGGCGCCTTCGGCCACGCTGGGCGAGGCGGACGTTCCCGCCGGAGAGATCAAGTACGACAAGACCTTCGAGAAGGACGTCGAGACGCACCGCGGTACCTTGCTGATCCGCCTGCCGGTGCAATCGGCGCCCCCCGAAGGCTTCCGTCTGGTGGTGCGCAGCCAGGGCTGTACCGACCAGGGGCTGTGCTACCCGCCGATGGAGCACGAGCACGAGATTGCCTTGCGGGCCTTCGGCGCGGCGCAGGATGGGGTGCGATTGCTGCGTGTCGACGATCGCCAGGTGGTGGGTGGGGTGGGCAGTGTCTTTTCGCAGGGCTTGGGCGCGCTGTGGGGCTCGCGTGGCGGGCCTGCGGCGTCCACGACCGCAGCGCCTGCCGGCAGCGAGCGCCTCGTCAACACGGCCTCCCCGGTGGAGGCCTCGCGCATCGACGCGGTGCTGGCCTCCGGCCGCTGGCTGCCGGTGATGGCTGTGTTCTTTGCGGCGGGCGTGCTGCTTTCGCTCACGCCCTGCGTGCTGCCGATGCTGCCCATCCTGTCGTCGCTGATCGTGGGTCAGGCCGATGCGCAGCGGCAGCCGGTCACGAGAGGCCGGGGCCTGGCGCTGGCCGCCAGCTATTCCCTGGGCATGGCCCTGGTCTACACGGCCCTTGGACTGGCGGCAGGCTGGGCGGGGGAGGGCCTGGCTGCGGCGCTGCAGCAGCCCTGGGTACTCAGCGTGTTTGCCGCGATGCTGTTGCTGCTGGCCCTGTCGATGTTTGGGTTCTACGAGCTGCAGCTGCCACGCGCCTGGCGTGAGCGCCTCACCCAGGCGAGCGGGCGCACGCGCGGTGGGCGCTTGTGGGGGGTGTTCCTGATGGGCGGGATCTCGGCGCTCATCGTGAGCCCCTGCGTGGCGGCGCCGCTGGCCGGCGCGCTGGTCTACATCAGCCAGAGCCGTGACATGCTGCTTGGCGGCGCGGCGCTCTTTGCGCTGGCTGCGGGCATGAGCGTGCCGCTGCTGCTGCTCGGCGCCTCCGCGGGCCACTGGCTGCCGCGCTCGGGCGCGTGGATGGAGCAGGTGAAGCACTTCTTCGGCGTGCTGCTGGTGGCGGTGGCCCTGTGGATGCTGCAGTCGGTGCTGCCCGGCGCACTCAGCATGCTGCTGTGGGGCGCCTTGCTGCTTGTCAGCGCCGTCTACCTGAAGGTGTTCGACACCCTGCACACGGGCGCTCGTGGCTGGGCGAAGTTCTTCAAGGGCGTGGGGGTGGTCCTGGCCGTGCTGGGCGTGCTGCAACTCGTGGGGGCGGCCTCGGGAGGGCGTGACCCGTGGCAGCCGCTGAAGCACCTGGCATCGCCCGCCGGAGCCCAGCCGACCGCCGGGGTGCATTTCCAGCGTGTGGGCAGTGTGGCCGAACTTGAGCGTGTGGTCGCCACAGCGGGCCGTCCGGTGATGCTGGATTTCTATGCCGACTGGTGCGTGTCCTGCAAGGAGATGGAAGCCTTCACCTTCAGCGACCCGCGCGTGCAGGCCGCCTTGTCCGGCGCCTTGCTGCTGCAGGCCGACGTGACCCGCAACAGCCCCGAGGACCGGGCCCTGCTGCGCCGCTTCCGACTTTTCGGCCCGCCGGGCATCGTGTTCTTTGACGCGCGTGGCCGAGAACTCGAGGGCGTGCGCGTGATCGGCTTCCAGTCGGCCGAACGCTTCCTGCAAAGCCTCGCCGTGGCCGGGCTGCGCCCCTGATCTTGCAGCGCAGCAAGATTTCGTGCTATAGTCTCGTTCTTCTGACGCGGGGTGGAGCAGTCTGGTAGCTCGTTGGGCTCATAACCCAAAGGTCGTTGGTTCAAATCCAGCCCCCGCAACCAAACAAAGCAAAACGCCAGCCCTTTCGGGCTGGCGTTTTGCCTTTGTGGGTCTCTCCCAGAGATCAGCAACGACCGGCAGCCTTTTGCAGGGCGT
Source organism: uncultured Caldimonas sp. (assembly GCA_964552215.1). Lineage (GTDB taxonomy): Bacteria > Pseudomonadota > Gammaproteobacteria > Burkholderiales > Burkholderiaceae_C > Caldimonas. The sequence goes on from CAZKGD010000023.1 coordinate 2,291, forward strand.
TGCAAGCGGGGGTCGCGGGCGCCGCGCCGGCGCGGCCACCCTGGAGGCTGCAGATGGCATCGGAGTGCGGCGTCTGCCCGAAAGACATGATGCGCTGGAACTGCGTGGCCGAGTAAAGGTGACAGGCGTAGGTGGCACCCGTCCGGTCCTTGACTCGGTAGTTGATGCGTCCACCGGTCTCTTCCGTGCGCTCGGAGATCGTGAAGCTGCCCACGGGCTGCCCGATGGCCGTAGCCGTGCGCTGCTCCAGGCTCGCCGGGTCGATCGTGGCGGCACAGCCGCTCAGGGCTCCCACCAAGACGGCCAGCGCGATGCGGCTGGGGGACAGGGAATGCTGCAGGGTCAAGATACTCTCCTCGTGCCGGAAATGAATCCACGCACTCTAAGGTTCCTGGGTCGACTGCTCAACTGCACCTTTGGGCAGGTTGGCGCCGGGCTCATGCCGTGGACAGGGTGACCCGATTGCGTCCGGCGCGCTTGCTGGCATAGAGCGATTCATCGGCGCGGATCAGGACATCGTCGATGCGGGCGTCGCCGCGGCAGGCGCTGGTGGCGCCGATGCTCACGGTGATGGACAGCGGCCCGGCTGTGGTGGTGGCCGGCGAGGCTGCAATGCGTTGGCGCAGCCGTTCGCAGGCTTGCTGGGCACCCACTGCATCGGTGTCGGGCATGAGCAACAGGAATTCTTCACCGCCATGACGCGAGAGCCTGTCCGTGGGTCGCACGTTGGCCTGCAGGGTGGCGGCCACATGCTTGAGCACCTGGTCACCGACATCGTGGCCATGGGTGTCGTTGATGGCCTTGAAGTGGTCGATGTCGAGCAGACCCACGGACAGCGGCCCGTGATGGCGACCGTGACGTTGCCATTCGCCTTGCAGCAACTCGTTCATCGCCCGACGGTTGAGCAGGCCGGTGAGGCCGTCGGTGCGAGAAAGCGCATCGAGGCGCCGCATCACGCGGGCCATCAGCATGCCGCCGTAGGCGAAGTTGACGAAGGCCGAAATGATCTGTGCGGCATAAGCGAAACCGGGGTTCGCGGCGGTGGTGGTGACGATGTCGGTATCGGGCCGGGGCTCCAGCAGCACGCCGATGATGCGCAGGCCGAGCAGGCAGGCCATCAGCATCGAGGGGCCGTTGATCAGCCAGGACAACCGGGCACCGAACTCCTGGCCCATGGGACGACGAACGGCCATCACGGCCCGCACGATCACCCACACGATCACGATGCTGACCACCACCACGCGGGAGGCCGAGCTTTCCGGGCTGGGGCCGATCCACAGCGATGCGAGCATCGCCAGCACGCCCACCACCTGGCGTTCCCGCGTCTGCTCCTCGAGCTGGAAGAACGCAGTGACGCCGCGCCACACCATCAGGTAGGAGGCGATCAGGCACAGGTTGGAGCCGGTGACACTCCACCAGGGGTCGAGCGTGCCGCGCCCGGCCATCAGGATGAGTGCAGCCGCATGGAAGCCGCAGAAGCCCATGAAGTGCCAGGCCGTGGTGCGGTGCTCGCGGATGAGCACGGCCACCATCAGCCAGCCCATGGCATACAGCGCCTGGGTGAGGCCGGTCGAAATGAACAGCGGGGCAATGGTCTCCATCGGTCAGCAGGGCTTGTTGTTTTTTTGACCGGCCGTGCACAAATGTCGGCAGCGGCATCACCCATCTTGGGGGCCGTGGCACAAGAAGGCAAGAAATCGGCCCGAATCGCGAATGACGTATTTCACGCCACTTCGTACATTGGGCCCCGAATCCGAGGATGCGGTGAATGACCTCAGGGTTGTCCCGCAGTGTGTTGCCTGATGTCCTGGAAGTGCCCCATGTCCGCCATCCTGAGCTCCCTCCCGTCCCCCGTGTCCCGCATCCCCGCTGGCGTGCGCTCGCCGACTTGGCGGGGGGGCATCGTCTCGTCCGACCTGCGCCTCGATGAGCTGGCCAGCCTGCATGCGGGGCCGTGGTTCGGTGCCTTGTCGGAAACGCTGCGTTGCGCGGTGCTGGCACGCTCGCGCGTCAGCCGCGTCTCCACGGGCACGGTGCTGGCGCGCCGGTGCAGCCTGGCGGCCGACTGGATCGGTGTGATCCGGGGGGCCGTGCGCCTGGGGACGGTGCTGCGCGACGGGCGGCCCTTCACGCTGGATCTGGTGGGCCCGGGGCAATGGTTCGGCGACATCGCGCTGATCGACGGCAAGCCCAATGACCTGGACGTGGTGGCGCAGGTGCCCTCGACGTTGCTGATGGTGTCGCAGTCGGACATGCGCGGGCTGATGGCCGATCATCCCGAGCTGCGCGATGCCTTCATGAAGCTGAACTGCCAGCGCCTGCGGCACATGTTTCGCCGCTTCGAGGAACTGCACACGCTGCCGCTGGCGCAGCGTCTGGCCCGCCAGGTGCTGCGCCTGGGCCGACACTTCGGCAGCACGCAGGGCCAGGAGTTGCGCATCGACCTGCGCATCTCGCAGAGCGACCTCGCGGCGATGGTGGGTGGCAGCCGCCAGCGCGTCAATGGGGCCCTGCGGCAGTTGCAGGCCATGGGCCTGGTGAAGCTGGGTGAGGCGCGCCTGTCGGTGCTGGACTTCACGCGACTGCAGGAGCTGGCCGACGCCGACGCCGGCTGGTGGATGGATCTGGGCCGACGCGCCGCGCCACGCAAGACCGGGCAGGCCCCTGCCGAGGGCTGGGCCGAACTCGCGCATGCCTGGCCGCCCCGGGTCTGACGTCAGTCGCTTTCGGCCAGAACTGTCGCCCGGGTGGGGCTGAAAACGCCACTTCGCCCGGGCCCTTGTGTCTGATCGTGCCAAACCATGCTAGGGTGGAGGCTCGCGCGGCCGTCTGGAGGTGCCGCGCTGGGAGCCCTGCACCTTGCCTGGACGCACGCTGTCGGAGATGACGCCCACTCTCTCGATGGGCTACGTGCGCGCCGTTTTCGAGGCGAGCGGCACTGACGAGGCCGAGGCCCGGGAGGCGCTGGCCGAAGCGGGGGTGTCGCCGGCCCTGCTGCAGCACGCCGGGGCCCGTGTCACCGAAGAGCAGTTTGCCGCCCTGTACCGCGCGCTGGTGCGACGCCTCGACGACGAGATGCTGCGCTTCTACGCGCGCCCACTGCGGCCCGGAGCGCTGAAGTTCACCTGCCTGAGCCTGATGGATGCACGCAACCTGCAAGTGGCGCTGCACCGGTGGACGCTGTTCCTGCGCATGCTGCAGGATGATTTCCGCCTCGACGTCGGGGTGCAGGACGGGTGGTGCCGCATCGCGCTGCTGCGTTGTGAAGGGGCTCCGCCGCCTAGCGCGGTGGGAGACGATCTGATGCTCAAGCTCGTGCACGGGGTGTGCTCGTGGCTGGTGGGCCGCAAGCTGCCGCTGGAGCGGGTGGATTTCGCCTTCTCGGCGCCGGGCTTTGCCGAGGAGTACCAGAGCCTCTACCCCGGGCCGGTGCGCTTTGGTCAGCCGGTGTCGGCGCTGTACCTGGACGCGACCTGGCTGGAGCTGCCGCTGCGGCGCAGCGCGCATGAACTCCCCGAGTTCCTGCGGCGCGCGCCGGAAGGCTGGATGTTTGCCGAGTTCCGTCACGAGCGCCTGAGCCAGTTGGTGCGGGGCCATCTTTCGGAGCACCTGCTGCACGGCGCAACGGCCGAAGCTGCGGCACGGGCCCTGAACCTGTCGCTGCGCACCCTGCACCGGCGGCTCGCCGACGAGGGCACGAGCTTCCAGCGCATCAAGGACGAGCTGCGCCGCGACCTGGCGGTGCAGAAGCTCACGCGCACACGCGAGTCGATCGCGGGCATCGGCGCCGAGCTGGGCTTCGACAGCGCTGCCTCCTTCCACCGCGCCTTCCGGCTGTGGACGGGGCAAACCCCGGGGGCCTATCGCCAGGCCGGCGAGGCGGTGGGTGCCTGAGCCTGGCGCTCGCCCGCCGGGCGGGCGGCGTCGGCGAGGGCCCGAAGGTCGGCTTCCCAGCCGCGCACGCGCTGGACGGCCGTGGCCCGCTGCGCCGGGGTGGTGCGGTTGTGCAGGCCGGCAATGAGTTCGCACTGCCGTGCCTGGGGATGGGCGCTGCCGGCGGTCGTGGCAGGCGTCTGGACGGCGCGCCGGTACAGGCTGTTCAGGCTCGCCTGGGCCTGGGGAGCGGCGGGCTGGCGCTCCCGCAGGGCACTCAAGGTGTGCAGCAGGTCGTCCTGGCGGCGCTGGCGTTCGGCCCACCAGGCTTCGGGATTCAGCGGGGCCTGGGTGAGCTGCAGGCTCAGCCATTCGCGCTGGGCGGCGTCGAGCCGGCCATAGAGACGCTGCGCGCGCTGGGCCGTGCGCTGCACCTGGCCTTGCAGTCGGTCAGCGGCGTTGTCGGGCAGGATCTCGCGCTTGAGCTTGTCGTCGGCGGTGCGCAGCTCGGTGCGCATGCGCTGCAGCTGGTCGGCGTCCAGTGACAGGGCCACCGGTGCGAGCAGGGGCAGAGCGGCCTCCCAGGCGCTGTCGCGCCACAGCGCCAGCTCGTCGAGCCAGCGGCACACCTGGGCCGGCGTGGCCTCGTCTGGCAGTTCGCGCTGCAGCCGGGCCAGGGCGTCGGCGTAGCGCGGGAGTTCCTCGCGACGGTGCCAGTCGAACCACTGTGCGATGGCCTGGCGCACCTGGGGCGCCTGGTCGGCCGAAAAGCCGGCCAGTCCATCGAGCCGCCAATAGACGAGGTTGGGGGCCTGTCCGTAGCCCACGCGCACCAGGCCGCAACCGGCCAGCAGCAGGGGCAGGGCCAGCAGCGCCAGGGCCCAGCGGCGCGCACCGATAATGCGCAGCATCGTCTTGAAACGGCAGAACATCCTCATGGCACTCGACGTTGTCATCATGGCCGCGGGGCAGGGCACCCGCATGAAGTCCTCGTTGCCCAAGGTCCTGCACCGCCTGGCAGGACAGCCCCTATTGCAGCACGTCATCGACGCAGCTGCACGCCTGCAGGCCGATCGCCTCATCGCCGTGGTGGGTCATGGCGCCGACACGGTGCGTGCGGCCATGGCGCAGGCGGCGCCTGGGCTGCACTTTGTGGTCCAGCAGCCCCAGCTGGGCACCGGCCACGCCGTGCAGCAAGCGGCGCCCGCACTGGCCGACGAAGGCACCACGCTCATCCTCAACGGCGATGTGCCCCTGATCGACACCGAAACCGCCCGCGCCCTGGTGGCCGCCTGCGACGGACGGCGCCTGGCCTTGCTGACGGTCCACCTGGCTGACCCGACGGGCTACGGCCGCATCGTGCGCCAGGGGGCCGGCGTGCGCGCGATCGTCGAGCACAAGGACGCCAGCGCCGAGCAGCGCGAGATCCGCGAGGTCTACACCGGCATGATGGCCGCGCCGACCGTGCACCTGAAGCGCTGGCTGGCGCAGCTGAAGAACGACAACGCCCAGGGCGAGTACTACCTGACCGACGTGGTGGCCCTGGCGGTGGCCGACGGCGTGGAGGTGGTGGCCGCCCACCCGGCCGACGAGATCGAGGTGCTGGGCGTGAACAGCCCGGCGCAGCTGGCCGAGCTGGAGCGCCGCCTGCAGCGTCGCCACGCCGAACGCTTGCTGGCCGAGGGGGTGCGTCTGGCCGACCCGGCACGCTTCGACCTGCGCGGCACGCTGAGCTGCGGGCGCGATGTGGAGATCGACATCAACTGCGTGTTCGAAGGCCGCGTGGTGCTGGGTGACAACGTGCGCGTCGGGCCGAATTGCGTGATCCGCAACGCCGAGATCGCCGAGGGCGCGGTGATCCATGCCTGCACCCACATCGATGGCGACACCCTGGGCGTGAAGGTGGGCCAGGGCGCGCTGATCGGACCCTTTGCCCGGCTGCGCCCAGGCGCCGACCTGGGCCCCGAGGTGCACATCGGCAATTTCGTGGAAGTGAAGAACTCGACGCTGGCGCGCGGTGCCAAGGCCAACCACCTGGCCTACCTGGGCGATGCCACGGTCGGTGAACGCGTCAACTACGGTGCAGGCAGCATCACGGCCAACTACGACGGTGCCAACAAGCACCACACGGTGATTGGTGACGACGTGCACGTAGGCTCGAACTGCGTGCTGGTGGCCCCGGTCACGCTGGGCGCGGGGGCCACCATTGGTGGCGGCAGCACGATCAGCAAGGACGCGCCGGCCGGGCAGCTCACGGTGGCGCGCGCGAAGCAGGTGTCGCTGCCGGGCTGGCAGCGGCCGCAGAAGAAGAAGTGAAGAGGGCGGCGCCGCTCAGGCGGACGCTGCCTGGCAGGCGCCGCACACGCCCTTGATCTCGATGCCCGTGGCGTGAAACCCCGGGGCGTCGACATGCAGGGCGAGGCGAATGGCCTCGGTGGCCGGGTCGTCGTGCACCTCGGTGACCTGGCCGCAGCGCGAGCACACCAGCATCATCGTGTGGTCATGATGGTGATCGTGCGGCCCATGGTCGAGGTTGCACACGACGAAGCTGTTGAGCGAGTCCACGCGGTGCACCAGCTGCTGCTCCATCAGGAATTCGAGCGCCCGGTAGACCGTGGTGGGGGCGACACGGCCGTGGCGCGCGCGCATGTCGTCCTGCAGGTCGTAGGCCTTGGCGCTGCCCTGGCGCAGCAGCAGCAGCTCCAGCACCTCGCGGCGCAGGGCGGTGAGCTGGGCGCCACGCGCAGCGCATTGCGCCTGCGCCTGGTCCAGGCGACGGGTCACCTCGGTGGGACTGGGGCGCGCAGAGGCTGCAGGCGGGGCGGGGGTCGGACTCACGAATCGAGTGTAGCGCCGGGTTCGCGGCGCAGCCCCCCAAGACCCGGTAGGGCGACCAGGGCGCCGAAGGCCATCAGCGCCAGCACGACGCAGGGCCCGCTGGGCAGATCCCAGACCAGCGAGGCCAGCAGGCCGGCTGCGTAGGCCAGGCTGCCGCCGAGCACACCGCTCCAGGCCCGGCGCCCGCGCGCCACCACGGCCAGGGCGGGGACGATGAGCGTGGCAAACACCAGGTAGAGCCCCAGCAAGGGCACGGACAGGCTCACCAGCACGGCAAACGCGGGATAGAAGGCGCTGCCATTCCAGAATGCGGGACCCCACACCCGGTGCAGCACCAGGAAGACCGCAGTGGCGGCGGCCAGCAGGGCGAGCTGGCCGGGCAGCACCCACAGCACGTCTCCGGCGAGCAGGCTGGCCAGTTTCTGTCCGCCGTGGGGATCGGCGCTCACCCACAGCAGCGCAGCGGCCGCGCCGGCCACGTAGACCAGCCCGATCAAGGCCTCGCGACGCTCGGGCCAGGCACGGCTGAGCCAGGCCACCAGCCCCGCACCTGCCAGCGCCGACACCACGCCGGCCAGGGCCGACAGGCCGGCCTGCGCGGTGAGGCTGCCCACCACCAGCACGCCCAGGGCCGCCACCTGGGCCACGGCCAGGTCGATGAAGACGATGCCGCGACGCAGCACCTGCACGCCCAGCGGCACATGGCTGAGCAGCACCAGCACGCCCGCCGCCAGCGGCCAGGCCAGCACCGAAAGATCGCTCATCGGCGCGCGCCTTCCGAGGCCCGCAGGGCCGCCAGCAGCTGCTCGATGAGCTCGTCGAACAGGCCTTCCAGCGTGCTCGCGCGGCCCTGTTCGGTGACCGTGGCGGGCAGCACCTTCACCGGCAGGCCCGTGCGCCCGGCCAGCCACTGGCCGGCCTGCGGGTCCTGGTAGCTGGCCTGCACGATGAAGCGCGGCGGGTCGTCGGCGACATCCTTGAGCACGCGCTGCAGGTGCGCCAGCGTGGGCGGCAGGCCGGGCCGGGGCTCCAGGTCGGCGACCTGGGTGAGGCCCAGCCATTCCCACAGGTAGCCGAAGGTGCTGTGCTGGGCCACGAGCGTGCGGCCCATCAGGGGCTCGGCCTGGGTTTCCCAGGCGGCGATGCGTTGGTCCCATTGGCGCACCCAGGCCGCGTGGCGCTCGCGCACACCCGCGGCACCCGCGGGGTCGATGCGCGCCAGGCGATCAGCGAGGGCCTGGGCGACCTGCTTGAGCTTGTGCGGGTCGAGGTGAAAGTGCGGGTTGCCCTCGGCATGCACGTCGCCCAGGCTGCGGTCCAGGTGCGTGTGGGTGTGGTCGTGCATCAGCGTCACGTGATCCGCTGCGAAGAACATGCCGTCACGACCGTTGAACACGCGTGCATTGCCCGCACGCTGCTGCAGCATGGGCAGCCAGCCGGCTTCCAGCGAGGCGCCGGTGCACACCGCGAGGTCGGCGCGGCGCAGCGCCCCGATGAGCGCCGGCCGGGCCTCGATGTGATGCGGGTCCTGCAGGGCGTGCGTGGCTCGGGTCACGCGCGCCTGCGGGGCCAGCACCTTCACGAGTGCGGCCCATTCGGGCTCGCAGGCGAAGACCTCGAGCGCCTGTGCGGCCGGCGCCGCCAGGGCGCAACACAGCACCGCCACCCAGCGGCGAACGTGTTCAGAAGCCGTGCGCACCGTGGGCTCCCAGGCTCATGACGTACTGCAGCTGCACGCTGTTCCCGGCATCGTCGAAGCCGCCACGGTCGCGCTGGCCGGTGAGCTGCAGGCGCAGCGCAGAGAAGTGCGTGGGCTTCCAGGCCAGCATGGCGCTGGCCTCGCGCAGGCGGCCGCTGTGGAAGTGGTCGCCATGCGGCTCGCGCACGCGCAGCTCGTCCACGCGCACGCCGGCTTCCCACTGCGGTGCGAAGCGGTACACCACCGACAGGTAGCCGGCTTCGTGCACGTCGCTGTTGCGGGCGAACTCGTTGAGGTCGCTCACACGCGCGTACTCGGCCGAGACGCGCAACTGCTGCTGGCGGTTGTTGCCACCGGGGGCCCATTTCCATACCGCGTCGGCGATGACCAGATGACGCCCACCAAAGCGGCTGCCATGGGCGTGGTCATGATCGTGATCAGGATCCGGGTCTTCCTCCTCCATCACCGCCTTGCGCCGGTTGTGCAGGTAGGACAGGCCCAGCTGCCAGCTGTTCGAGGCATTCCAGTCGCCGCCGATCTTAGTGCTGGCGGTGAAGGCGCCGGCGCGCGGATCGTTGGTCGATTCCGGCACGAGCTGCCGCCCGCCGAGCACCTCGACGGTGGAGCGCCAGTACAGGCGCGTGGGGGCCGTCCAGCTCAGGCGCAGCCCGTCGTCGAAGTAGTGGCTGCCCAGGAAGGCGCGGTAGAGCAGGGGCCGCTCGACGAAGTCGTCGGCGTGGACGTGCTGCTCGTTCAGGTAGCCCAGGCTGGCCAGGAAGCGGCCGGCGCGCAACTGCAGGCCGGCCGGCAGCGTGGTGGTCTCGACGAAGGCCTCTTCGAGTTCCAGTTCGGTCTCGCCGTCGTGGCTGTGCAGCACGGCGGTCGCGCGGGCCTGGAAGAGGTTGTCCACGGCGCCCGCTAGGCTCAGCTCGTTGTGGCCGAGGCCGAAGCCCCGCTCGCGCTGGCCCAGGGCCAGTTCACGCGAGCTGAAGGCGCCGTCGAGCACCAGGCCCACCTCGAAGTTCGAGACGGTGGGGGCTGTGGCGGGGGTTTGCGCCCACGCGGGGGCGCCCAGTCCGGCGGCCGCGAGGATCAGGGGTGCGAAGCGGTCAATGCGCATGGTCGTCATGTCGTTCGATGCCCACCCAGGTGAGCAACGTGGGGTTGAAGTTCAGGGCGATGGGGGTGCCGAGGGTCGCCGTGTCGAGGTTGACGACCACGATGCGCGCGCCATTGGGGTCGCTCAGGTAGGCGCGGTCGGCGGCGCGGTTCACCGCGATGGCGGGGAAGGGGGCTGCCGTGGGCATGCTGGTGATGGCGGGCAGCGTGGCGCGCACGGCCCATCCGGCGTTGCCGTCGAGCACGTGCAGCGTGCCCTGGTCGTCCAGAATCAGCAGGTGGCGGCCCTCGGCGTCCATCGCATGCGCGCGGCGGGTGCGGCCCTCGGCCCAGTCGATGCGGGTGAGGGTGCCCGCCACGGGGTCGATGTCGAAGAAGTGACCGGGCGAGGCGATGCCGATGAAGTTGGCGCGCTCGGGGTGGCCGGTGAGGGTGCCGATGCGCACACCGGGGTCCAGGTCCACCGGGTTGGGCAGCTTGCGTGCGCTGAAGCTGTTGCCGTCCTGCGTGACGACGAGCACCCCGTCGGTGCAGCCGAAGGCGCTGTGGCCTTCGTTGGAGTAGCTGCCATGCAGGCCGGGGCAGGTGTCGTCGAAGCGCTGCACGAAGCTGTAGCCGCTGCCGTTGCGCTGGTAGAGCTCCACCTGCGAAGGCAGGGTGCTGCCGCTACCCGCCTCACGGTACGTGGTGAGCAGGAAGTTGCCGCGCGGCTCGGCCGTGCCATGCATTGCGCGCGGCAGGGTCAGGGTGGCCAGGGTCTGGCGCGCCTCGACGCCCGCCTCGGTGAACACCACGGCCTGGGCCGGCAAACTGCTGGCCTCCAGGCCGTCCATGAAGAAGGCGCCCAGGTTGCCGTGCACTTCGTAGTGTGTCGGGCGCACGCCGCTGAGTCGCCAGTTCACCAGCGCCGGGTTGCGCTTGTAGTCGTGCAGGTGATCGCCATGGTCTTCCTGGTAGATGCCGCCGTCGATGAACTGCACCTGGTCCTGCGTGCGCTGCACCGCCAGGGCGTAGCGCTGGCCGGGGCTGGCGTAGAGGGCGGACGGGGCGTGGTCCAGCGTGAAGTTCTGCGCCACCGTGCCGGTGTCCAGGTCGAGCACACGCACCGTGGTGCTGCCGTCGGCGATGACCAGCCGGCCCAGGGTGTCGACGTGGTGGTCATCGTCATGGTCGTCGCTGTTGCTGCCGCCGCCACAAGCGGCCAGCAGCAAGGTGGCCGACAGGGCGGCCGCCAGCAGCCGGCGACGAGGGATGGGGGGATGGGGTGGGGTCATGCGGCCTCCTCGAGCCAAAAAAACCTGTTGATGCAACGTTATAACATTTCAGTCAAGAGGCGCGTGAAGATCAGCCGCCAGGCGGAGCGGTTCAGGCGGAGGAGGGTGGCAGGCTCAGCGCAGGCTCAAACTTGGCGCGCTTGACAGAGAAGTAGGCCTTCACATTGCGCACATTGGCATCGTTGGTGAACAGGCGCTGCACCAGTGCGTGGTAGGCGTCCATGTCGCGTACCTGCACCACCAGCACGAAGTCGGGCCCGCTGCTGGTGCGGTAGCACTGCTGCACCTGGGGCTCGGCCACGGCGCGGGCTTCGAAGGCGGCCAGCCGCTCGGCGGCCTGCTGGTCGAGTGTGATCTCGACGATGGCCGTGAGCCCGGCACCCAGCCGCTCGGGCGAGAGCAGGGCCACGCGCCGCTCGATCACGCCAGCCTCCACCAGGCGCCGCACCCGGCGCAGGCAGGTGGCGGGCGACACATGGCAGCGTTCCGCCAGGGCCTGGTTGCTCAAGGAGGCCTCCCGCTGCAGCTGATCGAGCAGGCGCAGGTCGATGGCATCCAGATGGGGGAGAGGGCTAGATGAATCCATCAAAAGTGGTCAATTCACGATGGATTATTGCATAGAAGGGGAATGATGGTGGAATCATTCCTGAAATGAATGCGAACGCAAGAAAATTTCTCGCCACCTTGCCTAGCATCCCGACACCCCTTCTTTGCGGAGCTCGTCCATGTGCGGCATCGTCGGCGCCACCAGCCAGCGCAACATCGTCCCCATCCTGATCGAAGGCCTGAAGCGCCTGGAATACCGCGGCTATGACTCCTGCGGCGTGGCCGTGCACCAGGATGGCGGGCCGCGCCGTGCGCGCAGCACCTCGCGCGTGGCCGAACTGGAAGCCCAGGTGGCGCAGGACGGTGTGGCCGGCTACACCGGCATCGCCCACACCCGCTGGGCCACGCACGGCGCGCCGGCGGTGCACAACGCCCACCCGCACTTCTCGCACGGCACCGGGGCCGACGCCTACACCGCTCGCCCCGCGCGCATCGCCCTCGTGCACAACGGCATCATCGAGAACCACGACAACCTGCGCGCCGAGCTGCGAGCCAAGGGCTACACCTTCGCCAGCCAGACCGACACCGAGGTCATCGCCCACCTGGTGGACCACCTCTACGACGGCGACCTCTTTGACGCCGTGAAGCGCGCCACGCTGCGCCTGCGCGGCGCTTACGCCATTGCCGTGTTCTGCCGCGACGAACCCCACCGCGTGGTGGGCGCGCGCGAAGGCTCGCCGCTGGTGCTGGGGGTGGGCGCGGCCGATGCGGGCGAGAACTTCCTCGCCTCCGACGCCATGGCCCTGGCCGGCGTGACCGACCAGATCGTCTACCTGGAAGAAGGCGACGTGGTCGACCTGCAGCTCGGCCGCTACTGGATCGAGTCGCGCACCGCGAGCGCGCCGCATGACCGCTACGAGCGCGTGGAGCGGCCGGTGCGCACCGTGCTGGCCCACACCGGCGCGGCTGAGCTGGGCCCTTACCGGCACTACATGCAGAAGGAGATCTTCGAGCAGCCGCGCGCCATTGCCGACACGCTCGATGCCGTCCAGTCCATCACGCCCGAACTCTTCGGTGACGGGGCCTACTCGGTGTTCAAGGAGGTGGAGCAGGTGCTCATCCTGGCCTGTGGCACCAGCTACTACGCCGGCTCCACCGCCAAGTACTGGCTCGAATCGATCGCCAAGATCCCCACCAGCGTGGAGATCGCCAGCGAATACCGCTACCGCGAGAGCGTGCCGCACCCCAGGACCCTGGTGGTGACGATCACGCAGTCCGGCGAAACCGCCGACACGCTGGCCGCGCTGAAGCACGCGCGCAGCCTGGGCATGCCCCACACGCTCACGGTGTGCAACGTGGCCACCAGCGCGATGGTGCGCGAATGCAAGCTGGCCTACATCACGCGCGCGGGCGTGGAAATCGGCGTGGCCTCCACCAAGGCCTTCACCACGCAGCTCGTGGGCCTCTTCCTGCTCACACTGGCCTTGGCCCAGGTGCGCGGCCGCCTGAGTGATGAAGACGAAGCCGCCCACCTCAAGGCCCTGCGCCACCTGCCCGTCGCCTTGCAGGCCGTGCTGGCGCTGGAGCCCCAGGTGATCGCCTGGGCCGAGGACTTCGCCCGCAAGGAAAACGCCCTCTTCCTGGGCCGTGGTCTGCACTACCCCATTGCGCTGGAGGGCGCGCTGAAGCTCAAGGAAATCAGCTACATCCACGCCGAGGCCTATCCGGCCGGCGAGCTGAAGCACGGCCCCCTGGCCCTGGTGACCGACCAGATGCCCGTGGTGACCGTGGCCCCCAACGACGCCCTGCTGGAAAAGCTCAAGAGCAACATGCAGGAAGTGCGCGCCCGCGGCGGCGAGCTCTACGTCTTTGCCGACGCCGACACCCGCATCGAAAGCGAACCCGGCGTGCACGTCATCCGCATGCCCGAACACTACGGCAAGCTCTCACCCATCCTGCACGTGGTGCCGCTGCAGTTGCTGGCGTATCACACGGCGTGTGCGCGAGGGACGGATGTGGACAAGCCGAGGAATCTGGCCAAGTCGGTCACGGTGGAGTGAGCGCGGCGATCAGGGCTGCCGGTGACTCGTGCAATCCGTCGTTTTCCCGAGTTGCTCTGGGTGTACACACCCCCAAAAGGGGGAGCTGCGGCAGAGCATCTTCGGGGGAGACTGCGCTCGCCCAATTTTGAGCATGGCCTGTTCGCAGGAGGCCGGGTGGGTTGGGCGGTTGCGGGTATCCGCACCACGACAACATGCAGATTCGCAAGAGGGAAAAACAATGGTTCGCAATGCAATGCTCCTCCTGGTGGGAGCCGTCCTGCTGTCTGGCTGCGCCACGGTCAGCCACGCGCCGCTTTCCGCGGAGTCGTCTGCACGGCTCGGCGGAAAGAGCCTCGTCGAGACACGCTACGAGAAGCCGAACTTCACGGCATTCACGCCTGGGCGGGCGGCTTTTGGGCTGATTGGCGCCGCTGCGATGGTTTCCGAAGGGAATGAGATCGTCAATGCCAACAACATCCCCGATCCGGCACAAAGGATCGCCACGGGGCTCTCCGAACGCCTGAGCAAAGCCCGCAGCATGGTCACCGTGCCCAACCAGGGCCGTGTGGCTGCCAACGATGAAGTCCAGACGCTGGTGTCCACCTACCCGGAAGCGGGGTACCTCCTGGACATCAAGACCCTGGGCTGGATGTTCAACTACTACCCGTCCCAGTGGAGCCGCTACAAGGTGACCTATACCGCTCGCATGCGGCTGATCGACGCATCGACGAAGGATGTGGTGGCAGAGACGGCCTGCAATACGGTCCAGGGTGACGACAGCAATCCTCCCACCAAGGACCAACTCCTGGAGAACGGGGCTGCACTACTCAAGCGCTACCTGGAACAGGCGGCGGATGCGTGCGTTGACGTCCTTGCCCGGGATGCGCTCAAGGTCTGACCGAGCCACCCGGGGCACCCCGTTGCGCGGGAAGGTCTCTAGCTTTCCGTGACCACTGGACGTTCCCGCGCTGGCTTCGATCTGTCTCGCTTCCCCCTGCTTGCCATGCATGCGTATCGAACACTCCTCGTGCTGTGCGCAATGATTGCGGCGGTGCTCGGCCCGTCTGCAGGGGCTCACGCAGCGGGCGGCGATGTCTCGGAGGAGGAGCCGTCCGATGAGCAGGTTCTGTCGTTCAGGCTGTGTGAAAGCGAAGCATTCCTGGCTTTGCACATGGGGCGGAACTACATGGTGCTGTCACGGCGCGACCGCTCCTCGGTGCTCGACGATGTGAGTCGTGACGACACCTTCACCCGAGGGTTGGCCGAGGCGCTGTTGGCCCGTGTGGACGACGGAACGGTCCGCCACTACGCCGATTTCGCGGCAGATCGCCTTGCCGCCTGCGCGGATCGGCAGAACATGGAGTTCAGCAAGCCGAAGGACCTGGTGAGACTGTGCTTCGCTCGCGTGGACATCCCCTTCTTCCTCATGGCATTCAGAGCACAGGGCCTGCCCCGGGAGGAGGCCTTGCAGCAGGTGAAGGCGCTGCTGAAGGACCGGGATCACTTTCCAGACGCGCTGATTGATTTCGTGGCGACAGAGCTGTTCGGCCCGGGGGATCAAGAACCCGAGGACCGCTACATGCGCAAGGTGTTCTGGACCTGCGTCTTTTCGCAGGAGTGGGCCGCTCCCGCGAGATGAGATCCACGCGCTGTGGTGAGATTCATCGAATCTCAGACAGGGCGACCGCCACACCCAACACGGTGCAACGTGCCTACGCCACCCGCCCCAACTCCCGCCCGATGGCACTTGCCTCCTTTTGCACGATCTCGGCGAGTTGCCGCACACGTGCCTCCGCGATGCGCACGCTCGGCCCGAAGATTCCCAGTGAACCGGCGACCTCACCGTTGCCGCTGAAGATGGGCGCGGCCACCGCCACGGCGCCAGCGATCAGCTCGTCGCGGCTGGTGGCATAGCCCAGCTTGCGCACCCGCTCCAGTTCCTTGTCCTGCGCCTTGGCGTTCACGTCCAATCCGGCGTAGACGCTCTGGCGGGTGGCCTCGTCCAACGGGGCAAACGCAAGAATCGCCCGGCCGCTCGCGCCCAATGCCAGGCGTTCGCGGTAGCCCACGCCGCGACGGAAGCTCAAGGGCTGCGGGCTTTCGAGTTCGGCCACGCACACGCGATAGACCCCGTCCCGCACGAAAAGGGACACCGTCTCGCGGCTGAGCTCCCAGGCCCGGCGCATCATGGGTTGCGCCAGCTCGGGCAGGTTCAGGCTAGCCCGCCACACATGCGCCAGCCGGGCGATCGCCGGGCCGAGCCGGTAGCGCAGTGGATCCCCTTGCGCCACCAGAAAACCCCGCTGCTGCAGCGTGCCCAGCAGCCGGTACAGGGTTGGCCGGCTCAGATCCACCCGGCCCAGCAGTTGGGCCACCGTCATCTCCTGGTCCCCTGGCTGAAAGGCCTCCAGGATCTCCAGCGCCCGGTCCACCGCGCGCACGCCCTCGTTCGTCTTCTCGTTCGTCGACATCGTCCTTGCATCCCTGTTGGTTCGGGTGACCGCGTGGGCCACTCATCATTGTCCACCAGGCGGACAAGAAAACCAATTTCTTGACTTGGGCCAAGCCATGCACAAAAATGAGATCACAGTCCATCAGATGGACATGACATCGGTCAACGTTCTTTCATTCCCCTGACCGCCCCTTCTCGCCAGGAACCTGCCATGAACAAAGAAATGTCCGACACCCTTGTCCGCACCGGCCCCGGCACGCCCATGGGCCAGCTCATGCGTCGCTACTGGGTGCCCGTGCTGCTGGCCAGCGAGATTGCCGAGCCCGACTGCCCGCCGGTGCGTGTGCAGATCCTGGGTGAGAAGCTGCTGGCCTTCCGCGACACCGAGGGCCAGGCGGCGCTGACCTCGGAGTTCTGTTCGCACCGCGGGGTGTCGCTGTACTTCGGGCGCAATGAGGAGGGCGGCATCCGCTGCGCCTACCACGGGCTGAAGTTCAACCGCCACGGTCAATGCGTGGACGTGCCCTCGGCCCCGCAGGCCTGCAAGCACATGGGCATCCAGGCCTATCCGTGCATCGAACGCGCCGGCATCGTCTGGGCCTACCTCGGCCCGAAAGACAAGCAGCCCGCCCCGCCGGATGTGGAGTGGTGCAATCTGCCGGACAGCCATGTGTTCGTGTCCAAGCGGCTGCAGGAATGCAACTACCTCCAGGCCATGGAGGGAGGCATCGACACCAGCCACGTGTCGTACGTGCACCGCTATGAGATCGATCATGACCCCCTGCACCAGGGCACCAAGGCGCTGGACTACATCAAGGCCGACGGCAATGTGATCTTCGACATCGAGAAGACCCCCTTCGGCCTGACGCTGTTCGGCCGGCGCAATGGGGAGCCTGATTCCTACTACTGGCGCATCACGCAGTGGCTTTTCCCCTGGTACACGTTGATCCCCCCCTTTGGCGAGCATGCGCTGGGCGGACATGTGTGGGTGCCCATCGACGATCACAACTGCTGGGCCTGGAGCGTCAACTTCCGTCCGGACCGTCCGCTGTCGGCGCAGGAGCGGGCCGACCTGGAGGCCGGCAAGGGCATCCATTGCGAGTACGAGGAAGGCACCAACGTGCCCGGCGGCACCTGGCGGCCCAAGGCCAACAAGGACAACGACTACCTGATCGACCGCCAGGCGCAGAAAGACAAGCGCGCCTACAGCGGTGTGTTCGGCTTTGCGGTGCAGGATTCCTCGCTGCAGGAGAGCATGGGGCCGATCCAGGATCATGCCGCCGAGAAGCTCCTGCCCACCGACCGCGCGATCGTGATGGCCCGGCGCATGCTGCACGACAGCGCCATGGCGCTCACGCAGGACCCTGCGGTCGATCCGCCGGCGCTCGATGCCAACCGGCAGCGGGTGCGGGCCGCCGGCGTGCTGCTGCCGCGTGACTGCAAGCCCCAGGAGTGGGCCCGGGTCCACCTGGACGACGCACGGGATCAGCCGGTCTATTCCGTCTGAGGCGCCCTCAGAGACTCCCACGACAAAGAACACCCCCCACCCAAGGAGACACCCATGACTGATCGCTTCTCCCGGCGCGCCGTGCTGACGCTGGCCGCAGCAACGCTCGCCGCCGCGGCGCCCATCCACGCTGCGGAGTGGACCCCGACCAAGACGGTTCGCATCGTCGTTCCCATCGTTGGAAGCACGAACGACCTGTTGGCCAGGCTGGTGGCACCTGAACTTCAGAAGGTGTTTGGGCAGCCCGTCATCGTCGAGAACAAGGGCGGCGCCGGAGGATCGATCGGGGCCAGCGATGTGGCCCGTGCAGACCCTGACGGCCACACACTGCTGGTCGGGTTCAACGGCCCTCTGGCCATCAATGCCACCCTCTACCAGAAGCTGCCCTATGACCCGGTCAAGGACTTTGCGCCCATCACGCTGGCCGTGACGTCGCCTCAGTACCTGGTGGTCCACCCGAGTGTGCAGGCCCGCAACGTGGCCGAACTGGTGGCACTCTCGAAGAAGGAACAGCTGTCGTATGCGTCGGTGTCGGTGGGGAGCGCCTCCCATCTGACGATGGAGATGCTGAAGTCCGCGGCCTCCATCGACATCACCCATGTGCCCTACCGTGGGGCCTCTCCGGCCGTGACCGATCTCGTCGGCGGGCAGGTGCAGGCCGCCTTCATGGTGCCGGGCAACGTGCAGCAGTTCGCCAAGGAAGGGCGGTTGCGTCTGATCGCTTCATCCGGCACCAGGCGCTTTGCATCGACGCCGGAGGTCCCGACCTTGATCGAGCAAGGGTATCCCGACTTCGTGGCGGTCTCCTGGATCGGCTTCGTGGCTCCGAAGGGAACGCCACAGCCCGTCATCGACCGCTACCACAAGGAGATCACCCGCATCCTCAAGTCGCCGGAGGTTCGCCGCAAGCTCGAGGACATCGAGTTCGAGGTGGTGGCCAGCACGCCGGCCGAGTTCTCCTCCTGGATCCAGGCCGAGATCCCCCGTTGGGGCAAGGTGATCCGTGACACCGGGACCAAGGCCGACTGACATGGACCGTGCACTGCGACTGGCCGGCAAGTCGGCCGTGATCACCGGTGGGGGCGCTGGCATCGGCGCAGCCACTGCGCGCCTGTTCTGCCAGGAGGGGGCTGCCGTCTTGCTGGTGGATCTGAGCGCCGAGGCGCTGGCGGCCACCCAGGATGCCCTGCGGCGGGATTTTCCGCAGGCCCGGGTGCTGACAGCCGTGGCCAATGTGGCGGATGAGGGCCAGATGGCTGGCGTCATCGACACCGCCGTGCGGCAGCACGGCAGCCTGGACATCCTGGTCAACAACGCGGCGATGCGGCATCACGGGCCTGTGAGCGAGGCTTCGACGGCCCAATGGGAGGCGGTGGTGGGCGTGAACCTGCTGGGCACGGTCAATGGCTGTAAAGCGGCATTGCCGGCGTTGCGGCGCTCGGGGCGGGGCAGCATCGTCAACGTGTCGTCGTGTTACGCCGTGACGGGCCGCAGCGGTATGGGGCTCTATGACGCCACCAAGGCCGCCATGCTGGCGCTCACACGCACCCTGGCGTGCGAAGAGGCTGCCCTCGGTGTGCGTGTCAATGCCTTGTGCCCGGGTTCGACTCTCACGGACTTCCACCTGGCCCGTGCCCGCTCGTCGGGCACGCCGGTCGAGGTCCTGAAGACGCAGCGCCAGACCACGTCGATGCTGGGCCGCTGGGCCGAGCCCGACGAGGTCGCCTGGCCCATCGTGTGGCTGAGTTCCGACGAAGCCTCCTACATCACCGGCACGACGCTGATGGTCGACGGTGGTCTGCACGCGATGTGACGGGATCGGCATGAGCACAGCAACCTTGCCTTTGCGCGTGGTGCGCAAGTGGAACGAAACGCCGGAGATCTGCGGCTTCGAGCTGCGTTCGCTGGACGGCTCCGCGCTGCCCGCCTTCACCGCCGGCGCCCATATCGACGTGCACATCCCCGGAGGGCTGGTGCGGCAGTACTCGCTGTGCAACACCCCGCTCGACCGCAGCCGCTACATCATCGGCGTCTTGCGCGAGCCCGCCTCACGCGGCGGGTCGCTTGCGATGCACGAGCGCGTGGCGGAGGGGGACTGCCTGGAGGTCTCGCCTGCGCGCAATCTTTTTCCGCTGAGTCCCGATGCCCGGCGGCATCTTCTGTTCGCCGGCGGCATCGGCCTCACGCCCCTGTTGAGCATGGCCGAGCAGTTGCTGGCCGACGGTGCCGAGTTCGAGCTCCACGTCAGCGCCCGCACGCGGTCGCGCCTTCCGTTTGCCGAACGTTTGCTGGCGTCCGGCATGGCCAGGCATGTCCGGATGCATCTGGACGATGGGGACGCCGACCAGAAGCTGGACCTGGATGCCGCCCTGAAGGAGGCCGATCCTCGATCGCATCTGTATGTCTGCGGGCCCAAGGGCTACATCGACTGGGTGCTGGGAGCAGCGACGCGCGCTGGCTGGGCGGCTGGGCGGCTGCACAAGGAGCATTTCTCGAATGCGTCGGCAGGTCACGCGGAAGATACGAGCACTTTCGAGGTGCTGCTCGCCCGCAGCGGGAGAGTGGTACCGGTCGCAGCAGACTGCTCGATCGTCGAGGCCCTGGCCGGCGCAGGTGTGGAGGTCCCGGTGTCCTGCGGCGAGGGGATCTGCGGCACGTGCCTGACGCGGGTGATCGACGGCACACCCGATCACCGTGATCTGTTCCTCAGCTCCGAGGAGCAGGCGCGCAATGACCAGATAACGCCGTGCTGTTCACGGTCCAGAAGTCCCAGGCTGGTGCTGGACCTTTGATCGATTGCTCAGGTGCTCGTATCTTGCCTTGGCTGCCGGTCGATGCCGTTGGCCTCCCTGAAAGGGACCTTGTTCAGCGGGCCCATCGCCACGCGGCCGCTAATCACTCGTAGAGCCCACCGAGCACCCGCTCGGCCCCCCATGTCCATGCCAGCACCAGGCCGCCGGCGGTGAGGAACAGCGCCAGCCCAGCCATCGCCAGCCCGAGGATCACCGCCACCCCGTCGCGAAACACCAGCCCCAGGCCGATGAGCACCAGCGCCACGGCTGGGAGCACGTTGCCGAAGGGGATGGGCATCACGACGATGAGTGCCATCAGCCAGATGGCGACGGCGATCCCGGACCGACGTTCGGGGGATGCAAGGTGAGTCAGACGGGCCTTGGCGAAGCGGCCGGCCAGCGGTCTTCAGCACGGGTTCGATGAACTCACCCTTGGCCTTGGCGTCATGACTGCCGCTGGCCGCGTTGATGACGAAGAGCAGGGGGGCGGCGGGGTCGAGTTCAGGACAAGGCGTCATGACCAGTGTTGTCAGGGTGCGCAGGCATGTCGGCAGCGGATCCGCGCGTCGGGAACAGGAGTGGATGCCACGCACCGCTATCGTAGCGCTCGAATCCGGTGCCTTCGAAGCGCCAGAGGTGAAGCCATCCGTGATCCAGCAGGAGCCGAACGACCGCATGCTTGGCTATGACGGCCTCGATGGCGTCGCGTGGGGCGTCGATGACCACGGTCAGCCGCACCGGTTCGTGCATCCAGCGTTCACCGTCGTGGAGCGACTGACGCGACAGGCCGATGCGCAGGTCTCCTCCATTGCCTTCGAACACGCCCAGGTGGCCGCCGACCACGTTGTGCAGCACCTTGTTGCCGCTGCCCAGGCGTTCGGGGTCGCAGGTGGACGCGTGATACTGCCAGTTGATCCAGTGCGTCACCAGCATCGGCGCCGTCATCAGCAGCTCCAGCACGCTGCCGTCGACATCCTCGCCAGCCTCGTAGTCGTGCAGGAAACTGCGTCCGCCGAGGACCACGCCCTGACTGCGCTGGCGCGGAGCGATCAGGAACGAGGCGTTGCCGGCGAGGCCCCACTCAGGACGCGTCTGCGCGCCGTCGCTGGCGCGCTGGCGCAAGGCGCTCAGCAATTGGGGGTGGGGCAGGCGGGGGTCCAGCCCCAGGCTGGACGCGCGCTCGCGGCGCACCTGGTCGCAGGCCTGGTCCAAGGCGGCCTCGAACTGGTTCCAGCGTCCGTGGGCGTGCGGTGGCAACAGGTCGAGATCGAAGCCTTCCACCTCATCCGTCGTGGTGTTGTGCAGGGCCGCGGCGAAGACGGTCGAATCCGGGATGTCCAGCCCGCGCTGGCGCAAGCCTTCGCGCACCGACGGCTCATTGAGCAAGTGGGCGAGGCTGCGGGCGTTGACTTCCCCGGTCTGGCCACAACAGGCGCCGCAGTCCAGCGATGCAGCATGGGCGTTGTTGGCCGACTGGCTGCCGTGCCCGACGAGCACGACCAGCGCCGCCAGTTTTCGCGCCAAGCCCATCGCGCGAAGCACGCGGGACGCCAGATCCACCTTCGCGTCCAGATCCAGGCCGACCAGGCGGGGGCGGCACATCAGACGGTAGCGCGTGGGCAGCCCTGCCAGATCGTCCCTGGGCCGTTCCTCCGCCCTGGGCAGGAGCCAGCCGCCCAGGCGTCCAAGGTAGCCCAGTCCGGCGGCTTCCACGAAGGAGAAGGCGGCGCCAGGCCAACGGCTGGCCGACTGCCACCGCTGCTGCAGCCCCAGCCTCGTGCGCCGGGTGCGCACTGCCGCGGCTTGCGTCGTTGCGTCGGCTGCACCCTGCGCACCGGCGGCGCTTGCGATGACGTCCCTCGCTTGCAGCGCAGGTGCCAGCAGGCCGGGCAGCTGGGGCCGGGTGGCCGGGGTCCCGAGCGGCGTGTAAGCCAGCGGCAACCCGAAGAAACCGGCGAAGCCATGCGTCTGGACGCCGGGCCACGCCGCTTCCAGCGCACGCCGCAGGGGCTCGCTGCGCACGTCGATGCAGAAGACCGCCTGCACCTGCGCAGGCTGAGTCGGAGACGGCAGCGTGCCTGCGGCGCGCAGGCGATGCGTCAGCTCGCGCTGGTAGCCGATCTCCAGCGCGAGCTGCCACACCTCATCCACCAGGAAGGCCTGCTCGGCCGCCTCCAGTGCCTGGGGGGCCTGGGCCCACGACCGCTGCAGCGCGGTGAAGGCCTGCCGGGCCGTGCCATCGTCCTGGCCCTCGAGCAGCAGCGCTCCCCACGCGAGGCGCAGGGCCAGCAGATCGCGCAGGTGTGCATCGGTGCGGTCGGCCAGCCGCGCCTGCCATCCCAGGTAGGCGCACCACGAGGCCCAGCCGTTCACGGTCAGCAGCACCGCTTCCAGGTAGTCGGCCCACACCGCTTGGGGCAGGCCCAGACGCTGCATCACCCATTGCTCGGCCTCGCGCGCCGTCGCGGGCAGCGCCTCGAGGGCGCGCGCGATGCGCGGCACGCCCATGAGCAGGCCGATGCCGTGGTCGTGCGTGAGCGTCTCCCGCCAGAAGGCATACAGGCCTTCTGAGCGATCCGGCTGCCAGTCGGCCTGATGTCCGTCGAAGTAGGCTGCACAGGTCTGGCTCACCTGGTGGGTGATGGCCTCACGCCACGACAACCGCGTGTGGCGCTGCGGATCGTTGTCGAGCACGTCGATCAGCAGCGGGAGCTGCTTCACCGGTGCCACCGCTTCAAGCGCCTGGACGCACTGATGGGTCGTCAAGCCGCTGGGCCGGGCCGCGGGCAGCTGTTGCAAGGCCTGCTCCAGGTCCGCCGGCCGGATCCGGCTCTGCCGCCACGCCTCGCGCTGCTGCTCGCGGGCAGGCAACACCTGGATGCCCCCCAGCACGGCCATCCGGGCGGCAACGCGGCGCACCGGCAGGCCCACGCGCGCCCAGTGCGGGTTCACGGCGATGGCGCGGTCCAGAGGCCATGCCGGGGCGATGGCCCCGCAGGCCTGGTCGCAGGCCCGTTCGATCTCGGCACGCAAGATGGCGCCGTGGTCGATGGTGGAAGGCTCGGTCAGCAGCTTGATCATGGAACTCTCCGGAGGGGTCGGGGCGTCACTGGGCATCGGCCAGCCGGTGGCCGGTGTCGAGCCCCTGCGCGTGGCGGTGAGGCGCCACCGCCCAGGGCGTGGGCCACCATCTCAGGGCGAGCCGGGTGTAGGCTTCGTCCACGTAGAAGCCCGCATAGCTCCAGCGGCGCCAGCCTGCCAGCACCCGGGGGCGCCATTGCACGAGCACAAGTCCGAGGTACAGGGCTGCGAGCACCAGCAGCGCGGCCACGCCAGAGGCTTGCTGCGGAGCGTCCGCCAGTCCCAGCGGCAGCATGTGCAGGAGCAGCGCAGCCCCCGTGAGGCCCGTCACCATCAGCAGCCCGGCTGCAGACTGCGCCGCGCAGGACGGCGAGTCGGGCGCGGCCTTCGGCAGCCATAACAGCGGCGCCCAGGCCAGCCCCAGGACCACGCTCCACCACCATGGCCATGCCTCGAGGCCGCTCAGCCACGAGAGGGCCAGCACCGTACCGACCGTCAACAGGGGGGCGGCGGCCAGGCTGGCGGGCCGGATGTCGGCCCGTCCGAGCAGGTCCTGCCAGCGCGTCTGGCGCACCACCGACGAGGCCGTGAGGAAGGCATGAGCCTTGTAGAGCGAGTGGCCGATCAGGTGCAGGGCCGCGAGCTGGTAGAGCCCCAGCGCGCATTCCGCCACCATGAATCCCATCTGGGCGACGGTGGACCAGGCGAGCCGCACCTTGATGCTGACGCGCGTGAGCATGACCATGCCCGCCAGCACCGCCGTCGACAGCCCGAAGACGAGCAGGAGTGTGCGGGCCAGCGGCGCTGCCTCCAGCAGCGGGGCGAACCGGATGAGCACAAAGCCGCCGAGATTCACAACGCCGGCATGCAGCAAGGCCGACACCGGCGTGGGTGCTTCCATCACCTGGATCAGCCACCCATGCACCGGCAGCAGGGCCGTGCGCAGCACCACCGCCAGCACCAGGGCCACGGCGCTGCACTGCAACGCGACCGACAGGCCCTCACGGTCGATGTGCGCCCACAGGGCCGACAGCGACCCGCTGCCCACCTCGAGCCATGCCAGCGCCGCGGCGCACAGCAGCAGCCCATCGGCCACACGGTCGGCGATCCGCTTCTTGTGGGCGGCCAGCTGCGCGAAGGCGCGGTCCGGATAGAAGCACAGCAGGGGCTGCAGGGCGGCGCCCACGGCCGCCCAGGCGGCCACCAGCACCACCCAGTGATCGGCCACGAGGAGCAACTGCACCGCCGCCAGGACGATGGCGAGCGACGCCACATAGCGCCGCTGGCCCGGCTCACCCTGGAGATACCGGGCCGAAAAGGCCCCGATCACCGTGCCCAGAAGCTGCACCAGCACCCCCAGGACCAGCCCCAGCGTCGTCGCCTGCAATCCGACCGGCAGCGGCAGAGCGTCCGGCCCCAGCCAGACGGACACCCCGGCGCACAGCAAGGCAGTCCACGAGAGAACCTGCAGCCCGCGCCACAGCCAGTCAGTCGGGACGGCCCCGACCCGGGCCAACCCGGCGGCAGCCAGCATCAGCGAGATCGGCGCGAGAGCACCCGCCGTGGGCAGGATTTCAGAGACGGACATGGCACACCTTCCTCGGAACATCTTGTGAGGATGGTGCTTGGCAATGTTCGTTCTGTAAATTACATTGATATGAACAAAACAATATCGAAAAAAGAATGATTAGGCTCGATCAGCTCAATTTCCACCACCTCTTTTACTTCTGGCGGGTGGCGAGGCTGGGACATCTCACGCGTGCCGCCGAGGAATTGCACACCTCGCAGTCGGCTGTCTCGGCCCAGATCCGCCAGCTCGAGGAACGGCTCGGGGAGGACCTGTTCGCCCGGGAGGGGCGTCGCCTCGTGCTGACCGACACGGGGCAGCTGGTGCTCGCGTATGCGGAAGACATCTTCGGGCTGGGCCAGGAAATGCTGGGGCGCCTTCAAGGCCGCACCGCAGGCATCACCCGCTTGCGCGTGGGCAGCGTGGCCACGCTGTCGCGCAACTACCAGGAGAACTGGATCCGGCCCGTGCTGACCGACCCTTCGGTGATGCTCACCCTGGAATCGGGCCTGCTGGAAGGGCTCATCAGCCGCCTGGTGCAGCACCAGCTGGACGTGGTGCTTGCCAATGAAACCGTCCCGACCGATCCCGATCGTCCGCTGCACTGCCAGTTCCTGGGCAGCCAGGCCATCTCCCTGGTCGGCCCGGCCGCCCGATGGCAGTCGCTCAGCCTTCGCCTGCCGGAAGACCTGGATGGCCTGGAGATCGCGCTGCCCGGACCGCGCCATGCCCTGCGGGCGCAGTTCGATGCCCTGTGCCTGTCCGTCGGCGTCAGCCCGCGCCTGCGCGCCGAGGTCGACGACATGGCCATGCTGCGTCTGATCGCGCGCGACAGCGGGTGGCTGACCGTGCTGCCCGAGGTGGTCGTGCAAGACGAGCTGCGCATCGGTACGCTGGTCACCGTGGGTCGCTCAACGGCCCTGCAGGAAAGCTTCTACGCCATCACCACGCCTCATCGACATCGGATCGAGGTGCTGGAGAGACTGCTGGCCCGATCACCGTGATTGCATCGGCGCCATCACGCCGGTGGCGCCAAAGGGGATCACGGGATTTCCCCAACACACAACGCGAGCCGCCAGCGCGTAATACGGGTTCCCTCCCTCGCCCTGAAAAGGAGACGGCCGATGCGCACGTTCCGAACCCTGGCGCTGGCAGCTGCGGCCGCCACCTTCCTCACCTCCTGCGCCACCACGCCCCCCACGGGGCCGATGGGCTTTTTCGTCACCAGCGCCGGCAGCGGCAAGGGGGCCGACCTGGGCGGCCTGGCCGGGGCCGATGCCCACTGCCAGAAGCTGGCCGCAGCGGCCGGGGCGGGCCACCGCACCTGGCGGGCCTATCTGAGCGTGGCGCCCACGTTCGCCTCGGGCAACAACCCCGCGGTGGCGGCGATCAATGCGCGCGAGCGCATCGGCAAGGGGCCCTGGTACAACGCCAAGGGCGTGCTCATCGCCCGCGATGTGGAGCACCTGCACAACGGCAACCACATCAACAAGGCCACGGCGCTGGACGAACGGGGCGGGCTGGTGAATGGCCGTGGCGACACGCCCAACGAGCACGACATCCTCACCGGCTCGCGGGCCGACGGCACGGCCTTTTCGCCGCAGACCGACACCACCTGCAAGGCCTGGACGAGCAGCACCGACGGCTCGGCCGTGGTGGGTCACCACGACCGCGTCGGCCCCTTGCCCGAGGTGTGGGCACGCTCGTGGAACTTCTCGCACCAGTCGGTGGGCTGCAGCCAGGAGGCGCTGATCCGCACCGGCGGGTCGGGGCGCTTCTACTGCTTTGCGGCCGACTGAGCGCGCCCCGGTCGTTCAGACCTTGAGCCAGCTGCGCAGCGCCTCCACGGTGCGCGCTTCGCGGAAGTAGGCGCAGTGGTGGACCGAGTCGCTGCCCGCATAGTCGAGGCGGGCGGCGACGGGCCACTGGCCGCTCATGGTGTCGGTGTCCACCACGAGGTCGTTGCCGCCCGGAAAGAGCTTGTCGGCCACGCCGTCGGCCGCACGCCAGGGCATCTGGCGCAGCTGCGTCACGACATGCCACCACGGGGTGTCGCGTGTCACCTCGAAGTTGGAGCTGATCACGCAGTACTCCACGCCGAGCATGCGGCTGCCCGGCGGGGGTTCCTCGCGCAGGCGGCTCAGTTCGGCGTTGTTGGTCACGCGTGAGAGCCCGTGCACACCCGGCACCAGGGCCACGCCGGCATCGGCCAGCGGCAGCGAGGACAGGGCGCTGAAGGCGCCGCCCACGATGCCCACCAGGCCGCTGGCCCCGGCCAGGAAGCCGCTGGCGAAGCTGGGGAACATCGCGCCGGCCTTCAGGCCCTTGCTCAGGACGCTGGAGAGGTTGGCCAGGTAGTCGAGGAAGTAGCGGATGCGGTAGGGCGAGGCCAGGCTGGTGCCGTCGATGGGCGCGCCCACGGCCACCAGCCTCGTGGGCTTGAAGCGTGTCGCGCGTGCCCACCAGGTGGCCACCAGGCCGCCGCGGCTGTGGCAGACGAGGTCGATGGGTGTGGACACGGGCAGGCCGCTGCGCAGCAGGGCCTGCTCCAGGTCCATGGCGTTGAGGATGGGGCTCACGCTCAGCGTGGGGTGGTCGAAGGCCAGGATGTGGCTGTAGCGCTGGCGCGCGTCCTTCAGGAAGCCGCTGCCGCCCAGTTCTTCGGTGTACATCTCGCCCTGGCTGAAGGTGCCGTGCACCAGCAGCAGGAGGCGGGTGCAGTCGGCCAGCGCGCCGGGCTTGAGGGCGGCCGGGCCGAGGGTGCTGCCCACGAGCGGGCGCAGGCCCTGCTGCGGCGTGAGCTTGAGGTCGAGCCGCTGCAGCGCGGCGGTGATTTCATTGGGGCCCACCTCGGCGACTTCGGCGCTGGCCAGCGTGGCCCCCACCAGCGGCATGCTGCGGTAGCGCCCCGACAGGGCGCCGGCGCGCCGCAGCCCCGGGGCGGCCGCAGAGACCCCGGCACTTGCCGGTGCCCGGTAGTCCCATCGCAGCAGGCCGCGGCTGTCGCGCAGCAGCACCACCTGGGCGGTGGGGATGGGCCGCGCCGGGCCGCGAAGACCACGCGCCGCGCCGCGCTTGGCCTCGGCGGAGCGGCGCGTGGCAGCCGCCTGGGCCGCTGCCTGGAAGGTCACCGAGGCGCCCTGGGCCAGCTGCATCGCGGCCATTTGCTGGAAGGCGAGGTCGGGGTCGTCCGGTTCAGTGGGCTTCATCGCGGCACCTCATGCGAAGCTCAGCGGCAAGGGGGTGATCTGCGCCGAGCGCGCGCTCATCAGGTCGATCATGTAGTCGAACGCTTCAGCGTCCGACAGGTTCTCCTGGCCGCAGGCCACGGCGTCGTCGAACCCGCCCTGGCGCGTGAGCAGCGTGGACTCGATCAGCACGAGGTCGCCGCTGTCCACGTAGTACAGGATCTCCTTGAGCGAGGTGCTCAGGAACATGCCGTTCACGGGCCGGCGCGGCAGGAAGGACCAGGTGTCGTCCAGCTCGGCGCTTTCGCTCATCTCCAGGAAGCGCTCGCGGCCCTCGGCGCTGCGCCAGTAGCCCACGAAGGCATGCGCCTTGAGCACCACGATGACGGCGTACACGTCGATCAGCTCGTAGGCGGCGGCCAGCAGCAGGCTGAGGTCGATGCAGGTGCCCCAGCCGCCCTTGAGCACCATCGAGGGCGTGCGCAGGCGCTGGCTGTCGGCCTCGGCGCTGTAGGCGGGCGGCGGGTTGATGTAGCCCAGCCGGTGCTCGTGCACAAGGGCGTACCACAGCGCCCGGATCTGCAGGTCCACCTCCTCGGGCGTCTCGGCCTGGTAGCCCTCGAAGCCCGCCAGGGCGTCGTCGCGCAGCACCCGCACGTACTTCTGCGCCTCCAGCACCAGGGCCTCGATGGCCGGGTCGCGCGGGAAGACGAACGAGGCCAGGGTGTGGGCGCTGCGATTGGAGAAGCGCCACTGGTCGGCCGGCAGCAGCCGGGTGGCGTAGGTGTGGCTGTGCAGCACCCTGTCCCCGCAGCTGATCTTCACGTACAGCGTGGTGACGACACTTTCACCACAGGCGCGCGCGATCGGGGAGGTGAGCGGGAACTCGATGTCGCCCGACAGGTCGGCGAACGGCGCATCGACGTTGATCTGGCGCCGGTAGGCCAGCTCGCGGTCTTCGCCGTTGAGCTTCACCTCCACCTGCAGCCCGTTCAGGCGCCACGGCTTGCGCAGGAAGATGCGGAAGCGCTCGAAGGGGTACTGCTTCTGGTGCAGCTGCGCGTAGTTCAGGCCCGGCGGCACCTCGATGTCGATGTCGTACTGGTCGTCGGTGAGGTCCCCCTGGTGTGGCTGCAGCGCCGTGGGCTGCAGCACGGCATCGCCAGGGTCCAGCCCACCGAACTCCTCCAGCCGCGACGGCCCCGTCCACAGCACGATGCCCGAGCCGCGGATGCTGCCGGGCAGGCGCCACAGGCTGTTCAGCCCCCGCACATGCGCGATGGCCACACGCCCGGCGCCGTCGCGCAGGCCGCGGTAGAACTCGTCGAAGTACTCCTCGGCCAGCTCGTCGTCGATGAAGTCCTGGAAGCCGATGGCGGCGCCCACATGGCCCTCGCCCACGCACAGCGCGGCGATGCGGTTGCCCGAGTGGTAGAGGTTCCAGCACACCAGCGCGGGCTGGTGGTTCTGGAACAGCGCGGGCAGGCGGTCGAAGCGCACGCACTCCAGCCGGGCCGCATCACCGTGCATCACCTCGGAGTCCTCGGCCAGCACCACGTAGCCGTCGGGCTCTTCGGTGCCTTCGGTGTCGTCGCTGTCCAGGCTGGGGCCGAGCTGGGCGATCATCAGGTCGCGCTCGCGTGCCGTCCAGCGGGTCTGCTCGGGAATGGCACGCGCCTGGTGGATGTCGCAGCCGGCGAAGTGAACGATGTGCGGCTGGAAGCTGCCGATCTTCTCCTGGATCTGCGACAGCGTGGGCGTCCACAGGGCCTCGATCTGCGCGCCTTCCAGCTGGGCCTCGATGCTCTCGAGTTCCGACTTCAGGTGGTAGGCGCGGCTGATGAAGCCCGGGGCCGACAGCACCACCAGCACCTTCCACTGGGCAAGGCCCCGCGGGCACTCGGGCCAGCTGGGGGCCGCCCCGGCGGGCACCAACCGCCGCAGCACGGGCAGGCGATGGGCGTTGCGCAGCTCGTGCGGGTGGTGGGCGCGGATCACCGAGTTCATCACGAACTCCCACGGCAGGATGCGGTAGTGCCAGTCGTGCTGCGGCCCGTCGTAGCGGATGGCCACCTCGGCCATCGGCGCGGTCTGCGGGGGCAGCCCCGGGCCGCCGGAGGCGCCGTCGCCGGCGCGGAAGACCTGCTTCCACAGGTGCAGGGCGCGGCTTTGCTGGGCGACGTTGAGCGCTTCGGTGCCGCGCCAGCGTTCGCGGTGGAGGAGGGCGTAGTTCCACCAGGGGGCCTGGCGGTAGATCTCGTCGCTCCGGGGCCCCGCACCCCCGACCAGGGCGTCGGCGGCGCCGGGCCACGACACGCTCACCACCGGCCTGGAGGCGGCGGTCGCCCGCGGGGCGCTCTGTCGCGAGGTCTTCCTGGAAGCCATGTCCTGCCCTCCCTCACGCATTCTCGGGGCTGCACGGGCGCGATCCCATCCCCCCAGTGGAGGATGTGCTTGCGTGGCGCGGGTGTCAACATGCACCTGCGGCACATCGTCCTGACGAGGAGGCGAGCATGAGCGACCTGGGTCCACGCGATGCGGAACTGGCCTACGGCAACGTCACGGTGGTGCAGCTGCCGGCCTCGCCCACCGCCTGCCAGCGCTTCCTGCGCCGGCTGCAGGAGACCCTGGGCGACGCCGGCACACTGGGTGCGCTGACGCCGGCGCATGCGCGCGATGTCTATGTGGTGCCGCAGGTGCTGGAGGCGGTGCTGCGGCAGCGCCCGGGCCTGGCCAGCGATGCCGCCTGGGAGCAATGCCTGCGCGACTGGGGCGCGCTGGCGGTGAACGCGCTCAGCCGCGACGCGCTCTTTCACCTGCTGCAGCGGGGCGTGGCCGTGGTGGACGGCGAGGTGCTGGGCACGCCCAAGCTCACCCGGGCCGCCGCTGCCGCGGGACCGGCCCCCGCCGCGGCGGGGGCCCCCTTGCTGCCCCAGGACTTCCAGGGCCCCTACGACTGGCACCTCGACGCGCGCGGCGCCAACGTCGTGTCGGCCTGGGCCATGTTCGCCGGCGACCCGCGCTTCCAGCAGGCCTTGCCCTGGCAGGACCTGCGCATCGGCCACATCGACACCGGCTACACCGAACATGCGGCCCTGGGCTGGCAAGGCGGGGCGAGCGGCACCGTGAAGCCGGCCGATGGCCACGACTACTGGGACCGCCCGCAACGCGCCTTGCCCTGGGACGACCCGCGCGACGAGTGGCTGGTGGGCTTTCCCGGCCATGGCACACGCATCAGTGGCGCCATTGCCGGCTTCGCGGTGGGGTTGGACCCCCGCCCCTTCTACGGGGTGGCGCCGGGGGTGACGGTGGTGCCCTTCCGGGTGACCGATTCGGTCATCGTGGACCACGTGAAGGCCGAGATCGGGCGGGCCATCCGCCATGCCGTCGACGCCGGCTGCCACGTGGTGAACATCTCGCTGGGCGCGCTCTTTGGCAGCCGGCACCTGTCGTCGGCGCTCGACCATGCGTACGAGCATGGCGTGATCGTGGTCTGTGCCGCCGGCCAGTACTGGGGCGAGGTGATCTACCCCGGCCGCTACAACCGCTGCATCACGATGGGTGGCGTGGGACCGGGCCTCAAGCCCTGGCGGGCGGCAGCGCGCGGGCCCTACGTCGATCTGTGCGGCCCGGCCGATGGGATCCGTCGCGTGCGGGCCGAGCCCTTGCCGGCCGGCCAGGCCGCTCAGCGGATCTACCCGAAGGCCGATGGCGATGGCACCTCATACGCCACGGCCACCTGCTCGGGCGTGGCGGCGCTGTGGCTGGCCTGGCACGGTGTGGCGGCGCTGAAGGCGTTCTACGGGCCGGGAGAACTCTGGCGCATTCCTGCGGCCTTCAAGGCGCTGGCCCGCCAGACGGCCACCCCGGGACAGTGGCCCGCCCAGGAGGCCGACCAGTACGGCAGTGGCGTGATCAACGCGGCGGCCTTGCTGGCCGCGCCCTTGCCGGCGCCCCACACGCTGCACAAGGCCAACCCGGCCGGGGGGCTGTTCGATCCGGACGATTGAGGGCGCGGCTCAGGTGTCGCGATCGGCCGGGCTCCAGTCCCAGCCCAGCAGTTCGGCCAGCCGACGCAGCACCCACCGGGCCTCGTCCGGCGTGAGGTCCAGCGGCCCCGCGGCCAGCCCCTGGCCGATGCGCTCCAGCACGTCGGCCTCGGTGGCATGCAGCTCCCACAGCTTGGTGCGGGCCGTGTCCGTGAGCATCTGGGCCAGGTCCTCGCACAGCTCGTAGCGCTGGGCGATCACGCCCAGGGGCTCGCGCGGCTTGATCCGCCCGGGCGCCACGAACAGGGCCATGAAGGAGGGCGGCACCTCGATCTGCGAGTCATCGTTCATGCTTTCATTGTCGCCGTGGCGGGGGTGGTGCTGCACGCGGCAGGCCAAGCGGGTATAATTTGTGCTTCTGTCGCGCCCTGCTCTCTGACGCGGCAGTCGTCGTCTGACACGCTGCTGGCCCCACGCGCCGCGCGTTTCGCCCAGGACCGGCCTTCGAGCCGCTTTCGGTCCCCGGCTGTCAGTCTTCTCCTCCGGCGAGCCCCATCCCGGACGACTCCTTGCGCTGCGCGCATCGAGACGCTTCCGACAACACCCCCGGGTGACAGTTGTGTCTGCCCCCACGCCAGCGGCCTGTGGCCTGCCGGCGTCCTGATCAGCTTTGAACGCACACGCCCACAGGGGCCGTGCAGGAATTCCATGAAGACCAACCGTGAACAACCGTTTGCGGTGGGCAAGTACCTTGTCTCACCGCTGTCCCGCCGCATCGATGCCGGCGGGTTTGCCGCATCCGTCTCGATCCGCAGTGGTCGGGGCACGGGCACGCATGACCGCGTGTTCCGCTTTGCGGCCCCTTTCGACACCTGCGAAGGCGCCCTGCGCCACGCAGCCGAGCAAGGCCGGGAATGGGCGCAGCGCGCCCTCCTGGCCTGAGCCTCTGTATTGATCATTCACCAGCAAGGAGCTGATTTGGCCAAGGAAGAACTCATCGAGATGCGCGGCAAGGTCGAGGAAGTGCTGCCCGATTCCCGTTTCCGTGTGACCCTGGACAACGGCCACAGCCTGGTGGCCTACACCGCGGGCAAGATGCGCAAGCACCACATCCGCATCCTGGCGGGCGACAACGTCTCGCTCGAGCTGTCGCCCTACGACCTCTCCAAGGGCCGGATCACCTTCCGTCACCTCGAGACGCGTTCCTCCGGCCCGCGTCCGTCCTACCGGCCGAACAGCCGCTGAGGCTTTGCCCGCTCAGTCCGGCACCGGTGCCGGACGGGCGCCCACCGGTGTGTACTGACCCGCGTTGACGGCCAGCCAGGCGCGCGAGGCAGCATCGTCTTGCTGGGCCGGATGGAAGTCGCGCCGGAAGTAAGCCCGCCACGGCCCGAAGGTGTGGCGTACCAGGCCCTGGCGGCCGAAGAGATGGCGCGCAGCGCTGCGCCACGTGCGCCATTGCCACAGCGTGCCGTCGCGTCGCAGGTTGGCGACCGTCTGGCGAATGGTGTCGCCCAGGAAGATCAGCGTCACGCGGCGGAACCAGGTGCGCCGCCAGGCCTCGTTGCCGCCCAGGGCACGATACAGATCGAAGGCCGTCGAACGGTGCTCCGATTCCTCGGCGCTGTGCCACAGCCACAGGGTGCGCAGCCGGGGCTCGGCGCCCTCCAGGACGGCGTTGGCATGCCGCAGCAGCCATTCCGCAAAGATGGCCGTGAAATGCTCGTTGGCCGCGGTGATGGCCAGGGCATGGCGCGGATCGGCGCCTTCCAGCAGGGCCAGCCGCGCCTGCGCCCGGGGGCCCCACTCATTGACCAGGCCGAAGCGTTCGAGCTGGGCGTTGTACAGGCCGTGCAGCCGCCGGTGTGTGGCCTCCTGGCCCACGAAGCCCTGGACCTCGTCGCGAAAGCGCGCCTGCGCCTCGGGCGCCAGGGCCTTGAAGCCGTTGCGCACCGCGTCGATGAAAAACTGCTCGCCCACCGGGAAGCTCATCGACAGCGCGTTGAAGAAGGCCGTGCGGAAGGGATCGCCCCCGCACCAGTGGCGCGCGAAGGGGGCCTCCAGGTCGATCAGCAGGCGGCGCACGACGAGTTCGGCCATGGGAAACCCTCCGTTGGTACGATGGCGTACCAATGATCGGCAAACCGGCTGGTACTGTCAAGTACCATTCGTTCATGGCCTCGTCTTCCCCCCCTGCTGCTGCCGACACCGCCTTGCGGCACCGTCGCCGCCTGCTCGAAGGCATGGCCCGCGCCATGGCGACCCAGGGCTATGCCGACACCACCATCGCCGACATCGTGCGCGAGGCCGCGGTGTCGCGGCGCACCTTCTACGAACACTTCGAGACCAAGGCCGACTGCCTGATCGCGCTGTACGAGGCGGCCAGCGCGGGGGCGCTGAAGGTGCTGCAGGGCTCGCTCGATCCGGTGCAGGACTGGCGGGTGCAGGTGGAGCGCGCCCTGGCGGCCTACTACGCCCACTTGGCGGCACACCCGGCCCTGGTGCGCACGCTCTTCGTCGAGATCGGCGGCCTGGGCCTGCCCGGACTGGCCGCGCGCCGGCGGGTGGTGCAGGCGATGGCGGACTTCATCGTCTGCGCCTCGGACGGCGCCATCGCGCCGGTGGCGGCGGTCACCATCGTGGGCGGCATCCACGAGCTGGTGCTGATGGCAGTGGAGCAGGGGCGCATCGGGCAGCTGCCCGACCTGGTGCCGGCCACCGCGGCGCTAGTGCGCGCCATGGCCGCGATGCCGCAGGGCGGCGACGCTAACGCCGGGCTGCCGCGCGGGCGATCCGCGCCGCCAGGCGCGCGGCCACGCGGGCGGTGAGGTCGTCGCGGTCGAGCGCGGGGTTGAGTTCTGCAATGTCGGCCAGGGCCACGCGGCCGCTGGCCATCACCTGGTCGACCAGGGCCTCGACATGCGCAAGCGGCACACCCAGCGGCGCCGGGGCCGACACGCCGGGTGCCAGCGGGGCGGGCAGCACGTCCAGGCACAGCGTGAGGTAGACCGCGTCGCTCTCGGCCAGGTCCTGGGCGAGTTCGGCCTGCGCGGCCTGCAGGCCCTCGTGCGACTGCAAGGCCTCATCCAGCCAGTGGCGCACGCCCAGCGCCTGCGCCCGGTCGAACAGGGCCTGGGTGTTGGCAAAGCGGCTGATGCCGAAGACACGGTAGTCGAAAGGCCGGCCCTGGGCGGCACACCAGCGCTGGATCTGCAGGAAGGGCGTGCCCGAGTTGCCCTGGCGTGCCTCGCGCAGGTCGAAGTGGGCATCGAGGTTGACGACGAGCACACGCTGCCAGTCCGGCCGGGCCTGCGCCAGGCCTTGGAAGCTGCCCCAGGCCACCTCATGGCCACCACCCAGCACCAGCGGCAGATTGCCTTGCGCCAGCGCCTGCGCCACGCGCGCGGCCAACGCGGCCTGGGCCACATCGAGTTCACCGTCTTCGCACGTCACGTCGCCGCCGTCGAACAGGGCCGGCTCGCCCAGCACGGGCAGGTTGGCCAGGGCGGCCCGCAGGGCCAGGGGCCCCTGGGCCGCCCCGGGGCGGCCACCGTTGCGGCGCACGCCTTCGTCACTGGCAAAGCCCAGCAGCACCACACCGCCGCGGCTGTCGGGGGTGAAGGCGTGCACATGCTGGTGCCAGCGGGTGGTGACGCCACTGTCTTCGGCGTCGATGCGGCCTTGCCAGGGGAAGGGGTTCATCGTGAGACCTCACCGGCCACCACCACCTGGCTGCAGGGCGTGTGGCCGAACCAGTAGCAGAGTTCATTGGGATGGTCGAGTGCCCACACCGCCAGGTCGGCGCGCTGTCCCGCGGCCAGCGTGCCGCGGTCGTGCAGGCCCAGCGCCCGTGCGGCATGCACCGTGATGCCGCGCACGGCCTCCAGCGGCGTCAAGCGGAAGAAGCTGCAGGCCATGTGGGCCATCAGCGGCAGTGACAGCGCAGGCGAGGTGCCGGGGTTGTGGTCGGTGGACACGGCCATGGGCACGCCGGCTTCGCGCAGGGCGGCGATGGGCGGCAGCTTCGTCTCGCGCAGCATGTAGAAGGCGCCGGGCAGCAGCACGGCCACGGTGCCGGCGGCCCGCATCGCGGCGATGCCGTCCGGGCTCAGGTGTTCCAGGTGGTCGCACGAGAGCGCGCCGAAGGAGGCGGCCAGGGCCGCGCCGCCCTGGTCGGACAGTTGCTCGGCGTGCAGCTTTACCGGCAGTCCCAGGCGGCGGGCCACCTCGAAGACGCGGCGCGTCTGCGCAGGCGAAAAGGCCAGGTGCTCGCAGAAGGCGTCCACCGCATCGACCAGGCCCTCGGCATGGAGTGCGGGCAGCCACGCGCACACGGCGTCGATGTAGTCGTCGCTGCGCCCTTCGTACTCGGGCGGCAGCGCGTGGGCCCCGAGGAAGGTGGTGCGCACCGACAGCCCCAGGGTGTTGCCCAGGCGCCGCGCCGCGCGCAGGCAGCGTGCCTCGGCCTCCTGAGACAGGCCATAGCCCGACTTCACCTCCAGCGTGGTAACGCCCTGGGCGCGCAGGGCCTGGGCACGCCGTGTGGCCAGCCGCAGCAGTTCGTCTTCACCGGCCGCGCGTGTGGCGGTCACGGTCGAGCGGATGCCACCGCCGGCGCGGGCGATCTGTTCGTAGCTGGCGCCGCTCAGGCGCAACTCGGCTTCGTCGGAGCGCCGCCCGGCATAGACCAGATGGGTGTGGCAATCGACCAGGCCGGGGGTGACCAGGGCGCCGCCCAGGTCGTGCTCGGCCTCGATGTCGAGGCCGGCGGGCAGTTGGCTGGCGGGGCCCACCCAGGTGATGCGGGGGCCTTGCGTGAGCAGGGCGCCGTCGTCGACCAGGCCCCAGCCCTCGCCGGCCAGCGTGGCCAGGCGGGCGTGGCGCCAGAGGCTGAGCGGGGTCGACGGCGTCGGCATGTCAATCCTTCCAGAGCACGGCGAGGAGGTCCTCGTTGCCGGCACCGGCTGCACCTGCCAGCACCAGCGCCTTGGCGGCTTCGATGTCGGGCGCGAAGAGCCGGTCCCGGTCGTAGAAGGGCACCTGCGCGCGCAAGGTGGCCTGCAGGCGCTGCAGGCGCGGCGAGGTGAGGAGCGGACGGTGGAAGTCCACCCCCTGGGCGGCGGCCAGCCACTCGATCGCGACGATGGTGGCGGTGTTGTCGGCCATCGCCTCGAGGCGGCGCGCGGCATAGGTGGCCATGCTCACATGGTCTTCCTGGTTGGCGCTGGTGGGCAGGCTGTCCACGCTGGCCGGGTGGGCGATCGACTTGTTCTCGGAGGCCAGCGCGGCCGCGGTGACGTGCGCGATCATGAAGCCGCTGTTCAGGCCGGGGTTGTCGACCAGGAAGGGCGGCAGGCCCGAGAGCGTGCTGTCGATCAGCAAGGCAATGCGCCGCTCCGACAGCGCGCCGATCTCGGCCAGCGCCAGGGCCAGGGTGTCGGCGGCAAAGGCCACGGGTTCGGCGTGGAAGTTGCCGCCCGAGAGCACCTCGCCCGTGTCGGGAAAGACCAGCGGGTTGTCGGTGACGGCGTTGGCCTCGATGAGCAGGGCGCGCGCCGCCTGGGCGATGAGGTCGCGGCAGGCGCCCATCACCTGGGGTTGGCAGCGCAGGCTGTAGGGGTCCTGCACGCGCTCGTCGTTCACGACGTGCGACTGCCGGATCGCGCTGCCTTCGAGCAGGGCGCGTGTCACGGCGGCGCTGGCGATCTGCCCGGGCTGGCCGCGCAGGGCGTGGATGCGCGGATCGAAGGGGGCATCGCTGCCCTTGGCGGCATCGACGCACAGCGCGCCGGTGAGGCTGCCGGCCTCCAGCAGGCGCTCGGCCAGGAAAAGGCCATGCAGCGCCAGCGCGGTGGACACCTGGGTGCCGTTGATCAGGGCCAGGCCTTCCTTGGCCGCCAGCCGCAGGGGCGCGATGCCCGCGGCCTGCAGCGCGGCCGCGGCCGGCACCACGCGACCGTCCACGCGCACCTCGCCCTCG
Organism: uncultured Caldimonas sp.; assembly: GCA_964552215.1. Classification (GTDB taxonomy): domain Bacteria; phylum Pseudomonadota; class Gammaproteobacteria; order Burkholderiales; family Burkholderiaceae_C; genus Caldimonas. The sequence continues at coordinate 40,238 of CAZKGD010000023.1, forward strand.
CCCATCAGTGTCAGGGTCATGTGCGACAGCGGGGCCAGGTCGCCCGAGGCGCCCACCGAGCCCTTCACCGGGATCTGCGGCACGATGCCCGCGTTCAGCACCGCCAGCAGCGTGTCGATCACCACCGCGCGCACGCCCGAATGGCCGCGCGCCAGGCTCGCGGCCTTCATCGCCATCACCAGCCGCACGGTGGCGTCACGCATCGGCTCGCCCGTGCCCACCGAATGCGAGAGGATGAGGTTGCGCTGCAACTGCTCGAGCTGGGCGTCGGGGATGCGCGTGCGGGCCAGCTTGCCGAAGCCGGTGTTGATGCCGTAGGCCGCTTCGCCGCGCGCCACGATGGCCTCGATGGCCGCTGCCGAGGCAGTGATGGCCGTGCGCGCGGCCTCGGGCAGGGCCACGCGCCGCGGGGCGGCCCACAGGGCGCGCAGCTCGGCCAGGGTCAGCCGGCCAGGATCGAGGACCAGGGTGTCGTGCATGCTCAGGCCCGGTTGATCATGGGCAGATTGAGCCCTTGTTTCTTCGCGGTGGCAATGGCCAGTTCGTAACCCGCGTCGGCGTGGCGCATCACGCCCGAGCCGCAGTCGTTGACCAGCACGCGGGCCAGGCGCTCGGCGGCGGCGTCGGTGCCGTCGGCCACGATGACCATGCCCGAATGCTGCGAGTAGCCCATGCCCACGCCGCCGCCGTGGTGCAGGCTGACCCAGGTGGCGCCGCCAGCGGTGTTGAGCAGGGCGTTGAGCAGCGGCCAGTCGGACACGGCGTCGGTGCCGTCGCGCATGCCTTCGGTCTCCCGGTTGGGGCTGGCCACCGAGCCGGTGTCGAGGTGGTCGCGTCCGATCACGATGG
>CAZKGD010000024.1:0-40772 GCA_964552215.1 uncultured Caldimonas sp.
TGCCCACGCCGATGCTCTCGGCCAGCGTGATCTGGATGTTGGCGATGCTCTCGCGCCGCCACAACGGCTCGAACAGGGCGTTGCCGAAGCGCAGGGCCATCAGGTTCTGCACCGAAGGCTTGCCCAGGTAGTGGTCGATGCGGAAGGCCTGGTTCTCGTCGAAGACCGAGCGCACGACGCGGTTGATCTCCTGCGCGCTCTTCAGGTCGTGGCCGAGTGGCTTCTCCAGCACCACACGGATGTGCGGCGCGTTCAGGCCGGCCGCACCGAGCTGCTCGCAGATCACCGGGAAGAGGTGCGGGCTGGTGGCGAGATACAGCACCACGGTGTCGGCCGCGCGTTCGTCCAGCCAGGCCTTCAGGTGGGCGTAGTGCTGCGGCTGAGAGAGGTCCATGCGACGGTAGAAGATGAGTTCGGCAAAGCGCGCGAACTCCTCGTCGCTGGGGCGCTTGGGGCTCTCGACGTCCTCGAAGTGGGCCTTGAGCCAGGCGCGGTAGTCGTCGTCGCTGCGCTCGTCGCGGGCCACGGCGAGGATGCGTCCGCCGGCGGGCAGCTTGCCGTGGCGGAAAGCCTGGAACAGGGCCGGCATGAGCTTGCGCCAGGTGAGGTCGCCGGTGCCGCCGAAGAAGACGAGATCGAAGGACATGGTGGGAAGGACTGTGTAAGCGGGTGTCACCAACGGACCGGGCGCCTGCGGGTCCGACGATGTAATTCAATTACAGGCGCATCATGCGACGAAGCGGGTCGTTCGTCAATACGAACTCCGGTGGTGCGCTCAGGCCTGGGGCATCCCGATGGGGTTACGGTCGGGTTACGGGGTAATCTTGTTACTACGGCCCCGCCGCGGCCTCGGTCCGTCGGCGGCGACAATGCAGGCTGCACCGGGCCCTTCTTTCGACCCTCCCATGAACTCACTCGACGCGCTCAAGCAATACACCACCGTGGTGGCCGACACCGGCAATTTCAGGCAACTGGCCCAGTTCGCACCGCGGGATGCGACCACCAATCCCTCGCTGATCCTCAAGGCCGTGCAGCAGCCCGAGTACCGCCCGCTGCTGGAGGCCACGGTGCGCGCCCATCCGGGGCGTGCGCTGGACGAGCTGGTGGACCGGGTGCTCGTGGCCTTCGGCCAGGAGATCCTGAAGGTGGTGCCCGGGCGCGTGTCCACGGAGGTGGATGCGAGGCTGAGCTTCGACACCGCGGCGACCATCGCGCGCGCGCAGCGCCTCATCGCAATGTACGAGGCCGCCGGCATCGCCCGCGAGCGCGTGCTGATCAAGATCGCCGCCACCTGGGAGGGCATCCAGGCGGCCCGTGCGCTCGAGCACGAGGGCATCCACTGCAACCTGACGCTGCTGTTCGCCTTCTGCCAGGCCGTGGCCTGCGGCGAGGCCGGCGTGCGGCTGATCTCGCCGTTCGTGGGCCGCATCTACGACTGGTACAAGAAGGCGGCCGGGCCTCGATGGGACGAAGCCGCGAATGCCGGGGTGAACGACCCGGGCGTGAAGTCGGTGACGCAGATCTACACCTACTACAAGCACTATGGCATCCCCACCGAGGTGATGGGTGCAAGCTTCCGCAACGTGGGCCAGATCCTCGCGCTCGCCGGCTGCGACCTGCTGACCATCAGCCCCGAACTCCTGGCCCAGCTGCAGGCGAGCGACACACCCGTCACACGCCACCTCGACCCCGAGGCCGCACAGCGCGCCGCGCTCAAGGCGGTGAGCTACAACGAAGCCAGCTTCCGTTACGCGCTCAACGAGGATGCGATGGCCACCGAAAAACTCGCCGAAGGCATCCGCGCCTTTGCGGCCGACGCGGCCAAGCTGGACGCCCTGATCCAGGAGCTGGCCGCATGATCCGCTGCGACCGCACGACCGCCTGGGCGGCACTGAAAGGCCACTACGAGGCGCATGGCCGCGACCTTGACCTGCGCGAGGCCTTCGGCCGCGATCCGGCCCGCTTCGAGCGCTTTGCCGTGGAGGCGCCCGAGGTTTTCGCCGACCTCTCGAAGAACCTGTGGGACGAGGCCACGCACCGGCTGCTGGCCGAACTGGCCCGCGAATGCCGCCTGGAAGCACGGCGCGACGCGATGCTGGCGGGTGAGGCGGTGAACCTCACCGAAGGCCGCGCCGTGCTGCACACGGCCTTGCGCGCGCCGCGCGGACAGGGTCCGTTCAGCGACGAGGTGCATGACGTGCTCGACCGATTGCTGGCCTACGCCGAAGGCGTGCGCGACACGGCGAGCAGCGGCTTCACCGACGTGGTGAACATCGGCATCGGCGGCTCCGACCTGGGCCCGCAGATGGCGGTGCCGGCCCTGGATGCCTTTGTACACCGGGGCCTGCGCTTCCACTTTGTCTCGAACGTGGACGGGCACGACATCGCGCCGGTGCTGCGTGGCCTGAAGCCGGACACCACACTGTTCATCATCGCCTCGAAGACCTTCACCACGCAGGAGACCATGGCCAACGCGCGCGTGGCGCGCGAGTGGTTCGTCCAGCAGGGCGGCGCCGACACGGCGAAGCACTTCGTGGCCACCACGACCAACGTGCAGGCGGCCGCCGAGTTCGGCATCAACACGACCTTCGGCTTCTGGGACTGGGTGGGGGGGCGCTATTCGCTGTGGTCAGCCATCGGCCTGCCCATTGCGATCGCGCTGGGCCGCGAGCACTTCCGCGCCCTGCTCGAGGGCGCGCATGCGATGGACCGCCATTTCGCCACGGCTGCGCTCGAGAAGAACCTGCCCATGCAGCTGGGCCTGCTCGACGTCTGGTACCGCAACTTCCACGGCTTCACCAGCCGCAGCGTGGCGCCCTACCACCAGGGCCTCAAGCGCCTGCCGGCCTACCTGCAGCAGCTGGAGATGGAATCCAACGGCAAGCGCGTGGACCTGGAGGGGCAGCCGTTGCCCTATGGCACGTCGCCGGTGGTCTGGGGCGAACCAGGTACCAACGGCCAGCACGCCTACTTCCAGATGCTGCACCAGGGCACCGACGTGATCCCCGTGGAATTCATCCTGGTGAAGACCCCCACGCATGGTCATGCCGACCTGCACACCAAGCTGCTGGCCAACGGCCTGGCACAGGCGCAGGCGCTGATGCTGGGCAAGTCCACGCAAGAGGCCCTGGGCGAGAAGGCGCCGACCGCGTCGAAGTCGCTGGACGCGACGACGGTCGCGCGCCACCGCACCTTCCCCGGCAACCGCCCCAGCACCACGCTGCTGCTGGAGCAACTCACGCCGCGTACCCTGGGCGCCCTGGTCGCGATGTACGAGCACCGCGTCTTCACGAGCGGTGCGCTGTGGGGCCTCAACCCCTACGATCAGTGGGGCGTGGAACTGGGCAAGGCGCTGTGCACCGACCTGCTGCCGCGACTGGCGTCAGGGGATGCGGCGGGACTGGATGCTTCCACCGCGGGGCTGCTCAGGCGACTGCGGGCTTGAGCGCAATGCTCAGCGTGCCACCCGCGCCAGCTGGTACGCCGCCATCTTGCGATAGAGCGTGGCCCGGCCCATGCCCAGGCGCCTGGCCGCCGCCGCCACGCTGCGGCATTCCGACAGTGCCTGCTCGATGAGGCGACGTTCGTACTGGCTCATCGCCTGGGCGTGGCCGGCATCGGCGGTGGCGCTGTCAGGGGAGGGCGGCGGGTCGGTCGTGAACGCTGCGGCCGGGGGAGCGGCGGGTGCGGAAGACGTCAGGGCAGAGCGCACGCTGGACGCCGTGAGCACCGGGGAGTCCGACAGCACGAGGGCGCGCTCGAGCACGTTGCGCAACTCCCGGATGTTGCCGGGCCAGTGATGTCGCGACAGCACGACCAGGGCTTCGGGGTCGAGCTCGAAGGCCTGGCCGGGGCGGGCGTCGGCGAAGCCCTCGAGGAGGGCCTCGCAGATGGGTTCCAGGTCGTCCAGGCGCTGGCGCAGGGGCGGTACGGCCAGCGAGAGCACGTCGAGCCGGTAGTACAGATCGGCGCGGAACAGACCGTCGCGCACCAGCTCAGGCAAGCGACGGGAGGTGGCGGCGATGATGCGCACGTCCGCGCGCACCACCTCGTTGGAGCCCAGCGCCTCGAACTCCTTCTCCTGCAGCACGCGCAGCAGCTTGGCCTGCACGCCCAGGGGCATGTCGCCGATCTCGTCGAGGAAGAGCGTGCCGCCTTGCGCGATGTGCAGCTTGCCCTGGCGCTCGCGCTTGTCGGCGCCGGTGTAGGCACCCGCCGCCACGCCGAAGAGCTCGGCTTCGAGCAGGGCGTCGGGGATGGCCGCCATGCTCAGCGACACGAAGGGCTTGTGCGCGCGCGTCGAAGCGGCATGGATGGCATGCGCGAGCAGTTCCTTGCCGGTGCCGGTCTCGCCCAGCAGCAGCACGGGCGAGTGTGTGGCGGCGGCGCGGCGCGCCATGCGCTTGAGTTCCAGGGTGGCGCCGGAGCGGCCGACAAAGTCGGAGAAGCTGTACTTGGCCTGGCGCCCCTGGCTGCGGCCCTTGCGGGCAGCCGCCAGCTCTTCCTGCATGGCCAGGAAGCGCGAGACGATGGGCGAGAGCGAGGCCCATTCGTCAAAGAGGGCAAAGCCCACGGCGCCCAGCACCTCCCCGTCTTCGCGTTGCAGCGGCAGGCGGATCACGATCAAGGGCTTGCCCGGGCTGCCGGGCAAGCCCGGCACATCGAGGATGTCGAGCAGGATGGGCTGGCCGCTGCGCACGACCTCGCGCATGCGGCTGTGCGGAATCACTTCCTCGCAGGGGCGGCCAAGGGCCTGGCGCGGGTCGTCCAGGCCGAAGCGCTTGGCATAGCGTTCGCTGATCCACACGATGCGTGCCTCGCGATCGACCACGAGCGTGCCTTCGATGACGCGCTCGAAGGGCTTGAAGACCGCATGCATGGCCGACGGCCGCAGCGAGGTGAAGTCCTCGATGCCGGCCAGGTCGGCCAGGGCCCGGATGCCGTGGCGGTCGATGTCCAGGTGAACCTCCAGATCCCACGAAGAAACAGAGGCGTCATTCATACATACATCGACCGGTGCGGCAATCCGTAGGGCTGCGTAATGCGCTCAGCTGGCATTCAGCGTCTTGGTGGCAGCAGCCCGAGGGCCGCGCCAGGCCGGCAGGCGATGGATCAGCTCACCCATGATGCCGCGACGGAAAGCGAGCACGCACACCACGAAGATCGCACCGGTCACGGTGGTCACCGATTCGCCGAGGGCAGCGAAGGCCTCGATGCCCGTCCAGGACGCCAGGGTGTGGCCGATTTCGCCCAGCTTGTTCTCCAGGGTGATGATGACCAGGGCGCCGATCGCGGGCCCGATGAGGGTGCCCAGTCCGCCGACCAGCGTCATCAGGATCACGAGGCCCGACATCGTCCAGTGCACGTCGGTGAGGGTCTCGAAGCCCATCACCAGCACCTTGAGCGAGCCGGCCAGGCCGGCCAGCGCGGCCGACAGCACGAAGGCCAGCAGCTTGAAGCGCTTGGTGTCGTAGCCCAGCGAGATGGCTCGCGGCTCGTTCTCGCGGATGGCGCGCAGGATCTGGCCGAAGGGCGAGTGCACGATGCGCGCGATGAAGGCATAGGCGAGCACCACGATCACCAGGGCCACGTAGTACAGCACTGTGTCGTCAGCCAGGCTGAGCACGCCGAACAGCTCGCCGCGCGGCACACCCTGCAGGCCGTCCTCGCCGCCGGTGAAGGGCGCCTGCAGGAAGAAGAAGAAGAGCATCTGCGCCAGGGCCAGCGTGATCATCGAGAAGTAGATGCCCTCGCGACGAATGGCCAGCATGCCCATGCCCAGGCCGAGCAGGGCACCTGCCCCCATGCCCAGCAGCAGACCGATCTCGGGGGTCACGCCCCATACCTTCAGGGCATGGCCGGTGACGTAGCCCGCGCCGCCGAAGAAGGCCGCGTGGCCGAAAGACAGCAGACCGGTGAAGCCGATCAGCAGGTTGAAGGCGCAGGCGAAGAGTGCAAAGCACAGCACCTTGAGCACAAAGACGGGGTAGGCGCCGGCCAGCGGGGCCAGGATCAGGGCGGCGAGCAGCGCGCCGTACAGCAGTCGGGTCGGTTGCATTGCAGGTTTCCTTCAGCGCTGCTTGCCGAACAGGCCGGCGGGGCGCAGCAGCAGGACGATCACCATGATCACGAACACCACCGTGGTGGAGGCTTCGGGGTAGAACACCTTGGTCAGACCCTCGATCACGCCCAGGCCCAGGCCGGTGACGATGGAACCCATGATCGAGCCCATGCCACCGATCACCACGACGGCGAAGACGACGATGATCAGGTTCTGCCCCATCAGCGGTGTGACCTGCATCACCGGCGCGGCCAGCACGCCGGCGAAGGCGGCGAGCGCCACGCCGAAGCCGTAGGTGAGGGTGACCATCAGCGGCACGTTGATGCCGAAGGCCTCGACGAGCTTGGGGTTCTCGGTGCCGGCGCGCAGGTAGGCACCCAGTTTGGTCTTCTCGATCATGTACCAGGTGCCGAAGCACACGGCGAGGGCGGCCACCACCACCCAGGCGCGGTAGATGGGCAGCATCATGAAGCCGGTGTCGATCGCGCCCGTGAGCAGTTCCGGGGCAGAGTACGACTGACCCGAGACCCCGTAGATCGAGCGGAAGACGCCTTCGATGACGAGTGTGATGCCCAGCGTGAGCAGCAGCCCGTAGAGGTGGTCGAGCTTGTAGATCCACCGTAGCAGGCCGCGCTCGATGGCCACGCCCAGCGCACCCACTACCAGCGGTGCGGCGATGAGCATGACCCAGTAGTTCAGGCCCAGGTAATGAGCGCCCATCCAGGCGGTGAGCGCGCCCAGCATGAACAGCGCTCCATGGGCGAAGTTGATGACGTTGAGCAGCCCGAAGATCACCGCCAGGCCCAGGCTGAGCACGGCATAGAAGGAGCCGTTGACCAGGCCCAGCAGCAACTGGCTCAGCATGGCCGGCAGGGGAATACCAAAGATGTCCATCTCAAAACCTTAGAGGGCCGCCCCCGATGCAGGGGCGGCCGCAGGGGTTACTTCATCAGGGAACACTTGGACTCGGCGGGCGTGGTGAACGCCTGGTCGCCGGGGATGGTGGCCACGACCTTCAGCAGATCCCACGGGCCCTTGGACTCGCTGGGGGCCTTGGCCTGCATCAGGTACATGTCATGCACGTAGCGGCCGTCCTTGCGGATGGTGCCCTTGGCATAGAAGTCGTTGAGCGGCGTGCTCTTGAGCTTGGCCATGACCTTGTCGGAGTCATCGGTGCCAGCGGCCTTGACGGCGTTGAGGTAGGCCATCGTGGCCGAGTAGTCGGCGGCCTGCAGGCTGCTGGGCATGCGCTTGGTGCGCTCGAAGAAGCGCTGGGCGAACTTGCGCGTCTCGTCGTTCTGGTCCCAGTACCAGCTGTCGGTCATCAGCAGGCCCTGGGTGTTCTGCAGGCCCAGGCTGTGCACGTCGTTCAGGAACACCAGCAGGCCGGCCATCTTCATGGTCTTGCCGATACCGAACTCGCGCGCGGCCTTGATGGCGTTCACGAAGTCGCCACCGGCGTTGGCCAGGCCGAGGATCTGGGCCTTGGAGGCCTGCGCCTGGAGCAGGAAGGACGAGAAGTCCGAGGCGTTGAGCGGGTGGCGCACCGTGCCCACCACCGTGCCGCCCTTGGATTTCACGACGTTGGCGGTGTCGCCCTCGAGCGAGTGGCCGAAGGCGTAGTCGGCGGTCAGGAAGAACCAGGACTTGCCGCCCTGGTCGAGGATGGCCGAGCCCGTGCCGCGCGACAGGGCCACGGTGTCGTAGGCGTAGTGAACGGTGTACGGGTTGCAGGCCTCGTTGGTCAGGCGGGACGTGCCGGCGCCCACGTTGATGTACACGCGCTTCTTCTCGGCGGCCAGGCCCGAAACGGCCAGCGCCGTGCCCGAGTTGGTGCCGCCCAGGATCATGTCGACGGCGTTCTGGTCGAACCATTCGCGTGCCTTGGACGCCGCGATGTCCGCCTTGTTCTGGTGGTCGGCGAAGACCAGGTCGATCTTCTTGCCCAGCACCGTGCCACCGAAGTCCTCGATGGCCATGCGGATGGCTTCCACGCCATTGCGTCCGTCGATATCGGCATACAGGCTGGACATGTCGGTGACGAAGCCGATGCGCACGACGTCGCCCGAGACCTGGGACAGGGCGGGGGTGGCACTCAGGCCAACGGTCAGTGCAGCCGCAGCGGCCAGCAGGGTTTGTCTCATGCTTGTTTCTCCTCTGGAATGAGGCGGCTCGTTGCCGCCGGTTGGGTGAAAGGTGGGGTCAGACCCCGAGAAGCTCTTGCAGGACGGGCAGCTTTTCCTGCAATTGACCGGCATCGAAGGCCTCGACGATGGAGCCGTGCTCCATCACATGGAGCCGGTCGGCCAGCGGAGCGGCGAAGCGGAAGTTCTGCTCCACCATCACCACCGTGTAGCCCTTGGCCTTGAGGGTGCGGATCATGCGGGCCAGGGCCTGCACGATCACGGGCGCGAGGCCTTCGGAGATCTCGTCGAGCAGCAGCAGCTTCGCGCCCGTGCGCAGGATGCGCGCGACGGCCAGCATCTGCTGCTCACCGCCCGACAGCCGCGTGCCCTGGCTGTGGCGACGCTCGAGCAGGTTGGGGAACATCTCGTAGATCTCGTCGAGCGACATGCCTGGGCCCTGGCCGCTCAGGCGCGGGGGCAGCAGCAGGTTCTCCTCGCACGAGAGGCTGGCAAAGATGCCGCGCTCCTCGGGGCAGTAGCCGATGCCGTGGTGGGCGATGCGGTGGGTGGGGGCGGCAATGGTCTCGGCACCGTTCACACGGATGGATCCCGTGCGCGCGCCCGTCAGGCCCATGATGGCGCGCAGCGTGGTGGTGCGCCCCGCGCCGTTGCGGCCCAGCAGCGTCACCACCTCGCCCGGGTTCACCGTGAGGTTCACGCCGTGCAGGATGTGCGACTCGCCGTACCAGGCGTGCAGATCACGGATTTCGAGCGCCGGGGTGGCGGTGGTGGCGCGTGCCGCTGCGGGGCGCTCGGTCGTCGTCGTGGCGCTCATCAATGGGCCCCCTGGAGTTCAACCTCGGCGCTGCCCATGTAGGCCTCGATCACGAGGGGGTTGGCCGAGACCTCGGCATAAGGCCCTTCGGCCAGGATGCTGCCGCGCTGCAGCACGGTGATGGTGTCGGCGATGGACGACACCACATTCATGTTGTGCTCCACCATGAGGATGGTGCGGCCGGCGCTCACCTTCTTGATGAGCTGGGTGACGCGATCCACGTCCTCGTGGCCCATGCCCTGCGTGGGCTCGTCCAGCAGCATCAGCTCGGGCTCCATCGCCAGCGTGGTGGCGATCTCCAGGGCGCGCTTGCGGCCGTAGGGCAGGTTCACCGTCTGCTCTTGGGCGAAGTCGGCCAGGCCCACTTCGTCGAGCAGGGCCATGGCGCGCGGGTCGAGCGGTGCAAGCGTGTCCACGCTCTTCCAGAAGTGCATCGCGGTGCCCAGCTTGCGTTGCAGCGCGATGCGCACGTTCTCCAGCACCGTGAGGTGAGGGAAGACGGCCGAGATCTGGAAGGAGCGGATGATGCCGCGGCGCGCGATGTGGGCGGGCGACTCACGGGTGATGTCGTGGCCGTTGTAGACGATGCTGCCCGAGGTCGGCTCCAGGAACTTCGTGAGCAGGTTGAAGCAGGTGGTCTTGCCGGCACCGTTGGGGCCGATGAGGGCGTGGATGCTGCCGCGGCGCACCGTGAGGTTCACGTCGCTGACGGCGGCGAAGCCCTTGAATTCCTTGGTCAGGCCTCGCACGACGAGGATGGGGGAGGTAGGGTCCTTCATGGTTCCTGCGGGTCGGTGGGAAAGGGGCAGCGGCGCGCTCATTTCAGGAGCTTTCCGCTGCTGCTGATCACGGTCACTTCGACGTAGCGCGAGCCGATGCGGTTGTCGGGCGCAAAGCCCACGGTGATGCCGCCGAGGTCGAAGGACTTCATCGACTCGAGCGCACGGATCACGCCGGCGCGTGTGGGCCGAGGGCCGGCGCGGCGCAGGGCCTCCACCAGCACCTTGGCGCCAAGGTATTCCTCGAAGTTGGTGTAGTTGACTTCGGCGCCGGGCGCGAACTGGCGCAGCCGCTGGTGGAACTCGCGCACCACCGGCAGCAGGGGTTGGTAGGGGAAGGGAACGACCTGGCTGATGCCCAGGCCGCGCACGTGTTGCAGGCCGGCCAGGCGCACCAGCTCGGCCGGATCCACCACCGAGATGTTGAAGAGCTGGCCGCCGCCGCCGGCTTCGCGGTACTGCTTCACGAAGGCCGCTGCCGGGCGGTTCACCGCGATCATGATGACGGCCTGGGCCTGTGCCGCGAGCACCTGCTTCACGGCCGCGGCCACGTTGTCGGTGTTGCGCTCGTAGGGGGCTGCGGTGGCGACCTTGAGCTGCCGGCGTTCCAGGGCCGCTTCCACACCGGCGAGGCCAGCCTTGCCGAAGGCATCGTCCTGGTAGAGCACGGCCACGCGATGGATGCCCTGGGTGACGAGCTGCTTGACCATGTGCTCGGCCTCGTCGGCATAGCCGGCGCGCACATGGAAGATCCACGGGTTGAAGGGGGTGCGCAGCGGCTCGCCGCCCGTGTAGGGCGCCACCAGCGCAATGCCGGCGTCTTCCAGCACCTTGTCCTGCAGCAGCTTGCCGATGTTGGCGGTGCCGGCAAAGCCGAAGAGCGCGACGATCTTCGGGTCGGCCACGAGCTCCCGGGTCAGGCGAACGGTCTCGTCCACCTTGTAGCCGTCATCGACCACCACCGTGCGGATGGGGGCACCGTGGATGCCGCCGTTCGCATTGACCCAGTCGAAATAGACCTTGCCACCCAGCACCATCTGCGCGCCCGTGGAGGCCAGCACGCCCGACAGGGGCGCCACTTGTCCGATCAAGACCTCGGCACGCACCGGGGCCGATAGCAGCAGGGCGGCCAGCAGGGGGGGGCCAGCCCAATGAAAGAATCTGCTCAGCAGCGTGACCATGGATGTCTCCTCGTTGTGTACTGCGCCGTCCGGCATCGAGGCCAGCGGTGCAACAAGGAGCGCAAGGCCTGTGCCACGCTGCGGCACACAGACCAAGTGCTTGTCAGGACAGGAGAAAAATCCCAGGCGCGGGTTGTCCCGCATGTCTCGCAAGCGGGAAACTGTCCACTTCAGAGTCAGCGTTTCCCCGGGCTGGTTGTCTCGCAGGCGAACACGGCCGCGCCGCCGTGCTCAAGGCGGGTCACGCAGACGCTGAAAACACGCTGGGCGCGTGCTGAAAACGGGCTGAAGACAGCCTGAGCCGGAACTGAAGACCGGGGGGTTCAGCGAGCGCCTTGCAGCCCCTGCAGGGCCTGGAGGCCGGCATCCAGGCCCTGCGCCACCAGCTGCTCCTTCCAGACGTCGGTATCGACGTAGAAGGCATCCCGCAGCTGTTGCTTGATGGCGGCGCGGCGGGCGTCGTCCACCTCGGGATGGTTTTCGAGCCAGTGCTCGGCCCGCAGGGCGTTGAGCACGTCCAGCACCGGTAGCGTGCCGTACTCCAGCGCGATGCCGGTGTAGCGGGCCTGCGGGCACTCGTCGAAGATGGACAGCCACATCATGCCGGTGAGCTCGGCCGAACTGGACGAGCCGTCGTAGATGGAGGTGACATCGGGCCCCCACCACTGGCGCGCGCGTTCGAGTTCGACCGCATCGTTGCGCGAGGCGAAGATGCGCTCGCCGTGGCCGCAGGGACCCAGGCCGGTGTGCAGATCGATCCAGGCGATGTCCGTGGCGCTGCGGCCCTGCTCGCGCAGTACCCGGCGCAGCGTGAGGTTGCTCCAGGTGGGGTTGCGCCCGCCATAGTAGAGACCGTCCTCGTGCGTGTGCTGGCCCTGTGAGACGGCGGCCTGAAAGGCCATCGGGCCGTGGCGCTCGATGTAGGCCTGGATGGCGGCCTCCACCTCGGGCGAGGGCGGCCAGACCTGCGGCAGCACCCAGGCGTGGATCTCGTCGTAGGCGTCGTTGCGGGGCAGGGGCCTGGAGAAGTCGTGGAAATTGCGGTTGAGGTCCACGTTCTCCTGCGTCACGCGCCGCCACCACGAGAAGCCGTAGGGGTTGAGCGCGTGGATGTAGAGCACGGCCACCTCCGACGCTTCCACGGCGTCCCGCCAGCGCGCATCGTTCAGCAGCGCGATCTGGATGCCCGAGCCGGCAAAGCCCTCCACGCCATGGCAGGCGCTGGACAGGATGAGCAGCCGCTTGGCGTCACGCGGACCCTGGCGCACCACGTCCATGGAGAGCGTCTCCCCGTCGCGGCCCAGCAGCGGATGGATGTGGTGCTCCACGTCCAGGCCCAGGGCCTCGCAGGTGCCGAGGAACTTGGCGCGGGCCTCGGCGTAGCTCTGGGAAAAGGCGTCGGGGATGAGGCTCATGCGTGCCCTCCTCAGGCAGCCGGCTTGAGCCAGGCCTCGGCCAGGCGCACCCACAGCGTGGCCCCTAGCGGGATGAGGTCGTCGTTGAAGTCGTAGGTGGGGTTGTGCAGCACGCAGGGACCCAGGCCATGGCCGCCTTCGCGATGCGTGCCGTCACCATTGCCGATGAGGAAGTAGGCGCCGGGTTTGTGCTGCAGGAAGTAGCTGAAGTCCTCGGCACCCATCGTGGGCTCGAAGTCGAGCACGTTCTCGGGGCCCACCACCTCGCCCATCACGCGGCGCACGAAGGCCGTTTCCTCGGGGTGGTTGATCGTGGGCGGGTAGTTGCGATGGAACTCGAACTCGACCTCGCAGCCGTAGGCCGCGGCGGTATGACGGGCGATCTCGGCCATGCGCTGCTCGATCAGGTCGAGCACCTCCAGCGTGAAGGTGCGCACGGTGCCCTGGATCTCGCAGGCATCAGGCACCACATTCGTGGCCTCGCCGGTGTGGATCATCGTCACCGAGATCACGCCGGCGTCGATGGGCCGCTTGTTGCGGGTGATGATGGTCTGGAAACCCTGCACCATCTGGCAGGCCACGGGCACCGGGTCCACGGTGTTGTGCGGCAGCGCGGCGTGCCCACCCTTGCCGCGGATGACGATGCGGAACTCGTTGCTCGACGCGAAGATGGGCCCGCTCTTCACCGCGAACTGGCCCACCTGCATGCCGGGCCAGTTGTGCATGCCGAAGAGGGCTTCCATCGGGAAGCGCTCGAACAGGCCGTCTTTGATCATCTCGCGCGCGCCGCCGCCCCCTTCCTCGGCCGGCTGGAAGACGAGATAGACCGTGCCGTCGAAGTTGCGGTGCCGGGCGAAGTGCTTGGCCGCAGCCAGCAGCATCGCGGTGTGGCCGTCGTGGCCGCAGGCGTGCATCTTGCCCGGGTGGCGGCTGGCATGCGCGAACTGGTTCTTCTCGGTCATGGGCAGCGCATCGATGTCGGCGCGCAATCCCAGGGCGCGTGGGCTGCTGCCGTTCTTCACGATGCCCACCACGCCGGTGGTGCCCAGGCCGCGGTGCACCGGGATGCCCCAGTCGGTCAGCGTCTGCGCGATCACGTCGGCGGTGCGCACTTCCTCGAAGCACAGTTCGGGATGGGCATGGATGTCGCGCCGGATGGCGGTGACGGCCGCGGCATCGGCCAGGATGGAATCGATGAGCTTCATGGCGGGGAAGGGCCCGAGGGGGCCGCGTGAAGATCGGATGATTCAGTGTAGCCCTGGGGCGCAGACGGTGTCAGCCCCAATGAAAAGCCCCGCTCGGGGCGGGGCTGGCGGGGGGGCGGACTGCGTCAGCGCCGCACGCGTCCGTCACCGGTGAGCATCGACAGGTCGACGAAGGTGGAGGCCGTGTGCTTGCGAGCACCAAAGCTCACGTTGAAGCCGCCGAAGGGCTGGTTGATGCTTTCCAGCCCGGAGATGAGCCCATCCTGCGTGAGGCGTGCCGCGCGGCGCAGGCCTTCGACCATCACCTTGGCGGCGATGTAGCCCTCCATGCTGGAGTAGTTCGGCTGCGCCTTGCCGCCGGCTTGCTTGATGGCCTCGTTGTATTCGCGTGCGATGGGCGTGGCCGTGGAATAGGGGTAGGGCACGACCTGGCTGATCATCACGCCCTGGCCGTCCTTGCCGAGTTCATCGGCCAGCGCCTGCGTGCCCACGAAGGACACGTTGAAGAAGGTGCCGCCGAAGCCGGCCTTGCGCGCCTCGCGGATGAAGGCCGCGCAGCTCTTGTAGGCGCTGATCTGGACGATGGCCTGGGGCTGGGCCGGAAGGATGGACTTCACCGCGCCGGCCACGTCCACCGTGTTGCGCTGCACCGTGCCCAGCGACACCGGCTTCAGGCTGATCGCCGCCAGCGCGCGCTGCACGCCCGTGAGGCCCGCCATCCCGTAGCTGTCGTCCTGGTAGAACACGGCGATGCGGTTCAGACCCAGGGAGGTCAGGTTCTTCACGATCAGCGCGGTCTCGTCGTAGTACGACGCCCGCACGTGGAAGACGTAGCGGCTGAAGGGTTCACGCAGCACCTCGGCCCCCGTGAAAGGGCCCAGGAAGGGGGTGCGCGACTCATTGATCACGGGCAGGGCGGCCACGCAGGTGGGCGTGCCGACATAGCCGAACAGCGCGAACACACCGTCGTTGATGAACTTCTCGGTGTTGGCCTTGCAGCGGTCGGGCTCGTAGCCGTCGTCCAGCGTGCGCAGCTCGATCTGGCGTCCGCCGATGCCGCCACTGGCGTTGACCTGGTCGAAGACCAGGCGGGCGCCCTGGTTCATCTGCAGGCCCAGTTCCGCTGCCGGGCCGGAGAAGGCCGCCGACTGACCGAGCACGATGCGTTCGGACTGGGCCCAGGCGGGCAGGCTCAGCGCCACGCCAGTGGCTGCGGCGCGCCGGATCAGGCTGCGCCGGGTGAGTGGAGAATGGGGGAACATCGGGTACTGCCTTGCTGCTTGTTGTGATGGACGGTTTTTGGGGCAGGCGCCACCTGGAGAATAGTTTCAATTATGAACAATTCGGCCTCGATCAGCAGTGCAATCGATCACACGGCCCCCCAAATCGTGCAAGGGGCCTGCCCGCACGACTGCCCCGACACCTGCGCCATGCAAGTGGTGGTCGAGGCGGGGCGGGCCGTGCGGGTGCAAGGTCACCCCGAACACCCGTCCACCCATGGCGCGCTGTGCCGCAAGGTGTCGCGCTATGTGGAACGCAGCTACCACCCGGAACGGGTGCTGCACCCCCTCAGGCGCGTCGGGCCGAAGGGGGCCGGGCAGTTCGAGCGCGTGAGCTGGGACGAAGCGCTCGATGCCATCGCACGGCGGCTGGCCGCCATCGCGGCGCGTGACCCTCAGGCCATCGTGCCCTACAGCTACGCCGGCACCATGGGCCTGGTGCAAAGCGAGAGCATGGCCGCCCGCTTCTTCCATCGCCTGGGCGCCTCGCTGCTGGACCGCACCATCTGCGCCAGCGCCGGGGCCGAGGCGCTGACAGCCACCTACGGTGGCAAGGTGGGCATGCACGTCGAGCACTTCGCCGAGAGCCGCATCATCCTCATCTGGGGCAGCAACTCCATCGCTTCGAACCTGCACTTCTGGAGCGTGGCCCAGGAGGCCAAGCGGCGCGGCGCCCGGCTGGTGTGCATCGACCCGCGCCGCACCGAAACGGCCGACAAGTGCCACCAGCACATCGCCCTGCGGCCGGGCACCGACGGCGCGCTGGCGCTGGGACTGATGCACGAGTTGATCGTGAACGGCTGGCTGGATGACGACTACATCGAGCACCACACCCTGGGCTGGCCGGCCCTGCGCGAGCGGGCCCTGCAATGGCCGCCCGAGCGCGTGGCGGCCGAATGCGGCCTGGATGTCCAGGTGGTGCGCGACCTGGCGCGCGACTACGCGACGATGACGCCCGCCGCCATCCGTCTGAACTACGGCATGCAGCGTGCTCGCGGTGGCGGCAATGCGGTGCGGCTGATCGCCATCCTGCCCTGCCTGACCGGCGCCTGGCGCCACCGGGGTGGCGGGATGCTGCTGTCCAGCTCGGGCTGGTTCCCGGTGGACCGCGCCGCCCTGCAGCGTCCCGACCTGCTGGGGGATCGCCGCCCGCGTACGATCAACATGAGCACCATCGGCGACGACCTGCTGCGCGAGGCCTCGCCCGGCTTCGGTCCGAAGATCGAGGCCTTGGTGGTCTACAACAGCAACCCGGTGGCGGTGGCCCCCGAGTCGCCGAAGGTGGTGCAGGGCTTTGCCCGCGAGGACCTTTTCACCGTCGTGCTGGAGCACTTCCTCACCGACACCGCCGACCACGCCGACTATGTGCTGCCGGCCACCACCCAGCTGGAGCACCTGGATGTGCACACCAGCTACGGCCACACCGACGTGCTGATCAACGAGCCGGCCATCGACCCCGTGGGCGAGGCCCGGCCCAACACGCAGATCTTTCGCGACCTCGCCGCGCGCATGGGCTACACCGAGCCTTGCTTTGCCGAGACGGATGAAGAGATCGCCGCCCAGGCCTTTGGCGGGCGCATCACGCTGGCGCAACTGCGCGAGCGCGGCTGGGTGACGCTGCCGTTGCCCGAGGCGCCCTTTGCCCGGGGCGGTTTCCCCACGGCCAGCGGTCGCTGCGAGATCGACTCGCCTCGCCACGGGGTGCCCGACTACCTGCCCAACCACGAATCCGCCACCTCCACCCCCGGGCTGGCGGCGCGCTACCCGCTCGCGATGATCTCGCCGCCGGCGCGCAACTTCCTGAATTCCAGCTTCGTGAACGTGAAGAGCCTGCGCGACATCGAGGGCGAGCCGCTGCTGGAAATCCATCCCGAGGATGCCGCCTCGCGCAGCATTGTCGACGGAGGCGTGGTGCGCGTGTTCAACGACCGCGGCGAATACTGGTGCACGGCCCGTGTCAGCGACCGGGCCCGCCCGGGCGTGGTCAACGGCCTGGGCATCTGGTGGCGCAAGCTGGGCCTGCGGGGCAGCAACGTGAACGAGGTCACGCACCAGCACCTGACCGATCTCGGACGTGCGCCCTGCTTCTACGACGTGCTGGTCGAGGTGGCTGCAGCGTAGACTGCGCGGCGGAGGTCACGGTGGCGACGATGCGCAGGCGAGGTCTGTGGACGGTGGTGGGCGTGGGCGCCCTGGCCCTGGGTGGGGGCCTGCTCGTGGCCGGCTGCGGCACGGTGGGCTATCTGGCGCAGTCGGTGCAGGGGCACCTCAGCCTGGTGCACCAGGCCCGGCCGGTGGACCAGTGGCTCGCGGACGACACCACACCCGAGCCGCTGCGTGAACGCCTGGCGCTGAGCCAGCGCATCCGCGATTTCGCGGTGGCCGAACTGGCCCTGCCCGACAACCGCAGCTACCGGGGCTATGCCGACCTGGGCCGCCCGGCGGCGGTGTGGAATGTGGTGGCCGTGCCCGAGTTGAGCCTCACGCTCAAGACCTGGTGCTTCCCGGTGGTGGGCTGCGTGGGCTACCGCGGATACTACGACCGTGCCCAGGCCGAGGCCTTTGCCGAAGGCTTGCGCCAGGAGGGCTACGAGGTGCGCGTCTATGGTGTGCCGGCGTACTCCACCCTGGGACGGCTCGACTGGCTGGGCGGCGACCCCCTGCTCAACACCTTCATCCGCTACCCCGAGGGCGAGCTGGCGCGGCTGGTCTTCCACGAGCTGGCGCACCAGATCGTCTATGTGAAGGACGACACCACCTTCAACGAGTCCTTCGCCACCGCGGTGGAGCGCCTGGGCGTGCAGCGCTGGCTGCAGCAGCAGGCCACCCCTGCAGTGCGCGAGGAATACGAACGCTTCGACACCCGCCGGCGCGATTTCCAGGCTCTGACCCTGCGCTACCGGGCCCGTCTGGCCGAGGTGTATGCCGGCCCCGGCAGCGACGACGACAAGCGCCGCGGCAAGGCCGAGGTGCTGGCCGCGATGCGCGCCGAACACGCGCGTCTCAAGGCCGGGCCCTGGGAAGGCTTTGCCGGCTACGACCGCTGGTTCGAGGAAGCCAACGGGGCCTCGCTGGCCGTGCTGGCCGCCTACACCGAGCTGGTGCCGGGCTTCGAGCAGCTCTTCGTTGCCCGCGGCCAGAGCTTCCCGCGGTTTTATGATGCCGTGCGCGACCTGGCGCGCCAGCCGCGCGACGAGCGCCGCCAGGCCCTCACTTCCCCCACGATTGCCGACAAGGACCCTGCTCGATGAGCGAGATTGCCATCCACCGTGAACACGACCTGGGCCTGGCGCGGGCCCGCGAGATCGCCTGGCAGTGGGCCGAGGACGCCGAGGAGAAGTTCGGCATGGACTGCACGGTGGAGGAGGGCGAGGACGGCGACGTCGTGCACTTCACCCGCGCCGGCGTGAACGGCACGCTGACCGTGGCGCCCGATCACTTCGACCTGCAGGCCAAGCTCGGCTTCCTGCTGGGCGCCTTTGCCAAGACCATCGAGGCCGAGATCCAGAAGAACCTCGACACCCTGCTGGCGCTGGAGACACGCAAGGCGGCGCCCGCGAAAAAAGCCAAGGCGGCCGCCCCCGCGAAGAAGGCCGCCGCCCGGAAGAAGTGATGTGCTCCGGAAGCGAGCTGGAGGCGGCCGCACGGGCCGCAGCCGCTCACTTCAGGGATTCGATCAGGTCGATGTAGGACTGCTTGGCCTCGTCGGCGCTCTGGCCCTTCAGGGCGTTCCAGGCATCCCACTTGGCGCGGCCCACCATGTCGGTGAAGCCCGGGCGCGAGCCCTCCACGTCGCCGGCCGTGGCCTGCTTGTACAGCGCGTAGATCTTCAGCAGGGTCATGTTGTCCGGCTTCTCGGGCAGGGACTTGGACTCGGCGACAGCCTTCTCGAAGGCGGCTTGCAGGTCGGCCATGGGGTGCTCCTCAAGGGTTGGTGGAAACGTCGATTGACGCGCAATGCTGCGGTGCAGATGCTAGTGCGCATCTTGCCGCAAGAATAGAGCAGGCTCCTCAAGGAAAGAACAACGCATGCCCGCAACGACGGAGCGCATGGCCCGGGTCGACACCGCCTGGCTGCGCATGGACACCGAAGCCAACCTGATGCTCATCGTGGGCATGTGGCGGCTCTCTCCCGGCATCACCCTCCAGGCCCTGCGCGATCGCATCGAGCAGCGGCTGCTGAAGTACCGGCGCTTCCGCCAGAAGGTGGTCGAGGATGCCATGGGTGCGAACTGGGTGATCGACCCCGACTTCGACATCGCCCGCCATGTGCGCGCCGAGACCCTCAAGCCCCGGCGCGGCCAGTCGCCGATGCAGGCCCTGCAGGCGCGCATTGCCGATCTGGCCACCACCCCGCTGGACCCCGCCCACCCGCTATGGGAGATGCACCTCGTCGAGGATTTCGACGGTGGCAGCGTGCTGATCGCGCGCATTCACCACTGCATCGCCGACGGCATCGCGCTTATCACCGTCATGCTCTCGCTCACCGACGGCGGCACCCTGCCCAGGCTGCGCGAACCGCGGCCCGATGACGAACGCGACTGGCTCACCGATGCCGTGCTCAAGCCCTTGACCGACGTCACGGTGAAGGCCATCGGCCTGACCGGCCAGGGCATGGCCAAGTCGATGGAGATGATGGCCCACCCCGGCATGCCGCTGCAGGGCTCGATCGACCTCGCGCGCATGGGCGTGCAGGTGGTGAGCGACGCCGCTGCGATTGCGCTGATGAGCGACGACTCGCCCACGCGCCTGAAAGGCACCCCCGGTCCGTCCAAGCGCGTGGCCTGGGGCGAGCCCGTGCCGCTGGACGAAGTGAAGGCCATCGGCAAGGCCCTGGGCTGCTCGGTGAACGACGTGGTGCTGGCCTGCGCGGCCGGCGCCATCGGGGACTACCTGCAGGCGCACGGTGAAGACCCGACCGGCAAGGAGATCCGCGCCATGGTGCCGGTGAACCTGCGGCCCCTGGCCGAAGCGCATCAACTCGGCAACCGTTTCGGCCTGGTGCCCCTGGTGCTGCCCATCGGCATCGCCAACCCCATCGAACGGGTGTTTGCCGTGCGCGCGCGCATGGCCGAACTCAAGGGCAGCTACCAGCCCCTGCTGGCCTTTGCCGTGCTGGCCATGGCGGGCCTTTTGATCAAGCCCGTACAGCACACCCTGCTGAACTACTTCGCCCGCAAGGCCACGGCCGTGATGACCAACGTGCCCGGCCCGCGCGAACCGCTGAAGTTCTGCGGCTCCACGCTGGAGCAGGTGATGTTCTGGGTGCCCCAGTCCGGCGACATCGGCATGGGCCTGAGCATCCTCTCCTATGGCGGCGGCGTGCAGTTCGGCCTCATTACCGACCGCAAGCTTTGCCCCGACCCTGAAGCCATCACCGCCAAGTTCCGGCAGGAGTTCGAGTCGCTGTTGATGGTGACCTTGATGCTGCCGTGGGGGGAAGAGTAGGGCGGCACGTGTCCGAAAAGACGTCGGCCCCCATATGGGGGCCGACTGGTGTTGGCGGGCAAGATCGACTGCTGGCGTACTGCGTTGCAACCGGATGAGCGGGTGGTTTAGGGCCACCGGCTTTCCACACTCGGGTGGACTTGCCCGATGCCAGTATCGGGCTTCCAGCGCGGATGTGGAGCCCCGAAGTGCGGGGTGATGCGGCAGGAAGTCACGGCAACGCCTCCCTTGTTTGGGGGGCGTCCGCCTTGCTGCGATGCATCAGCCCAACCCAAGCAGGCGCTGCGCGTTGGCCTTCAGGATGAGGGGCTTGACCTCGTCGCGAAAGCCGGCTTCCTCGAAGTCCTTCATCCAGCGGTCGGGCGTGATCAGCGGGTAGTCGCTGCCGAAGAGCACGCGGTCCTTCAGCAGGGTGTTGGCGTACTGCACCAGCTGGGCCGGGAAGTACTTGGGGCTCCAGCCCGAGAGGTCGATCCAGACGTTGGGCTTGTGCATGGCCACGCTCAGGGCCTCGTCCTGCCAGGGCCAGGACGGGTGGGCGATGACGATCTGCATGTCAGGGAAGTTGATCGCCACGTCGTCCAGGTGCATGGGGTTGGAATACTCCAGCCGCAGCCCGCCGCCGCAACGCATGCCCGAACCGATGCCCGAGTGGCCGCTGTGGAAGATAGCCGGCATCTTGTACTCGGCGATCACTTCATAGAGGGGCCAGGCCATGCGGTCGTAGGGGTGGAAGCCCTGCACCGTGGGGTGGAACTTGAAGCCCTTGACGCCGTGGTCTTCGATCAGCTTGCGCGCCTCGCGCGCCCCCATCTTGCCCTTGTGCGGGTCCACGGAGGCGAAGGCGATCATGATGTCGCTGTTCTTCTGGGCGGCCTCGGCAATCTCCTCATTGGGGATGCGCCGGCGGCCGAGTTGGGCCTCCGCATCGACCATGAACATCACCAGGCCGATGTTGCGCTCGCGGTAGTAGGCGATGCTTTCGTCGATGGTCGGCCGTCGGCTGGAGCGGAAGTACTTGTCGGCGGCGCGGTCGTACTCCTCGCCGTAGCTGTCATAGGGGTTCCAGCAGGACACCTCGGCGTGGGTGTGGATGTCGATGGCGATCAGGTTCTCGGTCTTCACAGGGCGCTCCAAACAGACTTCATTAATTATATTAATTAATTGTCTTGGGCCTTCGCTTGATCGTAAACCCGAGCCTTCTGCAGCGCCGAGGCCTCATGAGTGGCCTGGATTCATCGTCAAGAAGCCGTATTCATGGGGTGAATGGGCCAAGCCGACCGGGCATTTCCACGGGTAAACCCTGGATCTGTGATCATGTCAGTTGGTTATTCTTTTTAATCAATTGACCGACATCATGCCCATGCCTTCCGAGACCTCCTCCAATGCCGTGCTGGCCGCCCTCGATCTGCTCAAGATCGAGCACGACGGCCCGGTGACCCATGTGCGCCTGAACCGCCCGGCCAAGCGCAATGCCATCAGCGACACCCTGGTGGCCCAGCTCCACACCTGCTTCATCCACCTGCCCGACAGCACGCGCGCCGTGGTGCTCAGCGGAGAGGGCGAGCACTTCTGCGCCGGGCTGGATCTGTCCGAACTGGCCGAGCGCAGCGTGGCCGAAGGCATCGAGCATTCGCGTGGCTGGCACGCGGCCTTCGAGCAGATCCAGTTCGGCCGGGTGCCCGTGGTGGCTGTCCTGCACGGTGCGGTGGTGGGCGGTGGCCTGGAGCTGGCCAGCGCGGCCCACATCCGTGTGGCCGAGGACTCCACCTTCTATGGCCTGCCCGAAGGCCAGCGCGGCCTCTTCGTGGGCGGCGGTGGTTCGGCGCGTGTGCCGCGGCTGATCGGCTTCTCCCGCATGACCGACATGATGCTGACGGGCCGTGTGCTCGATGCCGAGGAAGGCCAGGAGGTCGGCCTGTCGCATTACCGCGTGGGCGAGGGCCAGGGGGTGGCCAAGGCGATGGAGCTGGCGCGCAAGATCGCCGGCAATGCGCCGCTGTCGAATTTCGCCGTGATGCATGCCCTGCCGCGCATTGCCGAGATGTCGCAGGCCCAGGGGCTTTTTGTGGAGTCGCTCACCGCCGCCATCGCCCAGGGCGACCCCGCCGCCAAGGACCGCATGCGTGCCTTCCTGGAGGGCAAGGCAGGGAAGGTAGGCAAATCGTCATGACGCGCTATCGCGCCACGCCGGTGGGAGGCTGCGTGTCTGCCGCCCTGGAGCAACGGCCTGACGGGAGCGCCGTGCTGCGCTCGACCGAGGCTTTGCAGCCCTATCCGGCCCGACTGACCGACCGTCTGGAGCATTGGGCCCGCGTGGCACCCGACCGCACCCTGGTGGCCCGGCGCGAGCGGCTGGCCGATGGTGCCCGAGGCGCGTGGCGCCGCATCAGCTATGACCAGATGCTGGCGCGTGTGCAGTCGGTGGGCCAGGCCCTGGTGGCACGGGGGCTCTCGCCCGAGCGGCCCGTGGCCATCCTGTCCGACAACGACCTGGAACACCTCACCCTCGCGCTCGGAGCGATGTGGGTGGGCGTTCCCTACACGCCGATCTCGCCGGCCTACTCGCTGGTGTCCCAGGACTTTGGCAAGCTGCGTCACATCTTCCAGACCACCACCCCCGGGCTGGTGTTCGCCTCCGATGCGCGCTACGGCCGTGCCATCGAGGCCGTGGCCGGCCCGGACGTCGAGGTGATCCTCACCGAGGGAGAACTCGATGGCCGGCGTGTCACGCCCTTTGCCGCGCTCGTCGACACCGCACCCGGCGCCGAGGCCGAGGCGGCACATGCCAAGGTCGGCTCCGACACGATCGTGAAGTTCCTCTTCACCTCGGGCTCGACCAAGGCCCCCAAGGGGGTGGTCAACACCCAGCGCATGATCTGCGCCAACCAGCAGATGAAGCGCCAGGCCTTTCCGTTCCTGGCCGACGAGCCGCCGGTCTTCGTGGACTGGCTGCCCTGGAACCACACCTTCGGCGGCAACCACAACACGGGGCTCACGATCTACAACGGCGGCACGCTCTACATCGACGAGGGCAAGCCCACGGCGGCCGGCATCGCAGAGACGCTGCGCAACCTGCGCGAGATCTCGCCGACGATGTACTTCAACGTGCCCAAGGGCTTCGAGGAGATCGCCGCGGCGATGGAGGACGACGCGGTGCTGCGCGAGTCGCTGTTCCGCAAGGTCAAGGCCTTCATGTTCGCCGGCGCCGGCCTCAGCCAGGCGGTGTGGGACCAGCTCGACCGTCTGGGCGAGCGCACCGTGGGCGAACGCATCCCGATGTTCACCGGCCTGGGCATGACCGAGACCGCGCCCTCCTGCACCTTTGCGCTCAAGGCGGGCGAGGTGCGCTCGGGCCACATCGGGCTGCCCTGCCCCGGGGTGGAGGTGAAGCTGGTGCCCGATGGCGATGCCCGCTATGGCAAGACCGAGATCCGTTTCCGTGGGCCCAATGTGATGCCCGGGTACTGGCGCCAACCGGGACTGAGCGCCGAGGCCTTCGATGAGGAAGGCTACTACCGCACCGGCGATGCCGTGAAGTGGGTCGACCCGCTTGACCCGCAGAAGGGGCTGCTCTTCGACGGACGCATCGCCGAGGACTTCAAGCTCTCCACCGGCACCTTCGTGAGCGTGGGTCCGCTGCGCGCGAAGATCATCGCGCTGGGCGCGCCTTGTGTGCAGGACGCGGTGATCACCGGCCTGAACCGCGACGAGGTCGGCATGCTGGTGTTCCCTCGCGTGGACGAGTGCCGCAAGCTGGCCGGACTGGGCGCACACGTGCCGGCACCCGAGGTGCTGCACCACCCGGCGGTGCGCGGGTTCTTCCAGGCGCTGGCCGATCGCCTCTGGCGGGAAGGCACCGGCAGCGCGAACCGGGTGGCGCGAGCGCACGTGCTGGTCGAGCCGCCATCCATCGACAAGGGCGAGATCACCGACAAGGGGTCGATCAACCAGCGCGCGGTGCTCGGTGGCCGCGAGGCGCTGGTCGAGGCGCTGTACCGCGGAGAAGGTGCCGACCCCTACGTGATCCTTCCCCGCAAGGACTGACGATGAAGATTTCGCTGCTGCGCGAGCTGCCAGCTGGAGTGCGACTGTCGCTGGCCGCCTCCATCCCGTTCCAGAAGCGCCTGGACCAGCCCGAGGATTTCGCCCAGCTCGCTGCGCACAGCGTGACCAACGCCTCGCTCAATGGCGAGGTCATCCGTCTGGACGGCGCCTTGCGCCTGCCACCGCGTTGAGGGCAGCGGCCCTTTCCTGATCGACCCCAGCCACAGAGGAGACACATCATGATCGATCGCAGACAGTTCCTGACCTATGGCGGCGCTGCCGCAGCCGCAGGCTTCGGATTGGCGCCGGGCCTGAGCCTGGCCCAGTCCCTCGACACCGCACGCGTGCTGTGCGGCTTCCCCGCCGGCGGTACCACCGACGCGGTGTCGCGTCGTGTGGCCGACAAGCTGCGTGGCAGCTACGCCCGCGTGGCCGTGGTCGAGAACAAGCCCGGCGCGGGGGGGCGCCTTGCGGTGGAGGAGCTGCGCCGCAGCCCCAACGACGGAGCCCACCTGCTGCTCACGCCGGCGGCCATGATCACGCTCTATCCGCACATCTACCGTTCGCTGCCCTACAAGCCCGAGGACGTGACCCCGGTGTGCACCGCGGGCACCATCGTCTTCGGCTTCGGCGTGGGCCCGGCCGTGCCCGAGTCCGTGAAGGACATCAAGAGCTACCTGGAATGGGCCAAGGCCAACCCGACGGGTGCGAACTATGGCTCGCCGGGTGCGGGCTCTCCGCCGCACTTCCTGGGCGCCCTGTTGTCCAAGGAAAGCGGCGTGGCGCTCAACCATGTGCCCTACCGCGGCTCGGCGCCCGGCATCCAGGACCTGCTGGGCGGCCAGGTGGCCTCCTTCTCGTCTCCCGTGGGCGACTACCTGCCCCACCTGGCCACGGGCCGCCTGCGCCTGCTGGCCACGTCGGGCGCCACGCGTTCGCGCTTCGCGCCCAACGTGCCCACCTACACCGAGCAGGGCTTCAAGGCGCTCGAGATGAACGAGTGGTACGGCTTCTTCCTGCCCGGACAGGCCTCGGCCGAAGTGACGCAGCGTGCGGCCCAGGCCATCAAGGCCGCTGTCGGCGCGCCCGACGTGATCGAAGCCTTCGCCCAGCTGGGCGTCGAGGCCGGTGCGAACACCCCGGCCGAACTGGCCGCCGCCGTCAAGCGCGAAAACGCTGCCTGGGGTCCGATCGTCACCAGCGTGGGCTTCACGCCGGAGGCCTGAGGGCTCACGACCACCCCCTACGCGCTTCGCGCGCCCCCTTCGAGGGGGCGACACCAGCGGACCGGCGGAGCCGGATCCGCGGTGTCTGCTGGCAAGAAGCGCCCAAGCATTTCGAGAGTCCTGTTACCGATGTGGTCATATATTCCACCGCTGCGTGAGCTTCAGTTCGTCCTGGAGGATCTGCTGGATGCCCCCGCGCGGTGGGCGAGCTTGCCATCCTATGCCGAGGCCGACGCCGCCACCGCGAGGCAGGTACTGGAAGAGGCGGGCCGCTTTGCGGCCGGTGTGCTGGCGCCGCTGAACGCCATCGGCGATCGTGAGGGGTGCACCTGGGACGGTGGCGAGGTGGCCACGCCGCCGGGCTTCCGTGGCGCCTACCAGGCCTACGTGGAGGCCGGCTGGCCAGCCCTGGCCTGCAGCCCCGAGTGGGGCGGGCAGGGCCTGCCCATGGGCCTGCAGCTGGCGCTGAACGAGATGCTGCACAGCGCCAACCATGCCTGGGCGATGTATCCGGGGCTGGCGCACGGGGCCTACGAGTGTCTGCGGGCCCATGGCACCCCGGAGCTGCAGCAACGCTACCTGCCTCGCATCGTCAGTGGCGAGTGGCTGGCCACGATGTGCCTGACCGAAGCCCAGGCCGGCTCTGACCTCGCCCTGGTGCGCACACGGGCTGAACCCGTGGGGGTGGCGGCCGACGCCCTCGAGTCGGGTGGCGAGGTGAGGGTGAGCGGCAGCAAGATCTTCATCTCCGGTGGTGAACACGACCTGGCCGACAACATCGTTCACCTGGTGCTGGTGCGCCTGCCCGACGCACCGCCGGGCAGCCGCGGCCTGTCGCTGGCCCTCGTGCCGAAGATCCTGCCCGATGGCGCTCGCAATGCCGTTCACTGCGACGGCATCGAGCACAAGATGGGCATTCGCGGCAGTGCCACCTGTGTGCTGCGCTTCGATGGTGCGACGGGCTGGCTGGTGGGGGAGCCGCACCGCGGCCTGGTCGCGATGTTCGTGATGATGAATGCCGCCCGCCTGCTGGTGGGGGTGCAGGGGCTGGGCCACCTGGAGATGGCGCGCCAGAACGCCTGGCGCTACGCCCGGGAGCGCCACCAGTCGCGGGCGCCCGGCCATCGCGAGGGCCCCAGCCCGCTCGCCGAACACCCCGCCATGCGTCGCACCCTGTGGCGCCTGGAGGCGCTGGCGCAGGGACAGCGCCTGCTGGCCATGGCCACGGCCCTCTGGCTGGACGAGGCCGAGCACCATGTCGAGCCGGCGCTGCGTGGACGGGCCCGGCGCCTGCTGGAGTTGCTCACCCCGGTGGTCAAGGCCTTCCTCACCGACACCGCGCACCACGCCGTCAACGCGGCGCTGCAGGTCTGGGGTGGCCACGGCTACCTGCGCGACCATGGCATCGAGCAGGCCGTGCGTGACAGCCGCATCGCAATGATCTACGAGGGCAGCAACGAGATCCAGGCCATCGACCTGTTGCAGCGCAAGCTCTTCGAGGACGGCTGCCATCGCTTTGCCGAGGCGATGGGCGTGGTCGACCAGGAGCTGGAGGCGGCCCGTGCCGAACCGGTGCTGACCGACTGCCCCGAACTGAAACCGCTGGTGCATGGCTTGCAGCTGCAGGTCGATGCCTTGCGCGAAGCCACGGCCCGTCTCTACGTGGGCCGGCAGGACGACCCGACCTGGGCCTACCGTGTGGCCGATGACTACCTGCAGGCCTTCGGCTGGGTGCTGATGGGCTGGGCCTGGTTGCGCACGGCGCGCTTTGCGGCCCCGCGCAGGACCGACCCGTGGTATGCCACGCAGTTCGACGCGGCACGCTACGGCCTGGAGTGGCTGCTGCCCGAAGCCGGATGGCGGCTGCAGCAGGTGGCGCGCCGCGAAGCCTGGGTGCCCGCCCCCCGGCATGGTTGAAGATCATGGTCTGGGACGGGCGCGGCGCCCAGTACACTGGCGCGGCCATGACCAGCCCGCCCCCCAGCGACCCCATTCACCACGGCCTCGACGCCGGCTGCCTGCGCCACGTGCTGGGCTACCAGCTCGCCCAGGCCGAGGTGCCCACGCGCAAGATCTTCTTCAAGCACATCGGCGAACCCCTGCAGCTGCGCCCGGTGGAGTTCACCATCCTGATGCTGGTGCTGCACAACGCCGACGTCACGCAAAAGCAGCTCGCCCAGGCGCTGGCCGTGTCGGCGCCCAACACCACCATCCTGCTCGACCGGCTCGAGGAACGCGAGCTCATCACCCGCGTGCGCAGCGAGGCCGATCGTCGCGCGCAGCACGTGCGCCTCACCCGCAAGGGCCAGACCCTGGCCAAGAAGGCCCACGAGGTGTCGCTCACGATGGAGCAGGACCTGCTGCGCCACCTCAGTGAGGCCGAACGTGCCATCCTGATCGAGCTGCTGCAGAAGGTCGCCCGGCACCGACGTGTCTGAGCCGCTGTCGGCGGATTCCGACAGAGGTGTCGGTGGGTCGAGAGTGGTGCCGCCGCGGCCGCATCCCTAGCATGGGTCTCATCGCGCCATGAGACCCAGATCATGCACAACCAGGACCCATCGGCTGCGCCTCTGCGGGTGTTGACGATCCACGACCCCCTGGACGTGGAGGTGACGCCATGAAGACCCGCTGGACCCAGGGCAACGCCCTCACCTTGCTGGAGAACGGCGAAGCCTTCTACCCGGCCGTTTTCGAGGCCATCAGCCAGGCGCGCCGCGAGGTGCTGCTGGAGACCTTCATCTGGTTCGACGACAAGGTGGGACGCGAGCTGCGTGCCGTGCTGATCGCCGCGGCCCGTCGTGGCGTGCAGGTGGACGTCACCATCGACGGCTACGGCTCGCCCGACCTGTCGGACGAGTTCGTCGCAGGCCTTGCCGAGGCCGGCGTGCGACTGCGCGTCTTCGATCCCTGCGTGCGCGTGATGGGTGTGCGCCTGCAGGTGCTGCGCCGCATGCACCGCAAGATTGTCGTGATCGACGGCGAACGCGCCTTCGTGGGCGGCATCAACTACTCGGCCGACCACCTCGCCGACTTCGGGCCCGAGGCCAAGCAGGACTATGCCGTCGAAGTGCGCGGGCCGGTCGTGGAGGACATCCATCGCTTCGCGCACCAGGCCTTGCAGCAGCCGGCCCGCTGGCGTCCACGCTGGTGGCCTCGACGCCGGGCGCCGGCCGCGCAGGGCGAGCTTGCCGATGCCGGGTCGGCCGAAGCGCTCTTCGTCGTGCGCGACAACGATGAGCACCCGCAGGACATCGAGCGCCACTACCGCGCCGCCCTGCGCACCGCGCAGCGCGAAGTCATCATCGCCAACGCCTATTTCTTCCCCGGCTATCGCCTGCTGCGCGAGTTGCGCCGGGCCGCGAAGCGCGGCGTGCGCGTGAGCCTCATCCTGCAGGGCGAGCCCGACATGGCCATCGTGAAGCTGGCCGCGCGACTGCTCTACCCGCCGCTGCTGAAGGCCGGCGTCGAGATCTACGAATACTGCGAGCGTCCCCTGCACGGCAAGGTGGCCCTGGTCGACGAGCGCTGGGCCACGGTGGGCTCCAGCAACCTCGACCCGCTGAGCCTGGCGCTCAACCTCGAGGCCAACCTCGTCATCCGCGACACGGCCTTCAATGCCACCCTGCGCGGGCGCCTGGACGAGTTGCGTCAGCGCCGGTGCCAGCGCATCGCCAGCGATCCCGTGGGGGCGCGCACCTGGTGGCGCCCGCTGGTGAGCGGCCTCGTCTACCACCTGGTGCGCCACTTTCCAGGCTGGGCCCGCTGGCTGCCGGCTCACAAGCCGCTGCTGGTGCCGACGAAGGAGCTGTCATGAGTGCGGGCCTGGCACCAGCGGCGCCGGCTCCCGAGGACGGCGAGCCCACGGGTCGCCTGGCTCGTCTGTGGGCCTTCGCACGTCGGCCGCTCATCGTGCTGTTCTTCCTGGGGGTTGCTGCGCTGCTGGTGTCGCAGGCGCGCCAGATCGACTGGGCCCAGGTGAGTCAGGCCCTGCGCCGCTTGCCCACCCTCACGCTTGCGGCGGCCGTTGCCCTGGCGGCGGTCAGCTACCTCACCTACACCAGCTACGACCTCCTGGGCCGTGCGTGGACACGTCACGCGCTGCCGCGACGTCAAACCTTGGGCGTCGCCTTCATCAGCTATGCCTTCAACCTCAACCTCGGCGCACTGGTGGGCGGCATGGCCTTCCGCCTGCGGCTCTACACCCGGCTGGGCCTGTCGCAGGCACGCACCCTGAAGGTCCTGGCCTTGAGCATGACCACCAACTGGCTGGGCTATGCCGCCTTGGCGGGGGCGCTGCTGCTGGCCGACGTGGTGCGCCTGCCGGCGCGATGGTCGATGGGGCCGCTGGCCCTGCAGCTGCTGGGGGCTGCCTTGATCAGCGTGGTGCTCGCCTACGGATTGGCCTGCGCCTTCTCGCGCCGTCGCAGCTTCATCGTGCGCGGCCAGACGCTGGAGCTGCCGTCGGCGCGGCTGGCGGGCCTGCAGTTGCTGCTGTCGATGGGCAACTGGTTGCTGATGGGCCTGCTCGTCTACGCGCTGCTGCAGCAGCGCCTGCCCTGGGCCGAGGTGCAGGGCGCTCTGCTGATGGCTGCCGTGGCCGGTGTCGTCACGCACGTGCCAGCAGGCCTGGGCGTGCTCGAAGCCGTCTTCATCGCGCTGCTGGGGCGGCAGTTGCCGCATGGCGAGATCCTGGCGGCCCTGCTGGCCTACCGGGTGATCTACTACCTCGTACCCTTGGGCCTGGCCACCGCGTGGCACCTGCGCCTGGAGGCCCAGGCGCGCCGCTAGCGGGGGCCCGGCCAGCGTCGCTGTCGCCGCTGTGCCTGCTCGCGCACCGCCGCGCGCACCGCCTGCAGGGCCGGCGAGGGTTGCGCGTCGCTGCGCATCAGCCAGCCCACCGGCTCCTCGGTGCCGGACAGGGCCATTGGCAAGGCCACCAGCACACCGCGCTCGAGGTCGGCTTCGGCCGCGCCCAATGGCGTGAACCACAGCGCATCGCCCGTGGCGGCGAGTTCCCGGCCCAGCGACACCGACAGGGTCTCGATCACCGCTCCCTGGGGCAGCACACCGTGGCGCTGCAGCCAGCTGTCGGCGTTGTGGCGGATCATCGTGTCGGCCAGCGGCAGGATCCAGTCGTGAGGCGCCAGTTGCGCCGGGCTCGGCCTGCGCTTGTCCAGCAGCGGATGGCCGGGCCGCACCGCCACGATCAGCGGCTCGGCATACAGGTGCTCGAAGGTCAGGCCCTGCAGCCGCTCGGGGTCTGACAGCCGGCCCACCACCGCATCGAGGTCGCCCCGCTGGAGGCGCTCCAGCAGCTCCCGGTTCGCCCCGGTCTCGACGCGCACCGTGGTGCCGCCGGGCAGGCCCAGTGAGCGCACGCCGGCCGCCACGATGGCGTTCACGACGGTGGGCAGCGCCCCCAGGCGCAGCACCGTGGGCGCCTGGCCGGGCGCCACGCTCTCCAGTGCCTGGTCCAGCGCGGCCATCACCTGGCTGGCGTGGCGCAGGAAGCCCTGGCCGGCCGGCGTGAGCCGCGCCCCCCGCCGGCCGCGCTCGAACAAGCGCAGGCCCAGCAGGTCTTCCAGGTCG
The DNA here is from genome assembly GCA_964552215.1 of uncultured Caldimonas sp. GTDB lineage: Bacteria > Pseudomonadota > Gammaproteobacteria > Burkholderiales > Burkholderiaceae_C > Caldimonas. The sequence goes on from CAZKGD010000024.1 coordinate 31,193, forward strand.
GCCAGGGTCTTGGTCACCGCCGGCTGGCTGATGGCCAGCGCCTCGGCCGCGCGCCCCAGGTGGCCCAGCCGCGCCACGGCGAGGAAGCAGTGCAGGTGGCGTAACTGCAGCCGGTGAATTTGCGAGGCCCTTATTTCATAACCCATGGGAATGAATTATCGAACAATACGTCAATTTACATAACTGAAAGTGATGCTTAGAGTCTGGGCATCCGTCACCCTGGCGGCCCCACGAGGAGACTTCCCCCATGAGCGACACCGTGACGCTGCGTCCCCGAGACTGGGACAGCCACCCCGCCTACATCCACCCCGCGTACAAGTCCACCGTGCTGCGCGGCCCCACGAAGCCGCTGCTGCCGATGAAGGACAAGCTGCGCCAGCTGCGTGCCCCGGTGTACGGCCACGATGCCATCGGCGCGCTCGACCACGACCTCACGCGCAATGCGGCGAAGAACGGCGCGCCGCTGGGCGAGCGCATCGTCGTCACCGGCCGTGTCGTCGATGAGCGCGGCCGCCCGGTGCGCCACACCCTGGTCGAGATCTGGCAGGCCAACGCCGCCGGCCGCTACGTGCACAAGGTCGACCAGCACGACGCGCCTCTCGACCCCAACTTCCTGGGTGCCGGCCGCACGCTCACCGACAGCGAGGGCCGCTACAAGTTCTACACCGTCAAGCCCGGGGCCTACCCCTGGGGCAACCATCCCAACGCCTGGCGGCCCAACCACATCCACTTCTCGCTCTTCGGCGAGTACTTCGCCAGCCGCCTGGTCACGCAGATGTACTTCCCCGGCGACCCGCTGCTCGCACTCGACCCCATCTTCCAGGGCACGCCCGAGCGCGCACGCGATCGCCTGATCTCGCAGTTCACGCTCGACGTGACCGAACCCGACTTTGCGCTGGGCTATGTCTTCGACATCGTCCTGCGCGGCCCGAACGAAACGCCGATGGAGACGCCGCGATGAGCCGCCTGCTTGGACAGACCCCTTCCCAGACCGTCGGCCCCTACTTCGCCTACGGCCTGACGCCGCGCCAGTATGTCTACGACCACGGCAGCGCCTACACCCCCGTGCTGGCCCAGCCGCAGGCCGCGGGCGAGCACATCACCGTGACGGGCCGCGTGTTCGACGGCAAGGGCCAGCCGGTGAACGACGCGATGATCGAGATCGCCCAGCTCGATGCGCAGGGCCGCGAGGTCACCAGCGCCGAACAGGCGAAGGAGCGCGGCTTCACCGGCTTCGGCCGTTGCGGCACCGGCACCGACGCGCAACTGCGCTTTGCCTTCACCACCGTGAAGCCCGGCGCCGCCGCCGGCGAAGCGCCGCACATCGACGTCATCGTCTTCATGCGCGGCATGCTCAGTCACGCCTTCACGCGCCTCTACTTTGACGACGAGGCCGCAGCCAATGCCCAGGATGCCGTGCTGCAATCGGTGCCCGCCGATCGACGTGCCACGCTGGTCGCGCGGCGCGACGTGCAGCCCGGCGGGGTGGTCTATCACTTCGACATCCACATGCAGGGCGAGCGGGAGACGGTGTTCTTCGACCTGTGATCGCAGGGCACGGGCTAGACTTGGCCCATGCCCGGTGCTTTTTCTCCCCCGTGGGCTTTGCTGGTCTGGTGTTTCCTCTGCGGCACCCAGGCCCACGCCCAAACGATCGACCGCCCCGACCCCGCCTCGATGGCCGCCCGCGTGCAGGCCTGTGTGGCCTGCCACGGAGCAGAAGGGCGGGCCACGCGCGAGGGCTACTTCCCGCGCATTGCGGGCAAGCCGGCGCTCTACCAGTACCACCAGCTGCTGCACTTCCGTGATGGGCGTCGGCGCTATGGTGCGATGAGCGAGTTGCTGCAGCACCTCACCGACGACTACCTGCGCGAGATCGCCGGTCACTTCGCCGCGCTGGATCTGCCGCACCCCCCCACACCTTCCATCACCTTGACACCTGCGCAGCGCGAGCGGGGTGAGCAGCTGGTGCGTTTGGGTGACGCAGCCCGCGGCATCCCCGCGTGCGCCAGTTGCCATGGGCAGGCCTTGGTGGGCATTGCGCCGGCCTTGCCCGGCCTGCTGGGTCTGCCACGCGACTACCTCAACGCGCAGCTCGGCGCCTGGCGCGTGGGCACGCGCCGCGCTTTCGAACCCGACTGCATGGCGCGCATCGCCAAGGCCCTGGATGAAGAGGACATCAGCGCCGTCTCGGGCTGGCTGGCCAACCAGCCCATGCCTGCATCGACCCTGCCCGAGCCGGCCCTGACGCAGGCTCTGCCGATGGACTGCGGCGGCGTGCCGGCAGCGGAGGCCCGCCGATGAAGCGCCTGCTGGTGTCGCTGGGCAGCCTGCTCACCGTGGGGTTGTTGCTGCTGGCGCTGGTGATCGGCCTGAACCTGCGCGGCGAAGAACCGATCCGGCAGACCGAGCCCCCCGCCGTGGTCGATGCGGCCCTGGTCGAACGAGGCCGCTACCTCGCCCTGGCCGGCAACTGCGCGAGCTGTCACACCGAGCGTGGCGGCGCCCCCTTGGCCGGCGGGCATGGCATCCCCACACCGTTCGGCACCGTCTTTGCCGGCAACCTCACCCCCGATGAGGCCACCGGCCTCGGGCGCTGGAGCGCCGACCATTTCTGGCGGGCGATGCGCAACGGCCGCTCACGCGACGGCCGCCTGCTCTATCCGGCCTTCCCGTACGCACACTACACGCTGCTCACGCGCGAAGACAGCGATGCACTCTATGCCTGGCTGCGCAGCCTGCCGCCGGTGGCGCAGGACAACAAACCGCACGAGCTGCGCTTCCCGGTCAACACCCAGGCGGCGCTGGCCGTGTGGCGTGCGCTCTTCTTCAGCCCGGAGCGCTTCGAGCCCGACCCTTCACGCGATGCGGCCTGGAACCGTGGCGCCTACCTCGTGCGCGGACTTGGCCATTGCGCAGCCTGCCATGCCGAGCGCAACGTGCTGGGCGCACCGACGGGGCGCTTCGAGTTCGGAGGCGGGCTCATGCCGGTCCAGAACTGGTACGCGCCCTCGCTGTCGCAAGCCGATGAAGCCAGTGTGGCCGACTGGCCGGTGGAGGACATCGTGGCCCTGCTGCGCGATGGCGTCTCGCCGAGAGGTTCGGTGCTGGGCCCCATGGCGGAGGTGGTCTTCCGCAGCACCCAGCATCTGAGCGAGCCTGACCTGGCGGCGATGGCCGCCTATCTGCGCAGCCTGCCCCAGCAGCCTCCACCCCCGGCGCCGCCGGCCTCCGAGGAGGGCGAGGAGCCGCCTCCGCCGCCGCCTTCGCGTGCCATCGGCCAACGCCTGTACGAGCAGCACTGCGTGCAGTGCCATGGCGAACACGGCGAAGGAGTGCCCGGGGCCTATCCTGCGCTCGCCGGCAACCGTACGGTGACGATGACCTCGCCCGCCAACCTCGTGCGCATCCTGCGCCATGGTGGTTACCCGCCCGCCACGGCCGGCAACCCCCGCCCGCATGGCATGCCGCCCTACGGCCACGTGTTCACCGACGAGGAGATGGCCGCCGTGGCCACCTACCTGCGCAGCGCCTGGGGCCACCAAGCCGCGCCGGTGAGCGCGCTGGAGGTGTTCCGCCACCGCTAGGCATCCTCCAGCGGCAGGAAGCCGCTCGACGGCGCCGCCTGGGGCGGCTGGCCGTCGTACACGCACACCCGGTTGCGTCCCTCCGCCTTGGCTCGGTAGAGCGCCTCGTCGGCCGCATTCAGTGCTTCTTCCATGGTCGAGAAGTACTGTGCCGGCGACACCACGCCGAAGCTCATCGTGACCCGCACCGGTCCGTCCAGGGCCTGCACGCGTTCGCGCAGCTTCTCGCAGGCCACGCGCGCGCCGGCCAGATCGGTCTCGGGCATCAGCAACAGGAACTCCTCGCCGCCGAATCGACCCACGAGGTCGGTGATGCGGCAGCCGCCCACCAGGGTCCGGGCCACGGCGCGCAGCACGGCATCGCCGGCGGCATGCCCGTGGGTGTCGTTGACCTTCTTGAAATGGTCCACGTCGGCCAGGATCAGCGTCAGGGCCTGGCCGCTGCGGCGGTGGCGGCGCACCTCGGCATGGAGCGTCTCGGTCAGGCTGCGCCGGTTGGGCAGGCCTGTGAGCGTGTCGCGGCGGGCCAAGTGCTCCAGCTTGGCATTGGCCGCGCGCAGCGATTCGGTGGCCTGGGTCAGCTCGGCCGTGCGCTCGGCCACGCGTCGCTCGAGTTCGCGGTTGGCTGTTTCGAGTTCCCGTTCGTGGTTGATCAGGCTCGCGGTCATCTCGGTCAGGGCTTGCGACAGCTCGTGCATCTCCCGGGGGCTGTCGATGACCGGCATACGGGTTTCGAGCCGCCCCGCGCGCAACTCCCGGGCGGCGGCCACGATGCGGCGCAGCGGACGCATGAGACGGCCGGCCGCACCCCATGCAAGCAGCGCCACCATCACGGCGGTGAGCAGGCCGGCCACCACGGCGGCCCGCTGGGCCTCGCGGGCGTCGGCCAAGGCCTGGCTGAGGGGCTGGCGCGTCACCACCGTCCACCCCAGGTCGGTGGCGGGGTTGAGTGCCGATACCGGCACGGCGGCCGTGAGGTAGAGCTTGCCATCCGTCCAGGCCTGCACCACGGGCGCAGCCAGAGCCTGCATCAGGTCCGTCGGCAGCACATGGGTCGCGGCGTCGGCTGGCCGATGGATCGGCTGACCGGCGCGGTCGAGGAGGAAGACGCGCACGCCCTGGTCCCTGGCCAGCGGGCTGCGAAGGTCGTCGATGATGTGCTGAGGCCATTCCCAGTTCACATGGACGCCCAAGACCGAGACCACGTCGCCCTGGGCGTTGCGCAGGGGGGCTGCGAAGTCGATGAAGCGCAGGGGCTCGCCTGAGGGCATTGGTGGCAGGAGGGCCGCCAACAACTGGGCCGTGTGCACGTCCCCGGTGTGAGGGCCCTTCAAGGCAGCCTGGAACCAGGGGCGCGCGGCCACGTTCTTGCCCACCAGCATGTCTGCGGTGGCGGCGAGCACCTGGCCCTGCGTGTCGACCAAGCCGACCCAGCTGACATGGCTGCGCATGCGACGCAGCGTGTCCAGCAATTCCTGCGTCTGGCCGGTGTCCCAGCGCATGGACTGGGCCATGAGTTCCACTTCGTGCAAGCGATCGGCCAGGCCATTGGCCAGCATCACGCTGGTGCTGCGGGCCAGGGTGAGCAGGGCGTCGGAACGATCTCTTTCAGCCCGGCTCGCGGCCGTGTGGCCCTGGACCCAGGCCAACACGGCCACCAGCATCACCAGGCCCAGCACATTGGCCATGGTGAGTTGGAACCGGAACGTCTGACGCATGGAAAGCGATGGGGCGAGCTCTTCGGAAGTGAGCGTATCTCAACATCACCTCCCCGGCCACCTCGCGATCTGTATCGACGTGTGAGAGGGCCAGGGCGATCACCACCGCAGCACACGGGGCCCGAGCAGTGCCCCCAGGCCCGTCGTCAGCGCCATGCCCAGCGTGTACCACACCGCCACGAAGGCCGCCGATTCCTCGGTGCAGGACAGGGCATAGCCCGCTGCCCCCAGCGCCCCGGCGAACAGCCCGGCGGCGGCACCGGCCCCGTGCAACCGGGTGGGGGCCCGCTGCCGCAGCAGGGCCAGCGTGGCGGCCAGGGCAGGCAGCGACAGCAGGAGGACGCTCCAGGGGCAGGTGGGCCAGGAATGCCCGAGCACGGCGGCCAGACGCTGCCCGGGTGGTGTGGCGGCCAGCACGACCAGGCCCAGGGCCAGCATCAGCCCCACCACCGTCAGCGCCGTGCGAGCCGGCGCCGCCGTCGCGGCCACGGGTCGGGCGAGCCGTGCGGTGAGCCAGCCGCCGGCCGCCGCCAGGGCGCCGGCATAGGCCAGTTTCATCCACGGAGCCGGGGTGGCATACATCTCGGCCGGGATGGCCCCCAGGATGGAGAGCGCCAGCAGGGCGCTCAGCAGCACGCCGCCCAGCGCCAGCGGGACCAGCCGGGAGGCCATGGCCAGCCGAGGGGCCGGGCCGGCCCCTTGGGAGAGCATCGCGATCAGATCGTCGGTCTTCATGGCGTTCTATCCATTGGACACCGTCCGCACCAGCGTCGCCAGCCGCTTCAGGCCGCGGTGCACCTGGACCTTGATGGCCGATTCGGAGGCCCCGGTGCGCGCGGCCGCCTCGGCCACGGACAGGCCCTCGACCTTGGTCAGCACGATGGCCTCGCGTTGGGCGGGCGGGAGTTCGTCCAGCAGGGCGCCCAGATCGCGCCGGGCGTGTCCGTCAACGAGCGGGCTGGCAAGGGCCTCCTCGTCCACCTCGTCCAGGGGGTCGAGCCAGGCCTCGTGGCGCCCGCGCCGGCGCCACAGGTCGACCAGCTTGTGCCGGGCGATCGCCAGCATCCAGGCGCTCACCGGCCACTGGGGGTCGTAGGTGGCACGCTGCAGGTGCAGGGCCAGCAGGGTTTCCTGCACGAGGTCCTCCACCTCGTCGGGCAGGCCCTGCAGGCGCCGGCGCAGGAAGGCCCGCACGCGGGCGGCCATGTGCTCCAGCGCCTGACGGTAGGCGTTCTCGTCGCCGGCTTGCGCGCGCAGCCACAGCGGCTTGAGCGTGGCTTCGAATTCGTCCTGGGCGGTGTGTGCGACCATGGTGTGCGGCGCATTATGGGCCGTCCAGTCCAGGGTCATCATGACGGCGCCCATGCTCAACTCCCCAGGCGGCGACCGATCAGGTGGTCCAGCGAAACGACACCGGGCCCACGGGCCATGAGCCACAGCAGCACCGCCGCCCACACGCCATGGGTGGGCCAGGCGTCGGGGTAGACGAGGAACTGGATCACCGCGGTCATGACCAGCAGCCCGAGTGCAGCGAAACGGGTGCCCAGGCCGATGAGCAACAGCAGCGGCAGCAGGTGCTCGGCCCAGGCGGCCAGCAGCGCACCCCACTCGGGCGGAATCAGCGGCAGCCGGTACTCCTCGCGGAACAGGAAGACGGCCGAGTCCGACAGGCGCGGCCAGCCGAGTTCGAACTGCCCCGAGAAGAGGTCGATGGTCAGGCCCTCGATCTTGGTCTGGCCCGAGCGCCAGAACACGCCGGCCAGGGCGACGCGGCCCAGCAGGGCGATGGCGGAGTCGGGCAGGCGGGCCAAGGCCGCATGCAGGGACGGTAACCAGGGGGTCATGTGTCGGGGTCTCCGGTGGTGGCTGTGGCGCCGGTGAGCGCTCCCAGGCGCAGCAGCAGGCCCAGGCTGGCTCCCAGGTCGAGGGTGTCGCCGGCCTCGACGAGGTCCGTGACGACCGGGCCCAGCGGCCGGCCCTGGCGCAGCCGCGCCACCCAGCGCGCCATGGCGGGCGGCACTGGCACCACCACGGCATCGTCCCCGGCGCGCATCACCAGGGCTGCTTCGGGCTCGGCCATGGATGGCGGCGTGGCCGGGCCGGGCCCCTGGTGGGCGGCCCACAGCGACACCACCGCCCAGGCCGAGGCCAGCACCTGCACGCTCGGGTGCAGGTGCAGCACCAGCCCGGGAAGAGCATCGGGCAGGGCGAGCCAGGAGGCCAGCGCGCCAGCCTCCAGGGCCTGCGCCTCGGGAGCATGGAAGGCCTGCACGCGGGCGAACTCCAGGCGGGCCAGGTCGGGCAGCCAGGGCTGTGCGGCCAGCCCTTCGGCATCGGCCAGCCAGGTGGCAAAGCCGCTGCCGTAGTGCGCCAGCACGGGGGAGCGAGGCGGATGGGCCCGCACGTGGCCGGCGGCGAGGGCGCGGAAGGGGGCGTCGCCCACCACCGCGCGCACGACGGGAAAGGTGTCGGCGAGCGCCTCGACGAGCGAACTCACGACGTTGTTGCGGTACACGTCCAGGCGCACCGACGGGTCCGAGCCGTTCCAGGCGCGCAGGCCCGGCACGCTGGCCCAGGGGTCGAGCAGGGCGCGAGCGAACGAGGCGTTCATGACCTCAAACCTTGCATCGCTGCGCGAGCCTGGAGGGCCTCGGCTTCCAGCACCGCCAGCGGCGGCACGTCATGGTCGCGCTCGATCAGCGTGGGCCGGGGCCCGAGGAGATTCAGGGCATGGGCGTACAGCGCCCAGACCGCCGCGGCCACCGGGGCGCCGTGGCTGTCGATCAGCAGCCGGTCGCCCGCCGCGTCGAGGTCCTCGGCAAAGCCCGCCAGATGGATCTCGCCAATGGCAGCAGACGGCAGCGCGTCGATGAAGGCGCGGGCATCGCCCCCATGGTTCACCGCACTGACATAGGCGTTGCTCACGTCCAGCAGCAACCCGCAACCAGTGCGCCTCACGACCTCGCGCAGGAAGAAGGCCTCGTCCATCGTCGAGGCCTCGAACTGCACATAGGTGCTCGGGTTCTCCAGCAAGAGGCGGCGGCCCAGATGCGACTGGGCCTCGTCGATGTGGCGGCACACGCGTGCCAAGGTAGCGTCCGTGTAAGGCAGGGGCAGCAGGTCGTTGAACCAGCGCCCGCCATGGCTGGACCACGCCAGGTGCTCGGAGAACCAGGCCGGTTCGAAGCGATCGAGGAGTCGCTTGAGCCGGTCCAGATGGGCCGCATCCAGCGGGGCCTCGCCGCCCAGCGACAGGCCCACACCATGCAGCGACAGCGGCCAGCGCGCCCGCACCTCATCGAGCTGGCGCAGGGCCGGGCCGCCGTCGACCATGAAGTTCTCGGCATGCACCTCGAAGAAGTCCACCACCGCCCCGCGTGCCAGGGCGTCGCGGGCATGGACAGGCTTCAGGCCCAGCCCCACCAGGGGGGCTGCAGCGGTGGCGTCGCGCATGACGGGTCAGCCCGGGCTCAGGTCTTTTCCTTGAATTCCTTGAGCTGGCCGTGGCCGGTGGGGGACGTGGGCGAGGCCATCTTCTCGCAGCTGCCCTTGGCCACGGCCTTCCAGGCATTGCCCTGGAAGTCGCGCTTGGCCGTGCCGGCACAGGTGGTGCCCGCGCCGGCGGCGCAGTCGTTCTTGCCCTTCATCGCCACGCCGTAGCACTTCTCCTGGTCGGCACCGATGGCGTGGGCGGGGGCATGGGCCAGGCTCAGGGCGGCGCCGAGCGCCAGCGCGAGGGCGGCCGCACCGGCCTGGGGGGAAAGCGTGTGGGACATCATCATCTCCTTGCAGGGGGAACAGGGATCCGTTCGTGCGACAACCGACGGTTGTCCCTTGCAAGTACGGTGTGCACCTTGTGCGGGTTACGCACCCGGACGGTTTCTTTTTTTCCAAGCCGCAGTAACCTGCGGCGCAGCTGCAACGAAGGCGGGCACTCACACCGCGATCTGGTCATAATTCACACATGACCATCTTCTACTGGGTGATGGGCGTGCTCATCATCGGCACGCTCGTTCCGTCGGCCCTGTTCATGCTGCTCTATGCCGTCACCGGCAACGACGTGCTGGCCCGCCGCGCGAGCACGCTGTGGGGCTTCACCCGCACCTTCGCGCTGTTCGGATTCAACATCCTCGTCTGGGGCCACGTGCTCGTGGGCCTGTGGGGGATCTGGTTCCCCTCCTGACCGACGTCAGCCGCGCCGGCGGTCGCGTCCGCTGGCGGCGTAGTAGGCTTTCTTCGCCTCGTACATGCGTTGGTCGGCCTGGTGCACGGCCG
>CAZKGD010000025.1:0-40248 GCA_964552215.1 uncultured Caldimonas sp.
GCAGTCTCTTTATCTCTCGGGGTAAAACTGTTCAGACAAGCGGGGCCACTTCTGTCAACTCGGGTCAGGCTCCGCCCCGCCGAAACAACGAAACCGGGTCGCCGATAGCATAGAAGTAGATGTATCCCACGACGGTCATGAGCATCACGGCGGCGGTCCACCCAAGCACCCAGAAGGAGATGCACTGAGCAGCCCACTTGTACCAACGGGGAACGAGCGTGTCGGCGCTGGTGATCTTCCGCTTCTTGCCCAGCTTCGGAAAGGCGATGGCCGTGATCAGCATGATCGTACGCATTGGCGCGTAAATGGTGCCGGTGAACAGCGCCAGTTCACCCGGGCGGAAATGCGGCTCCTTCCAGTAGGTATCAAGCACACGCCGGGGCATCAGGACGTGCATGATCAAAACCAGTGGTATTGCCATACCAGCAGCCAGTCCTGCCCCGAAATAGACCCAGAAGGGGGTTGCCCCGCTCATCGCGAGCAGACCTTGTCAACGCCCAATCCGCTGACGAAATCGACCTCGCTGCCGGACGCTGAGTACGCTTTCGAGGCCAGCTTGCCCGCTACAAGGCTTCCCACCGTGCTGCCCGTGGCCAGAAGCAGCGCAACGCCCCAACCAACGGGGTTGGAGAGCACGAAGACGCCGACCGCATAGCCCAAACCGGAGCCGACCACCGCGCTCATGACCGTATCCACAAAAATCTCATTCTTCTCCTTCTGGCCCACCGTGTGGGCGATCTGATAGCACGCGGCCGTCACGCCCACGCTACCCAGCAGGATCCCACCGGCACCTGCCGCCTTCGCCAAGCCCCGCAGCCGCCCCACCTGCCGCTGGATGTTCGCATCGTAGGGCACCCCGCCTGCGCGGGCGATGCGAATCTCCTCCTGCGTTCTGGCGCCACCGAAGAGCAGCTTCTCCATCGGCCCGGCGTGGTCGGCGAACTGCCGCACCAGCACCCGGCGCCGGTGATCGTACTGGCTCTTGGTGATGCGCCCGCCGCTGGCCTTGTAGGCGGCGTATTCGTTACCTACCTGGCGCAGCAGGGCCAGGTTGCCCTCGCCCAGCAGGTTGGCTGCTGTGCCCATGCCCACCGCGCCCGGCGCCAGCAGCAACCCGCTGCGTTCCGCCCAGGCCATGGCCCACATCTGCCGCCGCTCAGCCGGGTCGGGCGAGGCGCTCAGGAACAAGGGTCCCGGGGGCGCCGCCACGGTGGGCGCGCGGTCGGACACGCGCAGCACCGTGCCTGGCCACAGGTTCTGGAGGTTGGGCACCTCGGGGTTGAGCGCCTTGATGGCATCCAGGATCTCGCCATAGCGGCGTGTGGGGGGTGACCATCCATAGAGCTTGTGGATGATGGTCGTGATCGATTCGCCGGGTTGTACGGCGTACTCGTAGTACAGCGGCTGCGCCATGTTCTCTCCCTGCCGTTGTCTGTGTGTGATGGCCTTTCATGAGGCCGCGCACATCGTAGGCGGGGCAGATGCGCTCGGTGCAGAGCACACGGTATCCAGACGTGTTGAGTGGTGTCCGGACGTTTCGTTCCTGCAGGGCGGCACTACCGCCCCTGCTTCACTGGAATCTTCACCCCCCTCTCCACCGTCACCGCCGTCACGCTGTTCTGCGGGGAACCTTCGATCACGCGGTCGGAGTAGGTGAGGTAGACGAGGGTGTTGCGCTGCACGTCGACCATGCGCACCACGTGCAGGCGCTTGAAGAGGATGGACATGCGTTCGGTGAACACGTCCTCTTGCTGTGGCAGCGGTTCCTTGAAGCTGATGGGCCCCACCTGGCGGCATTCGATGGAGGCTTCGGAGCGGTCTTCGGCCAGGCCGAGCGCGCCCTTGATGCCGCCGGTGCGGGCGCGTGAGACGTAGCAGGTGACGCCGGGCACCTTGGGATCGTCGTAGGCTTCGACGACGATCTTGTGGTCGGGGCCGAGCCATTGGAAGACGGTGTCGACTTCGCCGATCTTCTGCGCCTGGCTCGGGAGGGCGACAAGTGCCGTGCTCAGGACGACCAGGGTGCAGTGTATGGAATGCATCATGGGGTGATTCTCCGGTTGCTGTTCAGCCGCCCCTGCAAGGCCACCAATCCCACCAGGGCCACCAGTGCAAAGCCGGCGCCTGCCAGGAAGGTGGCGCTGGAGCCGAGCTGGTCCCACAGCAGTCCGGCGATGACGCTGGCGGCCAGCAGGGCCACGCCGGTGACGAGGTTGAAGACGCCGAAGGCGGTACCGCGCAATTCGGCGGGCGCGGTGTCGGCCACCAGCGTGGCCAGCAGCCCCTGGGTGAAGGCCATGTGCAGGCCCCACAGCACCACGCCGGCCCCCACACCCCACAGGGCTGGCACGAGGGCCAGCGCCAGGTCGGCTGCCACCAGGACGACCAGCCCGGCCACCAGCAGCTGGGTGCGGCCGACGCGGTCGGACAAGGCGCCGGCCGGGTAGGCCGCCACCGAGTACACGAGGTTCATCACCACCAGCACGGCCGGCACCCACATGAGGGCGAGTCCGGCCTCCTGGGCGCGCAGCACCAGGAAGGCTTCGCTGAAGCGCGCGAGGGTGAAGACGGCACCCACGGCCACGACCCACCAGTAGGCGCTGCCGAGGCGGGCCAGTTCGCGGCGGCTCAACGGTGCGCGCACGGGGCGGCGGCCCGGTGGGTGCGCGGGTTCCTTGACGGCCCACACGATCAGGCCGAAGGCCAGGAAAGCGGGCAGCACGGCGAACCAGAACACCGTCTGGAAGGCGTCCTGGGTCCACCACATCAAGGCGATCGCCAGCAGCGGGCCGAGGAAGGCCCCGAGGGTGTCGAGCGACTGCCGCAGCCCGAAGCTTGCGCCGCGCAGGTGGGGCGGTGCGATGTCGGCCACCAGCGCGTCACGCGGCGCACCGCGGATGCCCTTGCCCACCCGGTCGATGAAGCGCGCGGCCACCAGCCAGCCCACCGTGGGCGCCAGGGGGAAGACGGGTTTGGTGACGGCGGCCAGGCCGTAGCCGATGGCGGCGAGCGTCTTGCGGCGCCCGAGCCGGTCGGACAGGGCGCCCGAGAACACCTTGGTGATCGAGGCGGTGGCTTCGGCGATGCCTTCGATCACACCGACCACCAGGGCCGAGGTGCCCAGCACCGTGACGAGGTACACCGGGAGCAGCGCATGGATCATCTCGGACGAGATGTCCATGAGCATCGAGACGAACCCCAGCACCCAGATGCCGTGTGGAATCTCGCGCAAGGCGGAGGGCGAGGCCGGCGGGGTCAAGCGGGTGCCTCGCAACCCGTCAGTAGGTGAGCTGGTAGCGCTGGTCGCGCCAGCGCATCACGGCGGCGCGCGGCAGGATTTCCTCCACCACCAGGTCGCGGGCCACGGTGTCGCCTTCCCGGTAGGGCTGGCCGTTGACGATGGCGATGCGGTCGGCCGGGGTGGACGAGTAGATCAGGCCGCCCAGCGACAGCGAGGGCAACTGGCTGCGGATGTGGTCGGGCAGATCCTGCAGGCGCGGGGCGGCGGCCGAGGGGGCCGGGACCGGGGCCGGTGCAGGGGTGGGAGCGGGCGCAGGGGCGGGCCGCACGGGCGCAGGGGCCGGTGCGCGGACCGGTGCCGGAGCGGGCACAGGCGGCGGTGGCGGGGGCGGTGGGGGCGCAGGTGGTGGTGGGGCCGCAGGCGGCGGTGAAGGCGGCGGCGTTTCGGCCTGCGCCGGCGATGGGGCCTCCACCAGGGCCGGGGCGGGGGTGAGGACGGGCGCGGGCATGGGCGCGGGCACGGGTGCAGGCAATGGGGCCGCGGCCACGGGCGGGGGCGCGGGCGGCATCGGGGCCGGGGTGCTTCGGCCCATCCAGTAGGCCACGCCAGGCACGGCGATGCCCAGCACCAGGCCCACGGCCACCCACAGGCCGGCGCGCGAGCGTGGGCGTTCGCCGTCGGGGTCGTCGTCGACGATGTGCTGGCTGTCCAGACCGGGCACGGCGCCGCGCTCACGCTGGGCGTCGGCGCGTCGCAGGGCATCGAGGATGTAGGACATGGGCGAGGCTCTTGTCGGTCAGGGCGGGGTGGAGGCGGCAGGCGACGGGGCGGAGGTCACGGGGGCGGCAGGTGCGGGCAGGGTGGCCGCGGCGACGGGAGGCGCCTCCTGTCGCGCCAGGGTCCAGGCGGCGTAGCCCAGGCCGGCCAGGCCCAGCCCAGCGAACAGGGCGGCCGCGGCGGGCAGCCACGGCCCGAGGCGGCCTACGCGCAGCGGGCGCCACCAGCCGCGAGGGCGTTCATCGAAGTGCTCCTCCTCATCGAAGACTTCGCGAGCGGCCCGTTCCACGATGCTCACGTCCACACGGGCCTGCGACGTGGCGAAAGCGCCCAGCAAGGCGCGGTCGCACAGCAGGTTGATGCGCCGCGGCACACCGCGCGAGAGCTGGTGGATGCGCTTGAGCGCACCGCGGTCGAAGGGCAGCGGGGTGGTGAGGCCCGCCACGCCCATGCGGTGGCGCACGTAGGCGGCGGTTTCCTTGATGTCGAGCGCGCGCAGGTGGTAGCGTGCGATCACGCGCTGGGCGAGCTGTTCGAGCTCGGGCCGGCGCAGCATGCGGCGCAGCTCTGGCTGGCCAATCAGGATGATCTGCAGCAGCTTGCGCTCGTGGGTTTCCAGGTTGGTGAGCAGGCGCAGCTGCTCCAGCACGTCGGGCGAGAGGTTCTGGGCCTCGTCGATGATGAGCACGTTGTTGCGCCCGATCGAGTGCATGCGCAGCAGGAAGGCGTTCAGCGCATCGACATGGTCCTTGAGCGTGGCAGTCCCGGTGCCGAGATGCTCGATGGGCACCTGGAACTCCTCGCAGATGGTGCGCAGCAGTTCTTCGACGGTGAGCTTGGGGTTGAAGATGTAGGCGACGTTGCAGCGCTTGGGGATGCGCTCCAGGAAGCAGCGGCACACGGTGGTCTTGCCTGCGCCGATCTCGCCGGTGAGCAGCACGAAGCCCCCGCCGCCACGCACCCCGTAGAGCAGGTGCGCCAGTGCCTCGCGGTGGCGCTCGCTCATGTAGAGGTAGCGCGGGTCGGGCGCGATCGAGAAGGGCGCGTGCGCCAGGCCGAAGAATTGCGCGTACATGCGCGAAGGATAGCCGCCCTGCGTGTCGCTCAGGCGCCGGGCGTGCGCGTGGGCATCACATGCACCAGCTCGGGCTCAAGCCGCACACCCAGCACCGCGCCGGGCGCCAGCCCCACACGGCGCGGGCCGGACACGCTGAGCTTGAGGCTCACGCCGGGCAGGTCGGCCAGTTCGCACACCACGAGGCTGATCTCGCCGAGGTGGCGCGCCTCGCGCACGGTGGCTCGCCAGGCGTCGGCCCCGGCGGCGTGGGGGTCGAGCAGGTGCAGGCCTTCGCTGCTGATCACCCAGTGCACGGCCTGGCCGGCCGTGATCTTGCCCTTGTCGCGCACGCGCAGGCGGGGGCCCTGGCCTGGCGCGGCCCCGGGCGCGTGCCAGCGCAGCCAGCCCCACCCGGAGGCATCGGCCGGGCCCAGCCACTCGCCTTCGAAACGGTTCTGCAGGCCCACCAGGTCGGCCACGCGCGCGTTGCGCGGCGCGCGGTGGATGGCGGCGGGGCTGCCCTGCTGGAGCACCCGGCCAGCGTCCAGCACCACCAGCTGGTCGGCCAGCAGCCGGGCCTCCTGCAGGTCGTGGGTGACCAGCACGATGGGGATGGACAGCTCGCGCCGCAGGTCGGCCAGCAGGGTGTACAGGCCCTGGCGGTTCATCTGGTCGACCGCCGAGAAGGGCTCGTCCAGCAGCAGCAGCCGCGGCTCGCGCGCCAGCGCCCGGGCGATCGCCACCCGCTGCTGCTGCCCGCCCGAGAGGGCCGCCGGGCGACGGTGATGGTGCTCGGCTTCGAGCCGCACATGGGCCAGCCATTGCTGCGCCGACGTGCGCCGCTGTGCGCGCGGCAGATGCAGCAGCGACAGGGCCACGTTGTCCACGGCGTCCAGGTGCGGCATGAGCGCGTAGTGCTGGAACACCAGGCCCACATGGCGGGCCTGGGCGGGGCGGAACACGCCGGCGGTGGTGTCGCACCAGACCTCGTCGCCCACCTGCACGCGGCCGTGGGTTGGGCGCATCAGGCCGGCCAGCACGCGCAGCATCGAGGTCTTGCCGGCGCCCGAGGGCCCCACCAGCGCGGTCAGCTCGCCGGCGGCGCAGCCGAAGCGGCCCTGCAGCGGCATCGGGTGCGCCTGCGCGACGTCGACGAACAGGTCCTGGCTCACCGTTTCACCGCCAGCCGCGCCGAGGCGAAGAAGGAGGCGGCCACCGCGCCCAGCGAGAAGAGCAGGAGCACCAGGGCCATCTGGTCGGCGCTTTGCAGGTCGAAGGCCTGCACGCGGTCGTAGATGGAGATGGCGATGGTCTTGGTTTCGCCGGGGATGCTGCCGCCCACCATCAGCACCACGCCGAACTCGCCCAGGGTGTGCACGAAGGTCAGCACCATCGCCGAGAGCACGCCCGGCCAGGCCAGCGGCAGCTCGATGCGCCAGAAGGTCTGCCAGCCCGACAGGCCGCTCACCGCGGCCGCTTCGGCCAGGTTGCGCGGGATGGCCTCGAAGGCACGCTGCACCGGCTGGACCATGAAGGGGATGTTGAACACCACCGAGGCGATCAGCAGGCCGGTGAAATTGAAGGTCAGGCGCAGGTCGAAGTGCTCGGCCAGGAAGCGGCCCAGCGGCGAGGCCCCGCCCAGTGTGACGAGCAGGTAATACCCCAGCACCGTGGGTGGCAGCACCAGCGGCAGCACCACGAAGGCCTCGATCCAGGCCTTGCCGGCGATGCGGGTGCGTGCCAGCCAGCGGCCCAGCCACAGCCCCAGCGGCAGCAGCACCGCCAGCGTGGCGCCCGCCAGTTCCAGCGAAAGGACGAGGGCCTGCCAGTCCATCACTCGCGGGGCATCTGGAAGCCGTAGCGCGTCATGATGGCCTGCGCCGCCGGTTCGGCCAGGTAGTCGTAGAAGGCCTGCAGGGCCGGTGGCGCGTTCTTCATCAGCACCATGCGCTGGCGCAGCGGCTGGTGCCAGTCCTGCGGGATGAGCTCGAAGCGCCCGAGCCGGGCCACCGAGGGGGCGAGCGCCAGCGACTGTGCCACGATGCCGCCCTGGGCCGAGCCCGAGGTGGCGAACTGCGCGGCCTGCGAGATGTTTTCGCCGTACACCAGGCGCGGCTCGATGGCGGCCCACAGGCCCGCATGCTGCAGGGCCTCGCGGGCGCGCATGCCATAGGGCGCGTGTTCAGGGTTGGCAATCGCAAAGCGCTTCACCCGGCCGTCCTGGAGTGCGGCGGCCAGGTCCTTCAGCTGGCCGTCGGCCTTCAGCGGCGAGCCCTGCGGCACCAGAATGCCGATGCGGCCGATGGCATACAAGCGCCCGCGGTCGCGCGTCTTGCCGGCATCGGCCAGCTTGAAGACGAAGTCCTCGTCGGCCGACATGAACATCTGGAAGGGCGCCCCCTGCAGGATCTGCGCGTAGAAGTTGCCCGAGGAGCCAAACACCAGGCGCAGCTTGTGGCCGGTGTCGCGCTCGAACTGGGCGGCGACCTCCTCGACGGCGAACTTCAGGTCGGAGGCGGCGGCCAGGGTGGGGGGTGTCTGGGCCTGGGCGAGCGGCCACGGGCCCAGACCGATCAGGCCCAGCAGACCCAGCAGATGGCGGCGGGGAAGGTGGAGGGGCGGCATCGCGAAAAAAAGAGGTGGGGTGCGCGGACCCGTAGCCTACCTCAGGCGTGCCGTCGGGCCGGCCGTGCCATCTGCGCCATCCACTCAGCCCAGTGGTCGATGCAGGCGCGCACCTTGGGCAGGCGATGGCGCTCGCGCAGCATCACGGCATGCATGGCCACCGGCTCGGGCGAGAACACGCCCGGCAGCACCGGCACCAGGCGGCCCTGGGCGACGCGGGGCGCAGCTACCAGGTCCGCGATGCGCGAGATGCCGGCGCCGGCTTCCACCAGGGCCACCATCGCGGCGGTGTTGTCCACGCGTGTGTGGCCCTGGGCCATGAAGTGCCTCTCGGCGCGGCCCTCGCGCCAGGCCCATTCGTTCAGCGAAGCCGGGGTGCTGTAGGTGACGAGGCGGTGTTGCCGCAGCTCGTCCGGGTGGCGCGGCATGCCGGAGCGTTCGAGATAGGCGGGCGAGGCATACAGGCTGCGCGTGAGTTGGCCGATCTGGCGCGCCACCACCGTGTCGCTGCGCGGCGTGCCGGTGCGGATGGCCACGTCGATGCCTTCGCGCGCCATGTCGATGATGCGGTCGTCGGCCGCGATGTCCAGGCGCAACTCGGGATGCCGCTCATACAGGCTGGGCAGCGAGGGGGCGATCACGTCCTGGGCCAGCACGGCGCTCACGCTCACGCGCACCCAGCCGCTGGGGCGGCCGAGCTTGCCGCTGAGGTCGGCCTGCAGCTCGGCCCGGATGTCGAGCAGGCGCCGGGCCTGGGCCAGGAAGGCGTCACCCTCGTCGGTGAGGCTCAGGCCATGGGTGCTGCGGTGCATCAGCCGCACGCCGCAGTCGGCTTCCAGCCGGGCCAGGGCGCGGGTCACCTGGCTCACGGGCATGTCACGTTCGCGCGCGGCGGCCGACAGGGTGCCCAGCGTGGCCACGCGCACGAACAGGGCCACGTCGTCGAGTTGCAGCTTCATGGCGGCACTGTGGAAGAGTTTTGCAGATATTGCAACACCAATTCGCCTTTTGTGCCATTTCCGAATGATGCCTTGCTGCCTAGAGTTCAACCATGTCTGCAGGAGAGCAACATGAACGACCCCTTCTGGACCCCTGACCGATTGAACGTCCGCCACGACCTGGCCCATGCCGAGGCGCAGCAGCTGCGCCAGGAGGCGCTGGCCGACTTCTGGCGCGGCGTGGACGAGCTGCTGATCACCCCGGCACGCCAGGCCCAGCGTGCGGGTCAGCGATGGATGCATCGCCTGGTCCGCCATGAGCGGGCGCGCCAGCAGGCCTGAGCCGGGCACCAGACGACAACGCCCCCGCAGCGCGAGGGCGTTGCGTTGCCGGACGGGGGCCGTTACTGCTTGACGGCTTCGACCTGCACCACCAGGCGAACGTTGTCCTGGAAGCCGCGGTCCAGGCCCCAGTTCATGCCCCACTGGCTGCGGGCGATGGTGGTCTCGAAGTCGCCGCCGCAGACTTCCCGCTTGAGCATGGGATGCTCGGTGCAGTTGAAGCGTTTGGCCTTGAGCACCACCGGCTGCGTCTTGCCCAGCAGGGTCAGCGTGCCAGCGACTTCGGTGACACGGTTGCCATCGAAGCTGAACTTGTCGCCCACGAACTTGGCGGTGGGAAACTCCTCGCTGTTGAAGAAATCCTTGCTCTGCAGATGGCGGTTGAACTGCGCCACGCCGGTGTTGATGGAGTTGGTCTCGATGGTCAGTTCCACCTTGCCCGCCTTGCCGGCGCGGTCGAACTGCACCGATCCTTCCTTCTTGTCGAAGCGACCCCGGTTGGTGCTGATGCCCAGGTGGTCGATCTCGAAGGTCACGAAGGTGTGGGTCGGGTCGATGGCGTAGGTGGCCGATTGCGCCTGGGCGCCGAAGGACACGGCCAGCATCGCGGTGGCGAGGGAGGCGGCGAGCAGGGACTTGTGCATGGGTTCTCCTGGTTGAGGGGGCGTGAAAGAAAGCGGGGAGGGGGTCACAGGGCGGGCACGCCGGTCAGCGCAAGCTTGAAGCGCACCTGCACGTCGTTGGCCACCATCGAGGTGTCGGCCCATTCGCCGTCACCGATCTTGAAGGCCAGGCGCTGCAGCGTGAATTGCCCGGTGGCGGTGGTCGTGCCGCCAGCCTGCGTGAGGGTCACGGGCACCACCACGTCGCGCGTGTTGCCCTTGATGCTGAGCTGGCCGGCCACCTCGAACTTGCCGCCGCCCAGGGCCTTCACGCTGCGCGAGGTGAAGGTGGCCTGGGGGAACTTCGGGGTGTTGAACCATTCCGGCTTGACCAGTTCGGCCTCCACCTCGGCCGAGCCGAGCGTGGCGCTACCCAGTTCAACGGTGAAGCCGATCTTCGAAGTCTCGGGCTTCTTCGGGTCGAAGGCCACCTGGGCATCGAAGCGCTTGAAGCGGCCGTCCACGGGCACGCCGAGCTGGCGGCTGGTGAAGGCGATTTCGCTCTGGGCGGGCACCAGCTTTTGCTGCGCAAAAGCGGGGGCTGCCATCAGCAGGCCGGCGGCCAGCACCGCCCCGGTCAGGGTCTTGATCATCGGAGTCCTTTCAACAGGGGGTCAACGGCCGAACCACATGCGCGAGAGCAGGCCGTCACGGTCGACAAGCTGGTGCTTGAGCGCGCCCAGCACATGCAGCACCACCAGCGCGGCCAAGGCGTAGGCCAGCCAGCCATGCCAGGGCTTCAGGGCTTCGGCCAGTTCGCGGCTCACAGGCACGAAATCCGGCAGCGGGAGCACCCCGAACAGCACGATGGGAAAGCCCGCGGCCGAGCTGTAGGCCCAGCCCATCAGGGGCACGGCGAAGAAGAGCAGGTACAGGCCGGCGTGGGTGGCATGGTGGGCAAAGCGTTGCCAGGCCGGCATGTGCCGCACGATGGCGGCCGGCAGCTCGGGCGGGCGGTGGGTCAGGCGCCACAGCAGCCGCGCGGCGGAGAGCGTGAGAATGAGGACGCCGGCCCACTTGTGCCAGTTGTAGAGCTTGAGCCGCGTCGGCGACATCGACAGGCTCGTCATGTACAGGCCCAGCGCGAACATGGCGACGATGGCCAGTGCCAGCAGCCAGTGCAGTGCCACGGCGGTGGCGGTGTAGCGTTCCGAAGGACTAGGCATGGAGGGGCTCGTCAGGAGAAGTGAGCCGCGCCGGGGGCCAGACAACACGCCGGCAGCACGGGGCCAGACAACAGGGTTGAAGCATAGAGGCCCGCGAGGGCCGGAGGTTCATCCTTCTTCACGCCTGCATTCGAAGGCTTTGAAACCGCTGGTGACGGCGCCGCAGCGTGTCACCGTCCACGGCGACAATCGCGCCCCATGTGGTGCCTCAACTTCTTCCGACGCCCCGTGGCCCTGGCCGTGCTGCTGACCTTCGGTCCGACCCTGGCGTTCGCCGACACCCCCCAGACGCCGGTGGAGGCCCCGCCTCAGGTCGAAACCGCCCGGCCTGACACGGGCCTGTGGTCGCGCTACTGGGAGCTCGATCGCACCGACAAGCGCGGCACCTTCCGCTTCCAGACCTACCGGCCCAACTTCCTGCTGCCCCTGCATCACACCAGCCGGGTCAACCAGAACCCGCGCAGCCCGACGCGGGACAGCCCGGGGGACCTGCCTGAATACAAGCACCTGGGGGCCAAGCTGCAGTTGTCGATCCGCACGAAGATCGCCCAGAGCCTGCTGCTGCCCGACGGCGATCTGTGGTTCGGCTTCACCCAGCAGTCGCTGTGGCAGGTCTGGAATCCGGGTGAATCCGCCCCCTTTCGCAGCACCGACTACGAGCCCGAGCTGATCTATGTGACGCCGGTGCCCGGGCCGCTGCGGGCCCTGCCCTGGGGCTGGCAATGGCGCATGGCCCAGCTGGGCCTGGCCCACCAGTCCAACGGCCAGGCCGAGCCGCTCTCGCGCTCGTGGAACCGCGTCTATCTGGGTGCCGGCTTCGAGCGCGGGGACGTGAGCCTGCTGGCGCGGGTGTTGCGCCGCCTGCCCGAATCGGCGTCCGACGACGACAACCCCGACCTCACCCGCTATCGTGGCCGGGGCGATCTGGCCCTGGCCTGGGTGCCTGGGCGGGCGACGGCCTCGGTGCTGTACCGCACCACCTTCCGCGACTTCGATCGCGGGGCACTGCAGTTCGACTGGACCTACCCGGTGGACCCCTCCAGCCCCCGCGGCCTGCGCTGGTACGTCCAGGTCTTCCATGGCTATGGCGAGACCCTGCTCGACTACAACGTCCGCCAGACCAGCGTGGGCGTCGGACTCACGCTGTTCGAGTTCTAGTGGCGCGAGGGGATTTCCGGTGGCCATCGCCCGCCTCGCGCAGTACGCTTGGCGGCCCGGAGGTTCGCATCGATGCGTTACGTCTACATCGCCCTGATCGTGGTCGTCACGGCGGCCGTGCTGCTGTTCAAGATCCAGAACCTGGACGTGGTCACCGTCAGCTTCCTGACCCTGAGCTTTTCCATGCCGGTCTCGCTGCTGGTGGTCACCATCTATGTGCTGGGCATGCTCACGGGCGGCACCCTGTGGTCGCTGCTGCGCGGCTGGCTGGCCAAGGCGCAGGCGCGCCCCTGACCGGGATCACGCAGCGACGCTGCTCAATGCAGCGGCCTGCCAGAGCCCGCGGGCCTCGGCGGCCCAGGCCTCGTGCAGGGCGCTTGGCAACAGGTGGCGGCGCAACAGGAAGTCGAGGGTGACCAGGGCGGCATCGGTGGTCATCTCCTCGGTCCCCAGCAATGCCACCACCTCGTCCAGCGGCATCAGCCGGTGCTCGGCCACCTCGCCGTCCACGTTGTGTGGGGTCAGTCCGCGGGGCAATTCCAGGTCGTAGACATAGACCTGTTCGTTCTGCACGCCCTCGGGCACGTCACGCAGCAGGTGCACCACGCGCCCCGGCGTCGCCCGGCGCGCCGTGGCCTCCGGCAGGCCGGACTCCTCCCAGCATTCGCGCACCAGGGCGCGAAAGGGCGTCTGACCCAGCGGCACGCCCCCGGCGACCAGGTTGTCGAGCTTGCCCGGATCGGTGGCCTTGTTCCAGGCGCGGCGGGCAATCCAGAGGTGGGTGATGGCGCCGCCCGGGGCTCTCACATAGCCGTTGAGATGGGCGCCGAAGGTGAGGGTCCCCCACACGCGCGCGGCAGCCCGCTCGATGCGGGCCAGCGGCGGTTCGTCGGCAGACAGGCCCACGCCGTACACCTCGTCCCGCCAGCCCGGCACCAGGCCATGCGCCCTCAGCGTGGCGTTGGTCTGCGCCAGCGCGGTGGAGCGCTGCTCGACGCTGTAGAGCCGGTCATCCATCTGCACCGCTTGCTCGCCCACCTTCAGCCAGGGCGCGCAGGTGGCCAGCACCGGCAGGAGCGAGCGTGCCACTGAGCCGACTGGATCGCGGTAGATGTAGAAAGGCAGGCGTTGGCCGGGCTGCAGCGCACGCGCCGCATCGATGGCGGGGCAACGGTCGGGAAAAGGCATCGCGCACCGAGTGTAGGCGCGGGCTGCGGGCTTCCACACCCCCCGGTGCCGGGGATGGTCACCACACCGTCACGTGCGGGAAGAAGGGGTGTCATCAGCGTTGCGCAAGCCGCTGGTCTGATGGAGGCTGGTTTTTTTGCCTTCGCGAGCCCACGATGGACCACCCCGACCCGACCCTGATCGAACGCCTGGAAAGGCTCTACCTGACCCGCGGCCAGCGCCTGCATGTCGACGCGCATGCCGAGCGCTTGACCGCGCTGGAGCATGCCCTGCAATGCGCCCAGCTCGCCGAATGGGCTGACGCCGAGGAAAGCCTCGTGGCCGCGGCTTTCCTGCACGACGTCGGCCACCTGTTGCACGACGACCCCGCGGCCGGGCATGAGGACGACGATCGCCGTGCGTTGCAGGCGTTGCAACTGCTGCGTCCGGATTTCGGCTCCGCCGTGACCGAGCCCATCCGTCTGCACGTGGCGGCCAAGCGCTACCTTTGTGCCCGGGATGGCGCCTACCTGCTGAGTCTGTCGCCGGCCTCTCGCCACGCGCTGTTGCGGCAAGGAGGCGTGATGACGGACGACGAAGCGCGCGCCTTCGAGACCCGGCCGCATGCGGTGGCGGCCGTCCAGTTGCGGCGCTGGGACGACCTGGCCAGGACCCCGGGCCAGCGCACGCCCCCCTTGGGCTACTACCTCCGCCTGCTGGACTCGCTGCTGTCGCGGGAGCCGTCCGGCACAGGGCCGGACTGGCATCTGCTGGATGCGGCGTGAGGATGCGCGAGTTCAGGGAAGCTGGTTGGTCAGGCGGAGGGCGTTCCCGCGCTCTTCCAGGGCCACCACGTTGAAGCCGCTTCCGAAAGGCACGATAGCCAAGGTACCCACACTCCGGCTGGTGAAGGTCACGGGGATGGATTGAAAGACGACAACGAGGCTATTGCGGCCTGTGACATAGATCCGCAAGCCGCCGGAGGCCCGGTCCGTGAAGCTCGTCAGTTCACCGTATCCACCCACCACCATCGGTGTGCTTCCTGAGGTCGGTGCCGTACTCTGTACATACACGTCGTACCCCGTGCTCGTCGTGGCGTTCAAGACCCGCAGGCGAACCTGACCCGTGTTCGGTGCGCTGCCGTTCTCCTCAAGAAACCGGAACTCCTCGTTCCCGCCCGTGCCTATCATCGCAATGGCCGTCGTTGAACTGCGCTCTGCGAAATTGCGGGACACGCTCAGTGCCGCGGGCTGGTTGACCGGGCCTACCCCGATCTGCCGGGTTCCCGTGGAGACGAAATCAAAGCTCGTGAACCCGCCGCCGTTGGGGATGTTGCGAGTACCCGGAAAGTTGGATCCATTGAGCCAGAACGTGGCGCTGGGGAAATCCACGGTTGCGTTGACGAAGCGCAGTTGCGGGGCATCCTCGACCTCATCCCCGCCACCGCAGCCCGCCAGACCCGCCGTGCCAGCGGCTGCCAACAAACCGAGTTTCAGCGCATGACGACGCGACAGCTTCTGGTCTTTCATGTTGTATTCCTCCAGGAACTTGAAGATGTGAATGATGCCAGCATCGGCCACCGGAGCGAGACTGCCCGGAGGTGCAGAAGTGGCCGTCCGTCGGACGGTTGCAACAAGCCGTGACCGCCACCGCGCGGCGGGCGCCCGCGCCGAGGGGGTAGAGTGAGGCCCCCAGTCTTTTCAGAGGAGAGCATCATGACCCGAGACACGAGCCGCTGGCGCTTCGAGACCAAGATGGTTCACGCGGGCTACACGCCCGACCCGACCACCCGTGCCGTGGCCGTCCCGCTGTACCAGACCGTCGCCTATTCCTTCGATAGCGCGCAGCATGGGGCCGACCTCTTCGACCTGAAGGTGGCGGGCAACATCTACACCCGCATCATGAATCCGACCCAGGCCGTGCTGGAGGAGCGCATCGCCGCCCTCGAAGGCGGCCTGGCCGCACTGGCGCTGGCCTCCGGGCAGGCAGCCATCACCTACGCCATCCAGACGATCGCCGAGGCGGGCGACAACATCGTCTCCAGCAACGCGCTGTACGGCGGCACCTACAACCTCTTTGCGCACACGCTGCCGCAGTACGGCATCGAGACGCGCTTTGCCGACTACCGCAACCCCGCCAGCTTCGAGCCGCTGATCGATGCGCGCACCAAGGCGGTCTATGTGGAAAGCCTGGGCAACCCGCAGGGCAACATCACTGACATCGCAGCGCTGGCCGAGGTGGCCCATCGTCATGGTGTGCCGCTCATCGTGGACAACACCGTGCCCAGCCCCTACCTCTGCCGCCCGATCGAGCACGGGGCCGACATCGTCGTGCACTCGCTGACCAAATACCTCGGCGGACACGGCACGAGCATCGGCGGCGCCATCGTCGACAGCGGGCGCTTCCCCTGGGCCCAGCACAAGGCGCGCTTTCGCCGGCTGAACGAACCCGACGTGAGCTACCACGGTGTGGTCTACACCGAAGCGCTGGGCCCGGCGGCCTACATCGGCCGGGCGCGCGTGGTGCCGCTGCGCAACATGGGTGCGGCGATCTCGCCCTTCAACGCCTGGCAGATCCTGCAGGGCGTGGAGACGCTCGCCCTGCGCATGGACCGCATCTGCGACAACACCCTGGCTGTGGCGCAGCATCTGAAACAGCACGCCAAGGTGGGCTGGGTGAACTACGCGGGCCTGGAAGACCACGCCGACCACGCGCTGGTGCAGCGCCAGATGGGCGGGCGCGCCTCGGGTCTGCTGACCTTCGGCGTGAAGGGGGGACGGGCCGGGGGCGAACGCTTCCTCGATGCGCTGCAACTCTTCACCCGCCTGGTGAACATCGGCGACTGCAAGAGCCTGGCCACGCACCCGGCCAGCACCACCCACCGCCAGCTCTCGGCCGAGGAACTCGCCCGCTCAGGCGTGGGCGAGGACACCGTACGCCTGTGCGTGGGCATCGAGCACATCGATGACCTGATCGAGGACCTCGACCGCGCGCTGGCCGCGGTGTGAGGCTGGCCCGGCGCCCTTCCCCGGGGCGCCGGCGTCAGGTGACCCTTCTCAGGCGGCCTTCGACACGGCCTCGCTGCCACGCCACTGGGTCATCAGCGCGTCCCACTTCGGCAGCGCCGCCTGCAGGTGGCGCTCCTTCACGTGGCCGTAGCCGCGGATCTGCTCAGGCAGGCGGGCGATCTCGATGGCCAGCGCCAGATTGCCGGCGTTCAATCCGGCCATCAGCTCCTCGATCGTGTCCTTGTAGCGGCCGATCAGGGCGCGTTCCATCTGGCGTTCCTCGGTGCGGCCGAAGGGGTCGAGCGCGGTGCCGCGCAGGCCCTTGAGCCGGGCCAGCAGCTTGAAGGCCGTGCGCATCCAGGGCCCGTAGGCCTGCTTGACGAGTTCGCCCTGGCCGTTGCGCTTGGCCAGCGCGGGCGGGGCCAGGTGGTGGCGCAGCGTGTAGTTCCCCTCGAACTGCTGGGCGATCTTGTCGAGGAAGGCCGGATCGGTATGCAGGCGGGCCACCTCGTACTCGTCCTTGTAGGCCATGAGCTTGAAGAGGTAGCGGGCCACGGTCTCGGTGAGCTTGGTGCTGCCGAGCTTGGCCTCGGCCACGCGCACGCGCTCGACGAAGGCCTGGTACTGGCCCGCGTAGGCGGCGTTCTGGTAGCCCGTCAGGAATTCCACGCGCCGGGCCACGATCTCGTCGATCGTGGTGGCCGGCTTCTTCACGAACTGCACCACCTGGCCCTGCGGCTGGGCCAGGGCCGTCACCGAGGCCAGGTCGTGTGCGGCGCGGCGGCCCCATTCGAAGGCCAGCTTGTTGTTCTCGATCTGCACGCCGTTGAGTTCGATGGCGCGCATCAGCGCGGCATGGCCCAGCGGAATCCAGCCCTTCTGCCATGCGTAGCCCAGCATCATCGGGTTCGTGTAGATCGAATCGCCCAGCAAGCGCACGGCGAGCTGGTCGGCATCGAAGCGGCCCACCTGGGCCTCACCCACCGCCTGGGCGATGGCGGTGTCGCAGGTGGCGGCCGGGAACTGCCAGTTCGGGTCGTGCACGAAGGCCGCGGTGGGCGTGCCGTGCACGTTCAGGGCCACGCGGGTGCGGCCTTCCCGCATCGCGGCGAGCGTGGTCTTGGTGGCCGCCACGATGGGGTCGCAGCCCAGCACGAGGTCGGCCTCGGCCGTGCCCACCTTGGTGGTGAGGATGGCCTCGGGGCGGTTGGCGATCTGGATGTGGCTCCAGGTGCTGCCACCCTTCTGCGCCAGGCCGGCGGCGTCCTGTGTGACCACGGCCTTGCCTTCCAGGTGGGCGGCCATGCCCAGCAGCTGGCCGATGGTGATCACGCCGGTGCCGCCCACGCCGGCCACGACGATGCCGTAGGCGGTTTCGGCCAGCGGCAGGGTCGGCTCGGGCAGGGCCGCCAGCACGTGGGGGTTGGGCCGGTCGGCGGCCTTCTTGGCCGACTTGAGCTGCCCGCCTTCCACGGTGACGAAGCTCGGGCAGAAGCCCTTCACGCAGGAGAAGTCCTTGTTGCAGGTGCTCTGGTTGATGCGGCGCTTGCGGCCGAATTCGGTTTCCACCGGCTCCACGCTCAGGCAGTTGCTCTGGTCGGAGCAGTCGCCGCAGCCTTCGCACACCAGTTCGTTGATCACCACCCGCTTGGCCGGGTCGGCCATCGTGCCGCGCTTGCGGCGGCGGCGCTTTTCGGTCGCGCAGGTCTGGTCGTAGAGGATGGCGGTGCAGCCGGCGATCTCGCGGAACTCGCGCTGGAGGCGGTCGAGCTCGTCGCGGTGGTGCACGGTGACGCCCGGCGACAGCGCCGCGCCCGCGTACTTGGCCGGCTCGTCGGTCACGATCACGAGCTTCGCCACGCCCTCGGACAGCAGGCTTTGCATGATCTGCAGCACCGAGTGGCCCTCGGGTCGCTCGCCCACGCGCTGGCCGCCGGTCATCGCCACGGCATCGTTGTAGAGGATCTTGTAGGTGATGTTCACGCCCGCGGCGATGCTCTGGCGGATCGCCAGCAGCCCGCTGTGGAAGTAGGTGCCGTCGCCCAGGTTGGCGAAGATGTGCTGCTCCTTGGTGAACGGCGCCTGGCCCACCCAGGGCACGCCTTCACCGCCCATCTGCGTGAAGGTGGAGGTGCTGCGGTCCATCCACACGGTCATGTAGTGGCAGCCGATGCCGGCCACCGCGCGCGAGCCCTCGGGCACGCGGGTGCTGGTGTTGTGCGGGCAGCCGCTGCAGAACCAGGGCGTGCGGTCGGTGGCGGCCACCAGGGTCTGCTCGCTGCGCTCCTTGGCCTCGATCAGCGCCACGCGGGCGCGCACATGCGCCTGGCGGTCGGCGCTCAGCCGCTGCATCAGGCCGGTCTTTTCGAGCCGTTGCGCAATGGCCTTGGCGATCAGCGCGGGGTTGAGGTCGGCCTGGGCGCGCAGCAGCCAGTTCGAGGCCGGGTTGGGCATCGACCATTCGCCGCCGGAGTGGTCGCCCTCGGGCTCGTTGAACTTGCCCAGCACGTTCGGGCGCACATCCTCGCGCCAGTTGTAGAGCTCTTCCTTGAGCTGGTACTCGATGACCTGGCGCTTCTCCTCGATCACCAGGATCTCGTCCAGCCCGGTGGCGAACTCGCGAGTGATGCTGGCTTCCAGCGGCCACACCACGCCCACCTTGTGCAGGCGGATGCCGATGGCGCGGCACAGCTCGTCGGAAAGGCCCAGGTCGTGCAGGGCCTGGCGGGTGTCGTTGTAGGCCTTGCCCGAGGCGATCAGGCCCAGGCGGGCATGGGGCGAATCGATGACGGTGTGGTTGAGCCGGTTGGCGCGCACATAGGCCAGGGCGGCATACCACTTGTAGTTCATCAGCCGCGCCTCCTGCTCCAGCGGCGCGTCGGGCCAGCGGATGTGCAGGCCGCCGGGCGGCATGATGAAGTCCTCGGGCAGCACGATGTTCACCCGGTCGGGGTCCACGCTGACGCTGGCCGACGACTCCACGATCTCCTGGATGGTCTTCATGCCGGCCCACAGGCCCGAGAAGCGGCTCATCGCGAAGGCGTGCAGGCCCAGGTCGAGGATCTCCTGCACGCTGGTGGGGAAGAACACCGGGAAGCCCACGGCCTTGAAGACGTGGTCGCTCTGGTGTGCGGCGGTCGAGCTCTTGGCGATGTGGTCGTCGCCGGCCAGCGCGATCACGCCGCCGTGTTTCGCGGTGCCCGCCATGTTGGCATGCTTGAACACATCCAGCGAGCGGTCCACGCCCGGGCCCTTGCCGTACCAGATGCCAAAGACACCGTCGAACTTCTTCTGCTCGGGGTAGAGGTCGAGCTGCTGGGTGCCCCACACCGCGGTGGCAGCCAGCTCCTCGTTCACGCCGGGCTGGAAGACGATGTGCTGCGCGGCCAGGTGCTTCTTGGCGGCCCACAGGGCCTGGTCGTAGCCGCCCAGCGGCGAGCCACGGTAGCCGCTGATGAAGCCCGCGGTGTTCAGCCCGGCCAGGGCATCGCGCTGGCGCTGCAGCATGGGCAGGCGCACCAGGGCCTGGACACCGCTCATGAAGGCGCGGCCGTGGTCCAGCGTGTACTTGTCGTCCAGGGTGACGGATTCGAGCGCGCGGCGCACGGCGTCGGGCAGGGGGGCGTTCATCGCGGGACTCCTTGTGGTGGTCCGGGGGTGGCCGTCCCGCAAGCGGGCTCGTGGCCCGCCCGCAGGACCTGGGAATGCCTCTCAGTGTAAAAAGCCCGTGCTGACAAGTCTTTCCTTTCTTTGCCAGTCAGGTGGGCTTTCAAGGAATAATTGACTCTTCGATGACCTATTCGAGGAACAAGTGCCCTCCAAACCCGCAGAATCAGGGAAAACCCGAGTCCCCGCGCCAGCGGCGGACGAAGGGGCGCTGCGCCCTGAGCCCCACGAAGGCCTGGACCGCTACGACGTGGCCATCCTGGCCGAGCTGCAGCAAGACGCGCGCCTGAGCAATGCCGAGCTGGCCGCGCGCATCGGCCTGTCGCCCACGCCGTGCTGGCGGCGCGTGAAGTGGCTGGAGGAGCAGGGCTATATCAAGGGCTACCGGGCCGAGATCGACCGCCACAAGATCGGCCTGGGCGTGCTGGCCTTCGTGCGTGTGGACGCCGAGCGCAACAACGCCGGCGCGACGCAGGAGCTGGAAAACGCCATCCGCGCGCTGCCCGAGGTGATCAGCTGCCACTACATCTCGGGCACCGGCACCTTCGAGCTCACCGCCATGGCCACCGACCTGGAAGCCTACTCACGCTGGGCCATGGACACGCTGTTCCGCCTGCCCAACGTGAAGGACCTGCACACCAGCTTTTCACTGGGCGAAGTCAAGGCGAGCCGTGCGCTGCCGTTGAATCACCTCACCCGGCGGCCACGGCGCTGAACGAGCGTCAACGCACGCTGTAGCCGCGCCCTTCCATGCAGGCCGACCAGGCGCGCCGGTAGTTGTCGCGCAGCGTCGGGCTGTCGTTCATGGGCTGGCCGCTGCCCAGCAGCGAAGGGTCGAATTCGCTGAGTTGCACCGCCCACTCATGGCACTGGAACTGGTCGTCGGCCTGCTGTGCCTCGCTCTGGTTGCGCGCAGGATAGGCGATGGGGTAGTCGAAGGTCACGCCGGAGGAGACGACCCCGGCCGGTGGCTCCACCACCTGGTAGCCGCCCGTGGCCACGGGTGCGTAGTAGACGTCGTGCGCGACGTAGTACACCGAGGGGCCCACGTAGACGACCCTCTGGTAGTAAGGCAGGGTGCTCAGGTAGAGACCCACCGGTGGGCGCACCACGACGTAGGCGCTGCCGCGCTGGCTGTACCAGGCGCCTTGGTAGAACCAGTAGGGCGCTCCCAGGTGGACCGTGTGATAGCTGGCTGGCGGCCGATGGTAGACGGTGTGGCCGGGCCGGGGCGTCGACCAGCGCGGGGCGGGCTGCCAGCCGGGCTGGTAAGAGTTGTGGTGCGGGCTGGACCCCGGGCGGCGGCGGTCGTCGTCGCGATCCCGGTCGCGGCGGTGTTCCTGCCAGCCTCCATCGCGTGCGCCGTCGCGCAGGCCGGCCGGGCGCTCGCCCCGGCGGTCCGGCGGCGGGCGGTCTCCCGAAAAGCGCGACTCGCCGATGCGGGGCTGGCGCTGCCCCTCACCATAACGGTCGCCCACCTGCGGGCCGCTTTGCCAGCCGCCGGCGTTGGTGTGGCGGCGGTCGCCGTCGCCACCGCGTCGCGAGCGCTCGTTCTGCTCCACCGCGCGGGCCATCGGGTGCTGGCGTTCGCGCGCCTCGCCGCGGCCGTTGCTGCGCCAGCCGTCGTTGGCCCAGGCGGAAGGGGTGCCGACACCGGCCAGCAGGATCAGGGCAGGCAGTGAGGCCAGCAGTGGGCGAAACAGGGAGGACATGTGGGTCTCCTGGTGGGCTGGGTCAGCGCACCGCATAGCCGCGGCCGCTCATGCAGGCCGCCATCGCTCGGCGGAAGTCGCCGTGGGTCTGAAGGGACGTCGTCTGGGCCGCAGCCACCTGGGCATTGGCCTGGCGCGCGTTCTCGGCCCGCGCCTGGTCAGACACCGCACCGATGATCGCCCCCAGCACCAGGCCCACCGCAGCCGCTTCGCCGGCGTGGCGAGGCGACGAGGCGGTCATCCCGCCAATGATGGCACCCGTGGCCGCCCCCAGGGCCGTGTCGCGCCCGGGTTGCGGATCGTAGTAGACGGCCGGGGGAGGTGCGCCCACGTGGCGCAACGGCGTCATGCCGGGGTCGGAGCGCGTCTGGTCCGAGGCCCAGCGGTAGCACTCGAAGCGGTCGCGCTGCTGGGTGCGCTCGTCCTGGCCCCGCGTGGGGTAGAAGTACAGCGGCTGGTTCACCGCCACGGGCGCCGGGCGATGCACGGGCACGGCCTGCGGCGTGGCGCAGGCGGCCAGCACCAGGGCGAGGGGCAGCACCAGGAGCGTGCGTCCACCGACGGGAAGCCGGGGGGCGCGGCAGACGGGGAGTGAGGGCAGCTTCATGACCATCATGGTGCAAGTGTCGTGCGTCCGGCGTGCATCCCGCACGTGAATGTTTGTAAAGCCTGTGGCGCGAGGGTTCCTGCCTTCAACGCGCCGGGGGGCTGTCCGGTGGACGCGTGCGACGCGTGTTGCACCATTCGTGTGCATTTCGATGGCGTGACGATGGTATGGCGATTGCAGAGCCTCGGGTCCGAGCCCGCCCTGGAGACGCCGCGATGCGCCAGATCAGCGCCGAAGTCCTGCCGGCCCACACCTCGTCCTACGTGGCGTCGCGCCCTTGGCGCGAGCGGCTGGCCCTGCTGCTTGAGTCTACCGGGGAGGGCATCTTCGGCGTGGACATGGCTGGCGCGTGCGTGTTCATCAACCAGGCCGGTGCGGCGCTGCTGGGCTACACGCCCGAGGAGGTGATGCACCGCAACATGCATGAGCTGATCCACCACAGCCATGCCGACGGCAACCACTACCCGGCCGCCGAATGCCCCATCTTCAACGCCTTTCGCCACGGCGTGCCCTGCCGCATCGACAACGAGGTGCTGTGGCGGCGCGATGGCAGCGCCTTCCATGCCGAGTATTCGTCCTACCCCATCCTGGACGAGGGCCGGGTGCTGGGCGCCGTGGTCACCTTCGTGGACATCACCGAACGCAAGCGGGCCGAGGAGCTGCTGCGCCAGGCCAACGACGAACTGGAAGCCCGCGTGGCCGAGCGCACCCAGGCGCTGAGCAAGGCCCTGGCCCAGCTGCGCCAGCTCTCGGCCTACCTCGACACCGTGCGCGAGGAGGAGCGCACGCGCATCGCCCGCGAGATCCACGACGAGCTGGGAAGCCTGCTGGTGGCACTGAAGATGGACGTCACCTGGCTCGACCGCCGGCTGGACGACCGCCCCCAACTCAAGTGCAAGTGCCATTCCATGAGCCGGCTCATCGACACCGCCGTGGACAACGTGGGCCGCATCATCACCGACCTGCGGCCCTCCATCCTCGATCACCAGGGCCTGTGGGCCGCGCTGGAATGGCAGGCCCAGGAGTTCATCGACAGCAGCGAACTGCAGTGCGACTGGCGCCTGGAGGTGGATCCCGCGACAGCAGAGCCCCCACCGCCTCAGGCCATGGCCGTGTTCCGCATCTTCCAGGAGATGCTCAGCAACGTGGCGCGCCACGCCCAGGCCAGCGCCGTGCGCATCCGCATCGAGGCCGCGCCGCTGCAACTGTCCATCGCCATCCATGACAACGGCCGGGGCGCTGCGCCCAGCGCCTTCGAAAGCCCCAAGGCCTACGGCGTGATGGGCATGCGCGAACGCGCCGGGCACTTCGGCGGCACGGTGCTGGTGGACAGCGCGCCGGGCCAGGGCACCTGTGTGCGCCTGGTGATGCCGCTCACACCTGCACCTGTGGCGCCACGGCCACAGGCCCTGGAGGTGCTGCTGCCATGATCCATGTGCTGATCTGCGACGACCACTGGATCGTGCGCCAGGGCCTGAAGCAGACCCTGGCCGACGCACCCGACATGCAAGTCGCCGGCGAGGCCGCCAACGGCCCGGACTGCGTGCGCCTGGTGCGCGAGCAGCTCGAAGGGGGCGGTGGGGTGGACGTGGTGCTGCTGGACATCGCCATGCCCCAGCGCGACGGCCTGGACGTGCTGCGCCAGCTCAAGCAGGAGTTCCCGCGCCTGCCGGTGCTCATGCTCAGCACCTACCCCGACAAGCAGTACGCCGTGCGCTCGCTCAAGCTGGGGGCGGCCGGCTACCTGAACAAGAACGCCGATGCCGATCACCTGCTCAGTGCCCTGCGCAAGGCGGCCTCGGGCGGGCTCTACGTCACGCCCGCGATGGCCGAGGCCCTGGCCACGTCGATCAGCCAGCCGGGTGAGGGTGCCGCGCATGACAGCCTCTCGCACCGCGAATACCAGGTCTTCCGCCTCATCGCCCAGGGCTACAGCGTGGGCCAGATCGCCGAACAGCTCGCGCTGTCGCCCAACACCGTGAGCACCTACCGCGCCCGCATCCTGGAGAAGACCGGCGTCAAGAACGACGTCGAGCTGGCGCTGTATGCGGTGCGCCAGAACCTGCTGAGCGTGTGAGCCCCGCGCACGTAGTGCCAGCCCTACAGGACTTTGGTGAAACGTGTGATGTTGCGGTGCCGCATCGCGACCTAGCATGAGCTCATCCGCTGTTGAAGGAACCATGATGGCCCAGCACTTCGATCCCTACGACGCCGACCGGCCCCTGCGCCTGCGCTGCAGCTGCGGCGCAGACCACGATGCGGCCGACCACGACCGCGAGAGTGCGATCGGCACCCTGCGCCAGCGCAGCGAGACAGCGGAGTTCGAGGCCTATTCCAACCAGTTCGTCGAAGCCTCTCTGGTGAAGGCGCTGTTCCCGCACGACGCCGTGCGCCGGCGCTTCCTGCGGGCGGTGGGTGCCAACACGGCGCGCGCCGCCATCGCCAGCGTGCTGCCGCTGGCCAGCCTGCAGGCCATGGCCCAGGACAAGGGCACGCTGGAGAAGAAGGACCTCAAGATCGGCTTCATCCCCATCACCTGCGCCACCCCGCTGATCATGGCCCACCCGCTGGGCTTCTACAGCAAGCAGGGCCTGAACGTGGAAGTCACCAAGACCGCCGGCTGGGCCCTGGTGCGCGACAAGATGATCAACAAGGAGTACGACGCCACGCACTTCCTGTCGCCCATGCCGCTGGCGATCTCGCTCGGCGTCGGCTCCAACGCCACGCCGATGAACGTGGCCACCATCCAGAACACCAACGGCCAGGCGATCACGCTGCACGTCAAGCACAAGGACAAGCGCGACCCCAAGACGTGGAAGGGCTTCAAGTTCGCCGTGCCCTTCGAGTTCTCGATGCACAACTTCCTGCTGCGCTACTACGTGGCGGAGGCGGGGCTGGACCCCGACCGCGACATCCAGATCCGCGTCGTGCCGCCGCCCGAGATGGTGGCCAACCTGCGCGCGGGCAACATCGATGGCTTCCTGGGCCCCGACCCTTTCAACCAGCGCGCCGTGTTCGAGGAGGTGGGCTTCATCCACCTCCTCACCAAGGACCTGTGGGACGGCCACCCCTGCTGCGCCTTCGGCACCAGCACCGCCTTCATCCAGCAGAACCCCAACACCTTCGCGGCGCTGTACCGCGCGGTGCTCACGGCCTCGGCCATGGCCCGCGAGGCGCGCAACCGCGAGCTCATCGCCAAGGTGATCTCACCGG
Source organism: uncultured Caldimonas sp. (assembly GCA_964552215.1). Lineage (GTDB taxonomy): Bacteria > Pseudomonadota > Gammaproteobacteria > Burkholderiales > Burkholderiaceae_C > Caldimonas. The sequence continues at coordinate 25,340 of CAZKGD010000025.1, forward strand.
CGGCCTACCTCAACCAGCCCGAGACCGTCGTGGCCCAGGTGCTCACCGGGCGGTTTGCCGACGGCCTGGGCAAGATCCAGAACGTGCCCGACCGCGCCGACTTCAACCCCATCCCCTGGCACTCGATGGCCGTGTGGATGCTCACGCAGATGAAGCGCTGGGGCTACCTCAAGGGCGAGGTCGACTACAAGGCCATCGCCGAGCGCGTCTTCCTCCTCACCGATGCGAAAAAGCGCATGGCCGAACTCGACCAGAAGGCGCCCGAAGGCGCGTATCCGAAGTTCAAGGTCATGGGACGGGAGTTCGACCCGATGAAGCCGGAAGCCTACCTCTCGGGCTTTGCGATCAAGCGGACATGACGCGATGACTGCCGCTTCCCCCCGCCTGAAGTCGGCCCTTCTGTCGCTGATGCTGCTGGGCCTGGTGCTGGCCATCTGGCACCTGGCCACGCTGCCCACCGCCAGCGGGCCGGCCGCGTCCATGACGCCCGAGGAGATCGAGTACGCGAAGATGCTGGGCAAGGACCCGGGGCAAGGCACGGCGACCGGTTCCGGATTTCCCACGCTGGGCCAGATGGGCCAGACCATCGCCGGGCATCTCGCCCAGCCCTTCTACGACAACGGCCCCAACGACAAGGGCATCGGCCTGCAGCTGGCCTACTCGCTGGGCCGTGTCGGGCTGGGTTATCTCATCGCCGCGGCGGTGGCCATCCCCCTGGGCTTCCTCATCGGCATGTCGCCCCTGGTGTACCGGGCGCTCGACCCCTTCATCCAGGTGCTCAAGCCCATCTCGCCGCTGGCCTGGATGCCGCTGGCGCTCTACACCATCAAGGACTCGTCCATCTCGGGCATCTTCGTGATCTTCATCTGCTCGATCTGGCCGATGCTGATCAACACGGCCTTTGGCGTGGCCAGCGTGCGGCGCGACTGGCTCAATGTGGCGCGCACGCTCGAGGTCTCGCCGTTGCGCAAGGCCTTCGAGGTGATCCTGCCCGCGGCAGCGCCCACCATCCTCACCGGCATGCGCATCAGCATGGGCATCGCCTGGCTGGTGATCGTGGCTGCCGAGATGCTGGTGGGTGGCACGGGCATCGGCTATTTCGTCTGGAACGAGTGGAACAACCTCTCGCTCACCAACGTGATCTTCGCCATCCTGGTGATCGGTGTGGTGGGCATGCTGCTGGACCTGATGTTCGCGCGGGCCCAGAAGGCGGTGACCTATGTCGACTGAAACCTCCGGCGCGCCCTTCCTGCAGATCGAGGGGCTCACCAAGACCTATCCCGGTGCGTCTGAGCCCGTGTTCGAAGGCATCCACTTCGGCCTCGACCGCGGAGAGTTCGTCTGCATCATCGGCCACAGCGGCTGTGGCAAGACCACCATCCTCAACGTGCTGGCCGGCCTGGAGTCGGCCACGCAGGGCCATGTGTTCATGGACGGCCGCGAGGTGGCCGGTCCCAGCCTCGACCGCGGCGTGGTGTTCCAGGGCCACGCGCTCATGCCCTGGCTGTCGGTGCGCAAGAACATCGCCTTTGCCGTGCGCTCGCGCTGGCCGCGCTGGAGCGCTGCCGAGGTTGATGCGCACGTCGAGAAATACGTGGCCATGGGGGGGCTCACCGCGGCCATCGACAAGAAGCCGGCCCAGCTGTCGGGCGGCATGAAGCAGCGCGTGGGCATTGCGCGGGCCTTTGCCATCCAACCCAAGATGCTGCTGCTCGACGAGCCCTTCGGTGCGCTGGACGCGCTCACGCGCGGCACCATCCAGGACGAGCTGCTGCGCATCTGCCGCGAGACGCACCAGACGGTCTTCATGATCACGCACGACGTGGACGAGGCCATCCTGCTGGCCGACCGCATCCTGCTGATGAGCAACGGCCCACGCGCCCGGGTGGCCGAGGCCGTGGTGAATACCCTGCCGCGCGACCGCACCCGCAGCGGCATGCACCACGATCCGCAGTACTACCGCATCCGCAACCACCTGGTGGACTTTCTCGTCGAGCGCTCGGCCGATCTGTCGCACGGCCGTGCCCCGGCCACGCCCACCGTGGTGCGCCCGGGCCTGGACGACGACGCCGACCCCCCGCCGGCCGCCGGCGCTCCCCCGGCGCTGCGACGCATCGCCTGAACCGATTTCCACCCACCCTCGAAGCCCGCGTTGCGACGGGCTTGGGGATTGTCTTGCCCGCACCAAGCGAAGGAGCACCGCATGAACCGCAACGACGTCACTGAGATGATCATCGAAGCCAAGGTCCGCAAGGGCCTGAAGTGGGAGGCCGTGGCCCGGCAAGTGGGCCAGAGCAAGGAATGGACGACGGCCGCCTGCCTCGGCCAGATGACGATGACCGAACAGCAGGCCGCCACCGTGGTCGAGGTTTTCGGCCTGCCGCCCGAGGCGGCCAAGTGGCTGCAGGTGGTGCCCTACAAGGGCTCGCTGCCCACCGCCGTGCCCACCGACCCGCTGATCTACCGCTTCTATGAACTGGTCAGCGTCTACGGCACGACCTTCAAGGAGCTCATCCATGAGGAGTTCGGCGACGGCATCATGAGCGCGATCGACTTCAGGATGGACCTGCAGCGCGAGGCCGACCCGAAGGGCGACCGGGTCAGCATCACGATGAGCGGCAAGTTCCTGCCGTACAAGACTTACTGATCCGGGAGGCGCGGTGCGCTGTGCGCGCCGCGCGCTTCAGAACCGCCGCCAGATGCCGACAAGCCAAACGTGGGGTGCATCTGGAGACAAACGTGAAACAAGAACACGCATCCGCCCCGGGCGGATCGGCCGCCGCCTCCGACCGGGGGGCCGCCGTCGAGCAGCACATTGCCGCCATCGCGCGGCTGTCGGAAGCCCTGCTGGGCGGCGTCGACGGCGCCTTGGAAGAGGTCAGCAAGGTCAATCTGTCGACCCAGCTGCTCTCGATCAATGCTCGCATCGAAGCGGCGCGCGCGGGCAGCGCCGGCACCAGCTTTGCCGTGGTGGCGACCGAAATGAACCGGCTGTCGGCCGAGGTCAAGACGCTCACCGAGCGGCTGCGGGCGCAGGCCCATGAGACCGGCCATCAGATGCGCGCAGCGGTGGACGGGTACATCTCGCAGGTTCGAGACGCCCGCCTGTGCGAGCTTGCGCTCGTCAACATCGACCTGATCGACCGCAATCTGTATGAGCGCAGCTGCGACGTGCGCTGGTGGGCCACCGATGCGGCGGCCGTGGCCTGCGCGGCGGAGCCAAGCGAAGCCCATCGCCTGCACGCCCAGCGCCGGCTGGGCCAGATCCTCGACTCCTACACCGTCTATGCGGATCTCGTGCTCGTCGGGCGGGACGGTCACGTGTTGGCCAATGGCCGTCCTCAGCAATTTGCCAGCGCGGGCGCCGATGTGTCCCAGGCAGACTGGTTCCGCCAGGCGCTGGCGTCAGCGGACGGCAGCGAGTTCGGCTTTGCTGCAGAGCCGGTCTGCGCCCTGGTGGGCGGCAAGCATGTGCTGGTCTACTCGTGCGCCGTGCGCCGGGGGGGCGACGTGCATGGCGAAGTCGTGGGCGTGCTGGGCATCCTTTTTGATTGGGACGCGCTGGCCAAGACCATCGTGCGGCGCACCCCCCTCACCCAGGACGAATGGGCGCGCACCCGGGTGTGCATCGTCGACGGCGACGGCCGGGTGCTGGCCGATTCGGCCGAGCATCAGGAGGCCCAGCTCGAGATGAATGGCTGGAAGCACCTGCTGGGTCAGGCGAGGGGGTCTGTGGTGACCCGCCTGCACGGCCACACCCTGTGCATCGCCCATGCCGCGTCACCCGGCTACGAAACCTACCGCACGGGCTGGCACTCGCTCATCCTGCAGGACGTCGGCGCCTGAGGCCTGGCGCTACCCCCCTTCAAGGCCGAGGCCACAGCACCCACATCTTCAGCGGCTGTTTCATGCGCCCGGCCAGTTCCTCGGCGCCTTCCCCCCAGCCCCAGAAGAAGTCGCCCCGCACGGCGCCGACGATGGCGCCGCCGGTGTCCTGCGCCACCGTGAGCCGCTGCAGCAGCCGAGGCTCGCCGCCGGGCTGCAGCGGCGGCTCGGTGCTGGCGATCCACACCGGGGTGCCGTAGGGGATGGAGCCACGGTCCACCGCGATCGAGCGACCGGGCGTGAGCGGCACGCCCTGCGCGCCCACCGGGCCGACGCTGGGATCGGGCAGGGGCTCCTCGCGGAAGAACACATAGCGCGGGTTCACGTGCAGCATCTCGGACACGCGCCGCGGGTTGGCGCGGGCCCATTGCTTGATGGCAGGCCAGGAGGCCTGCTCCAGCGAGAACGCGCCCTGGTCCACCAGCCAGCGACCCACCGAGCGGTAGGGCTGGTCGTTGTGGCCCCCGAAGGCCACCCGGACCAGCCGCTGCTGGCCGTCGGGTTCGGTGAGTTTCAGCCGCCCCGAGCCCTGGATCTGCAGGATCAGGGCATCCAGCGGGTCGGCCACGTAGGCGATCTCCAGGCCGCGCAACGCCGACTTGGCCGCTGGCAGCGTCTCGAGCTGGGCCCGCGTCCAGTAGGGGCGGCGCTGGGCGAGGTCGGCCGGCGCGCGGTACAGCGGCACACGGAAGCGGGCGTCCGGCACCCGGCGAGCCTCGATCAGCGGCTCGTAGTAGGCGGTCAGCAGACCGTCCGTCGGCGCCCCGTCGAGCGGTTCCACACGATAGGGCTGCAGATGCTGCTTCAGCCAGGCCCGCACGGCCGCCTCGTGAGGCTCACTCAGGGCCAGGGCGCGGGCGCAGGCCGCCTCCCAGCCGGCCGCCGGCCGGGCGCAGCTGCGCAGCAGGGCGGGCCAGGCCAGCACGGTCTGGTCCTGCGACCAGCCCGGCAGGGCCTCCCAGCCCACGGGAACCCAGCGCGACTTCGGCTGCTCGATCACGGTGGCCGACGCCGGCGGGGGCTCGGTCGTGGGGGCTTGGGGCGGCGCGGTGCCGCATGCCGCGAGCATCCCTAGAATGGCCGCGGCCGCCGCCAGGCGCCAGGGCGTCGATGGCCGCGCAGGCCTCACCAGACAGGACAAGGACATGTGGTTGATTTTGCTGGAGGCGCTGGGCGCCCTGGTCTTGTTGATACTCATCGTGTGGTGGACGATGTTCTCGGGCCGCCGCAAGGGCGAGCGCACCGACGACGGCGAGCCGCCACCGCGCTGACCCCGCTCAGACCACCGCGGAGGGCGCGGGTTCACGGCCGGGCCACAGAAAACTCGCAGGACGCTGGCGCAACCGCAGGCGCACGGCGGCGTAAATGCGCCCCCGGTCCTTCAGGCGGATGTTGCGCGAGCGCAGCGCCAGCCGGAAGGCGCACACAAAGCTCACGGTGACATTGAGCACGCCCGTCAGCATCACGCCCACGACGGCCAACCAGAAGCCCGGCATGGACAGCAATTCCCAGCCGAGAGCACCCAGCGCCACCCCGAGCTGGCCGCTGGCCAGGGTCACGTGGCGCACGTCGAAACCGATGCCGAAGAAGCCGGCCACCGCCGGCACCAGGCCCAGCATCATGCCCAGCGAGATGTTGCCCGCCAGGCCCGAGACATTGGCCTGCAGCCAGTCCGACCACCGGGCCGCGCGGTTCGCCCCCAGCCGGGCCACGATGCCCGGGTTCCAGCGCAGCGCACTGCCCAGGCGGTGCAGCACGAACCAGTTCTCGGCCCAGCCGGCGATCAGGCTGGAAGCGAACAGCAGCACGCCCGTACAGGCGGCATAGACCGGCGTCCAGCCCAGCGCGCTGAGCGAATCGACCGCGTACTGCGCCTTGTCGGCCCCGATCAGCGGCGAGCCGAAGGCCAGGGCCCACAGCCACTGCACCGCCAGCGCACAGGGCAGCACCACGCTCACGTTGCCAAGGATGCCCGCCACCTGGGTGCGGATGAGGTGGCTCACCTCGTCGACGAAGTCCTCCACGGCCTCGTCGCTGGCCACGTCGCCCAGCTTGCGGGCCATGGCCGGCGCCGTCATGGCCGGCTGCTTGGTGGCCAGCGTGAAATGGGCGAGCTGGATCACCACGAAGCTGGCGGCGTAGTTCAAGCCGGCTGCAAAGCCCGCGAAGAAGCCCGAGAAGCCCAGCAGGCCGATCAGGAACTTCAGGAAGACCGTGATCGTCGTGACCGCGCCGCCACCGGCAGCGCGCCAGAACATCTGCAGGTACTCGCGCCGATCGCGGGTGATGTAGTGTTCGCCGGTTTCGGCGTTGCGCTCGGCCATCTTGCGCGCCAACAGCGAGTAGTTGCGTGCCATCAGTGCGCGCACGCTGCGCCGTCGCTGGGCCGTGTCGGCCAGTTGCACCACCAGGTCGCGCACGGCGCGGGCCGGCGCATCGCTGAGCAGGCAGTCCAGCAACTGCCCTGCGCGGTCCAGACGGGCCTGCAGTTGCTGCACGGCGAACACGATGTCCACCGAGATGCCCGTGTCTTCCAGGGCGTCATACACCGTGTCGGCATCGCGCCGGCAGGCGTCAAGCAGGGTGCGGAAGTAGCGCAGGGCGGGGACGAGGGCTTCATCGCGGCGCTCGTCGAATTCGAGCTCCTGGCGCACCGCCTGGAAGGCCCGCAACAACTGGTGAAAGGGCGCCAGGGCGCGTGCCTCGCCGGTCAGCCGGCTGCGGATGTCGGCCGAAAAGGCCAGAGCCCGCGCCTGGGTCAGGCAGAACACCGTGGCGTCCAGCAGCGAGGTGCGCCAGCTTTCGGCCGCGCGTGGGTGGCGTCGGGCTGCCACGGCCTCGCGCATCAGGGCGGCCAGGCGCTCCAGCGTGTCGTCGTCGATGGCCTGGAGCCATCGTGCGTCCTCGGCATCCGAGAAGACCAGCTGGAAGAGCTCGGCCAGATCGTCGGTGTCTGGCGTGCCCGGCAGGAGCTTGCGCTGGATGCGCTCCAGCACCTCGCCGAAAAAGGCCATCTGCGAGGCAAAACCGAAGTCGGCCAGCAGCAGCGTGGCGTCCATGTCCACCAGGGTGCGGGCCAGCAGTTCCACCAGTTTCGCCCGGTACTCGGGCTCGCGGTCCAGCAGGTTCAGCAGGTGGCGCAGCTTGAGCACCGGCCGGGGTGTGGCGCGCGGGGCCTCCAGCGCCGCGGGCGGGCTGGCCGAAGCACCCTCGTCAAGCTTGGGCGCGAGCCGTGCATGCCGCAGCCATTCGGCCAGACGCACCAGCCAGAGGTTGCGCTCAGCCCGCTCGGCCTTGGGGTCCAGGGCTGCGAGCAGCGAGTTCAGATCCCACACCGCCACAGGTGGCCGGGGGGTGAAAAGGCCGCTCATGCCCTCAGTGCAGATTGTTGCGCTGGGCCGCCAGCGAAAACGCCGGGATGGGCGCCTCGAAGCGCTCGCCATCCTCGGCCACGCAGAAGTAGCTGCCGCCCATGGTGCCGCGCGGCGTGGCCAGGCGTGTCCAGCTCGTGTATTCGAAGCCCTCGCCGGGCTTGAGCAGCGGCTGGTGGCCCACGACGCCCAGGCCTTTGACCTCCTCGACTCGCCCGTTGGCGTCGGTGATGATCCAGTGCCGCGAGATCAGCTGCGCCGCCACCCGGCCCGTGTTGCGGATGGTCACCGTGTACGCGAAGGCAAAGACCCCGCCCTCGGGGTCCGACTGCTCCGGCAGATACCGCGGCTGCACGTCGACGCTGAATTCATAGGCATTCATGGTCCGGGATGGTAGCAACCCCGCGCATCCTTTGGCGTCGGCCGGACTTCTACAATCCGCCTGCCCTGGAGTGCCTCATGACCTATCGCATCGCCCCATCCATCCTGTCCGCCGATTTCGCCCGCCTGGGCGAGGAAGTGCGCAACGTCATCGCCGCCGGTGCCGACTGGATCCACTTCGACGTGATGGACAACCACTACGTCCCCAACCTGACCTTCGGGCCCATGATCTGCCAGGCGCTCAAGCCGCATGCGAAGACGCGCGACGGCCGGCCGGTGCCCATCGACGTGCACCTGATGGTCGAGCCGGTCGATGCCCTGGCCCAGGCATTTGCCAAGGCCGGTGCCGACCTGATCAGCTTCCACCCCGAAGCCAGCGCTCACGTCGATCGAACCCTGCAGATCATCAAGGGCGAGGGCTGCCAAGCTGGCCTGGTCTTCAACCCGGCCACCCCGCTGGACGTGCTGGAATGGGTGCTCGACAAGGTCGATCTGGTGCTCATCATGAGCGTCAACCCCGGCTTTGGCGGACAGAGCTTCATCCCCTCGGCGCTGCGCAAGATCGAGCAGGCGCGCCAGCTCATCGACGCCAGCGGCCGCGATATCCGCCTGGAGGTGGACGGAGGCATCAAGGTGGACAACATCCGCCAGGTGGCCGACGCCGGCGCCGACACCTTCGTGGCCGGCAGCGCCATCTTCGGCCAGCCCGACTACAAGGCGGTCATCGACGCGATGCGCGCGGCCCTGTCGTGAGCGCCGGCCTCCAGGCCGCCGTCGTTGACCTCGATGGCACGATGATCGACACCCTCGGCGACTTCGTCGTGGCGCTCAACCGCAGCCTCGACGACCTCGGCCTGCCGCGTGTCGGGCGCGGCTTCGTCGAGTGCACGGTCGGCAAGGGCTCCGAACACCTGCTGCGCAGCACGCTGGCGCATGTTGGCGCAGACCCGAGCCTCTACGAGGCGGCCTGGGCCCGCTACCAGGCGCAGTACCTGGCCATCAACGGCGACCACGCCCAGGTCTTCCCCGGGGTCAGGGAAGGCCTTGACCTGATGCTGGCCCGCGGCCTGCGGCTGGCCTGCCTTACCAACAAACCCACGGCTTTTGCCCGCCCCCTGCTGGCAGCCAAGGGCCTGAGCGGATATTTCGAGCAGGTCTTTGGCGGGGACGCCTTCGAGCGCAAGAAGCCCGACCCTCTGCCCCTGCTGCGCACCTGCGAGGCGCTGGGCACGGCGCCCTCGCAGACGCTGATGATCGGGGACTCGAGCAACGACGCACTGGCTGCGCATGCCGCCGGCTGTCCGGTGGTGCTGGTCACCTACGGCTACAACCACGGCGAGGACATCCGCGCCGTGCCGGCGCAAGCCTACCTCGACCGGATCGACCAGATCGAGGCCTGGCTGGCCTAGGTGCCCGTCTCGTTGCCCGGCGGCGGCACCTTGCCCAGCAGGGCGTCCTTCAGGTTGGAGTCGGCGGGGTCCTTGCCCAGCCAGATCTTCATCAGCGAGGAGTAGAACTCGGGTTCCTTGATCGGGTCGGCCGCGGGCTTGCCATTGATCAGGATGATGGTGCCCTGGCCTGGAACCCAATCCACCTGGAAGGACTCGCCGCTGGCCAGGCGCTTCTTCGCGGCGAAGATCTCGCCCATCCTGATCGTGCCCGGGATCGCCTTGACGAAGTCCTCGCGCGAAGCGTTCTTCTCCATGCCGCGGGTGAAGAGCTTGCCCAGTTCGTTGGCGTCAATGTCGCGCAGCATCACGATGTTCAGGCGCTTTGCCCCTGGGGCCCCCAGCACCGCCTCCGGCGTGTCGGCCTTCTGGCCCAGGTACAGCCCGGCGGCATAGACGCGGAACACGGCCCGGAAGCGCAGCCCTGCACCGTTCAACTGCAGTCGCTGCCCGGCCAGCATGATCTCGCTGTCGAACTTGGTGCCCAGCACGTCCACCACCCGCTTCGGTGCATTGGCCGCCGGGGTGGCGGGGGGCGTCGCGGTGTTCTGCGCGACGGTGAGGGTCGGCGCCAGGGCCAGCAGCGCGGCCAGAGTCAGCCGGCGGGCTGACGCGGTGTAGGGTGTGGGCATGGGTACTGCGCTCCTCGGAAAGAACCGGCTCATCCGGCCAGTCTGGGTGCTGATGGTGCCGCATTGGCGCGTCCGGTGCATCAGGAAAAACACACGAACGTTCGCTACTTGCAAGGGGGATGGCGGGGCGCCGGGCCCTGCTACACTCGAATGCATGTTCTTGTCGCGCAAACTAACCAGGGGTCAGAACGACCGGGGAGCTTGGCCCTGGCGTCGCCCGCATTCGCCGGTTTAGTTTGCCGTCCACCGCGTTGCGGCCGGGCCTGTCGGCCCTGATACGCGCGCGGGTTCGGCGCCCAGGAATCCCGCAGGATTCCGCTTCCCATGACCCGCCTGGGTGGTGCCGTTCCACAGGATCGCCCGTCCAGGCCTGGAGGGCCCCGTGATCACCGAACTCGAATTCAAGAGCCTGTCCCAGCAAGGCTACAACCGCATTCCCCTCATCGCCGAGGCGTTTGCCGACCTCGAAACCCCGCTTTCGCTCTACCTGAAGCTGGCCTACGGTGCCGGTCAGGGCCGCCACAGCTTCCTGCTGGAGTCGGTCGTGGGCGGCGAGCGTTTCGGGCGCTACTCCTTCATCGGCCTTCCGGCGCGCACCCTGCTGCGCACCACGGGCTGGACCACCGAAGTGGTCACCGACGGCCAGGTCGTCGAAAGCCATGAGGGCAACCCGCTGGATTTCATCGCGCAGTACCAGGCACGCTTCAAGGTGGCGCTGCGCCCCGGCCTGCCGCGGTTTTGCGGCGGGCTGGCCGGCTACTTCGGCTACGACACCGTGCGCTACGTCGAGCCCAAGCTGGCCAAGGTGCACAAGGACGGTGGCATCGGCACCCCCGACATCCTGCTGCTGCAGACCGAGGAACTGGCCGTCATCGACAACCTCTCGGGGCGGCTCTATCTCATCGTCTATGCCGACCCGCGCGAGCCCGAGGCCTATTTCCGCGCCAAGCGCCGTCTGGCCGAACTCACCGACAAGCTCAAGTACAGCGTCACCGCCCCGCCCGTGCGCCGTGGCGTCTCGCACGCGGTGGAACGTGAATTCGCCAAGGACGACTACCTGGCCGCGGTGCTCCAGGCGAAGGAATACATTGCCGCCGGCGACATGATGCAGGTGCAGATCGGCCAGCGCCTGAAGAAGCGCTACACGGAGTCACCGCTGTCGCTGTACCGTGCGCTGCGCTCGCTCAACCCCTCGCCCTACATGTACTTCTATGATCTGGGCGACTTCCAGATCGTCGGTGCCTCACCCGAGATCCTGGTGCGGCACGAGCATGCCCCCGAGGGCGAGAAGATCACCATCCGGCCGATCGCCGGCACCCGCCCGCGCGGCGCAACGCCCGAGCAGGACAAGGCGCTGGAAGAGGAACTGCTGGCCGACCCCAAGGAGCGCGCCGAGCACCTCATGCTCATCGACCTGGCCCGCAACGACATCGGCCGCATCGCCCAGACCGGCAGCGTCCAGGTGACCGAGGCGTTTGTGGTGGAGCGCTACTCGCACGTGATGCACATCGTCAGCAACGTCGAAGGCCTGCTCAAGCCGGGCATGACGAACCTCGATGTGCTGCGTGCCAGCTTCCCCGCCGGCACCCTGACCGGCGCACCCAAGATCCGGGCGATGGAAATCATCGACGAGCTGGAGCCCGTCAAGCGCGGCATCTACGGCGGCGCCTGCGGCTACCTCAGCTTCGCTGGCGACATGGACGTGGCCATCGCCATTCGCACCGGCATCGTCAAGGACAACACCCTGTACGTGCAGGCCGCGGCCGGCGTTGTGGCCGATTCAGTGCCCGAGATGGAATGGCGTGAGACCGAGGTCAAGGCCCGCGCACTCATCCGCGCGGCCGAGCTGGTCGAAGAAGGCTTCTGAGCCCGAAGGAGACTGTCATGCTGCTGATGATCGACAACTACGACTCCTTCACCTACAACCTCGTGCAGTACTTCGGCGAACTGGGCCAGGAGGTGCGCGTCTTCCGCAACGACGAGATCACGCTCGAAGGCATTGCGGGCCTCAAGCCCGACCACCTCGTGCTCTCGCCCGGCCCGTGTTCACCGGCCGAGGCCGGCATCTGCGTCGAGGCCATCCGCCACTTCACCGGACAACTGCCCATCCTGGGCGTGTGCCTGGGCCACCAGAGCATCGGCGCGGCCCTGGGCGGGCGCATCGTGCGCGCCCAGGTGCAGATGCACGGCAAGTCCAGCACCATCACCACCGACCAGAAGGGCGTGTACACCGGCCTGCCGCGCCAGTTCAGCGTGGTGCGCTACCACTCGCTGGCCATCGAGCGCGAGACCCTGCCGGCCGAGCTGGAGATCACCTCCACCACCGACGACGGCGAGATCATGGGCGTGCGCCACACCGCCCTGGCCGGCACGCGCACGCCGCTGGAGGGCGTGCAGTTCCATCCCGAGTCCATCCTCAGCGAACACGGCCACGCCATGCTGAAGAACTTCCTGAACCTGCATTGAGGAGGCCACGATGACCATGACCAACACCGAGGCCCTCACCCGGGTCATCGAACACCGCGAGATCTTCCACGACGAGATGCTGGCCCTGATGCGCCGCATCATGAGCGGCGAGATGTCGCCGGTGATGATCGCCGCCCTGGCCATCGGCCTGCGCGTGAAGAAGGAAACCATCGGCGAGATCGCCGCTGCGGCGCAGGTCATGCGCGAGTTCGCCACGCCCGTGCCCGTGGCCGACAAGGCGCACCTCGTCGACCTGTGCGGCACTGGCGGCGATGCGGCCCACACCTTCAACATCTCCACCGCCGCGATGATCGTGGCGGCTGCGGCGGGCGCGCGCGTGGCCAAGCACGGCGGCCGCGCGGTGTCGTCCAGCACCGGCAGCGCCGACGTGCTCGAGGCCCTGGGCGTCAACATCATGCTCAACCCCGAGCAGGTGGCCACCTGCCTGGCCGAAACGGGTATCGGCTTCATGTTCGCGCCCAACCACCACGGCTCCATGAAGCATGCCGCGCCGGTGCGCAAGGAACTGGGCGTGCGCACGCTCTTCAACATCCTGGGCCCGCTCACCAACCCGGCGGGGGCCCCCAACCAGCTCATGGGCGTCTTCCACCCCGACCTGGTGGGCATCCAGGTGCGCGTGCTGCAGCGCCTGGGCGCCGAGCACGTGATGATCGTCTACGGCATGAACGGCATGGACGAGATCTCGCTGTCCGGCGAGACCCTGGTCGGTGAACTCAAGGACGGCGAAGTGCGCGAGTACAGCGTCCACCCGGCCGACTTCGGCCTGCCGGTCTACGATGCCCGTGTGCTGCGCGTGGCCAGCAAGGAGGAATCGGTGCAGTGCATCCAGCGCGCGCTGGCCAACGAGGACGGCCCGGTGCGCGACATCGTGCTGCTCAACGCCGCGGGTGCCCTGTACTGCGCCAACGTGGCGCCCTCCATCGCCGAGGGTGTGCGCCTGGCCCGCGAGGCCGTGGCCTCGGGCAAGGCCCTGGCCAAGCTGAGCCAGTTCGTGGCCGTCACGCAGAAGCTGGGCGGGAAGGCCTGAGATGAGCGACATCCTGCACCGCATCGTCGAGGTCAAGCGCGAGGAAGTGGCTGCGGCGCGCCGCGCGCGTGACCTGCCCAGCCTGCGCCGCGAGGCCGAGGCGCTCGGCGGCCAGCGTGACTTCGTCGGCGCCCTGCGCCAACGCATCGCAGCCGGCGGCGCTGGCGTGATCGCCGAGGTCAAGAAAGCCAGCCCCAGCAAGGGCGTGCTGCGCGAGCACTTCGTGCCCTCCGAGATCGCCGCAAGCTACGCCCTCCACGGCGCGGCCTGCCTGTCGGTGCTCACCGACGAGCGCTTCTTCCAGGGTGCGCCGCAGTACTTGCGCGAGGCCCGGGCCGCCTGCCCGCTGCCGGTGCTGCGCAAGGACTTCATGATCGACGAGTACCAGGTCTTCGAGGCGCGATCCTGGGGCGCCGACTGCATCCTGCTGATCGCGGCCTGCCTCGACGACGCCCAGATGGCCGATCTCGAAGCCGTGGCGCTCGGGCTGGGCATGGCGGTGCTGGTGGAGGTGCACGACGGGGCCGAACTCGATCGGGCCCTGCGCCTGAAGACCCCGCTGGTGGGGATCAACAACCGCAACCTGCGCAGCTTCGAGGTGAGTCTGGACACCACGCTGGACCTGCTGCCCGCGGTGCCAGCCGACCGTCTGCTGGTCACCGAATCCGGGATCCTCGGGCGCGCGGATGTGCAGCGCATGCGCAACGCGGGGGTGCACGCTTTCCTGGTGGGCGAGGCCTTCATGCGCGCCGACGACCCCGGCGAGGCCCTGGCGGCCCTCTTCGCGTGAGCGCTCAGGCCCCGCTGTTCGCGGCGACGGACGCCGCGAACAACCGTCTGTGCGAGCCGCTCGGTGCCTGTTTCGACCGTGTGGGCGCAGGCTGGCGCGCCGTCACCGAGCCCTTCCGCGCCAGTCCGGCCGGCCGGGCCCTGGTCGACTTTGTCGATGGGCGCGTGCGCGAGGGCGCGATCGTCTACCCCGCCCAGGTGTTCCGCGCGCTGCAGGCGGGCGATCCCGGCGCAGTGAAGGTGCTCATCCTGGGCCAGGATCCCTACCATGGCCCCGGCCAGGCGCAGGGCCTGGCCTTCTCCGTGCCTGAAGGGCAACGCCTGCCCCCGAGCCTGCGCAACATCTATCAAGAGGTGTCTTCCGATACAGGGAATCCATCGCCGGCCAGCGGTGACCTGAGCCGGTGGATGGCGCAGGGGGTGCTGCTGCTCAACACCGTGCTCACGGTGGAGGACGGTCAGCCCGCCAGCCACGCAGGCCGGGGGTGGGAGGACCTCACCGACGCGCTGATCCGCGCCGTCTCCGAGGCGTCCTGCGGCAGTGTCTTTCTGCTCTGGGGCGCCAGCGCCCAGGCCAAGCGCCCGCTGATCGACACCACGCGGCATGCCATCCTGGCCAGCAATCACCCCTCGCCCCTGTCCGCGCGCCGTCCCCCTGTGCCCTTCCTCGGTTGCCGGCACTTCAGTCAGGCCAATGCCTGGCTGACCGGCCGCGGCAGGGGTGAAATCTGCTGGTGAGCGCGCGTCGCGCATGGGGGCATTGGCAGCGACAAAAACTCAACATATAATCTGTGGTTCGCCGCGGAGGGGTGCCCGAGTGGCTAAAGGGGGCAGACTGTAAATCTGTTGGCTTACGCCTACGCTGGTTCGAATCCAGCCTCCTCCACCA